>NZ_AP024908.1:900000-1188767 GCF_024347135.1 Vibrio spartinae | reverse complement strand
GATCCATAATGAGTGACATAACGCCATTGTACAGCAATTTTATTTGTTGACAATAAAAAGGTGTACGATCAATTTTAGATTAATATCACAGTTAAGTGTCTACTAAGAGACGATTTAATGAAAAATATGAAAATTCACATCAAAAAATTGATTCATCTCTACCTTAAAAACAACATTTCATAAAAGTGTTACATTGTCACATTTTACATTGTAAATTTCATTCTTCCTATCAAAATGAACAGCTTCCTCTATAAGGAGAATAATATCCAGGATGATGAGGTTACCAAAACAATAGACCGTGATACACATCGATGACCATCAATCACGATACCGGAACGATTGAAAGATGCGCGATACTTACGGTAATTGTGATTTCAACTGCATACGATATTTCCAAACTGCTATCATCAGTATTAATTGCGAACATTTTATACGTTTCTTTTCGCTAAGATGCTGAAAATCCGAATATCTTGCAAGCCGAATCCCTTAAAAAGGGCACTTATTCATCAATAATTAGTTTTATTCTGTCAAAAAAAACAGCAGAAATGCCAGAATAACGAAAAATATCAGTCGTAAATCGTCATTTAATCAAATGAATCACACAACAGATGGACAATAAAACGGTAAGCAACCCATCGGAACAATGATCATGGCACAACACCTTGATCATTGTTCCAAGAGCCAGAGAAAAAATAGAAGCATGATCAAGGGATATGAGTCATGTAAATTCAGTGAATTCATTTATGATCTTATGATCAAATAGTCGGAACAATGATCAAGAATAATTTATCTCGGAAGCATGAGTTTTCTTGCTATAACTACGGAAGGTGTCAATTCAACTGGGGGATCCGTCGTATTTATTTAGATTGGTCGCTAAATTGAAATGACAGACTTTCAGGAAAGTAGGCCCTAATCATCCTTGATCATGCTTACGTGACGACTGAACGTGACATATATCGAGTCATCTCCCAAAAAAATGTGTCTTTTGATTCCCCAAAAGTCAGCAAAATCGTCAGAGAAGGGAAGGGAGAAACAAGACACCTTGATCATGCTTACGGGGTTGTCCAGAATTAAAGCAAAATATCATCTGACGAATAATAACCAGCAGATCAAGCATGTGGATAAGTTGTGTATCCATCTTGATCATGCTTCAAAAAAGATAATGATCATGATTCCGAAATACAAATGATCATGCTTCAGTCGATTAATGATCATGCTTTCAATATCTAATTGATCATCGTTCCTGACCAGCCATGATCATGCTTTCAGAAACCAAATAAAAATATTGTTTTATTACAATTGATTACAAGCATTTTCTTGCCCAGATCATAAGAT
Source organism: Vibrio spartinae (assembly GCF_024347135.1). NCBI lineage: Bacteria > Pseudomonadati > Pseudomonadota > Gammaproteobacteria > Vibrionales > Vibrionaceae > Vibrio > Vibrio spartinae. The sequence goes on along the minus strand of NZ_AP024908.1, from coordinate 1,187,432 downwards.
CATATAAACATTTAAGATCAGTAATAATCATAAAGATCAGTTTTTAAGAGCAATAATTTTTTTCTTTATTTATAGAATCTTTTTCTATAAGCTCGGAAAAATATCAATATTACATCAAATGTGATATGGACAGGAATATGAGCACCCACGAAAAAATATTAATCAAAGCTCCCAGAAATCATAAAGATGGACATCTCTTTCAAGTATCGGAAGCATCGATCAACTGGATAGAACAGTATCAGCACTTTAAAGGGGTGACCAGAAGCATCATTGAACTACTGAATTTAGTCTCTCTAAAAGGCATGAGTAGTAAGGATGGCTTAGTTTCAACAACAGAGTTGATTGAAGCTGCTGATGGACAGTTAACCAGAGCCGCAATTCAACAGCGATTACGCGCAGCTGTCAGTATTGGCCTCTTTGAACAAATCCCTGTTCGGTTCGAGGAAGGTTTGGCAGGCAAAACAATGCTGCATAAGTTTATTAATCCCAGTCAGTTGATCTCATCATTGGGAGCCACCAGCCTGATTACCGAATCGGTAAAACAATCAGAGAAACAAAAACGCTCAAAAGCGCTGGCACAAACACAAGTGAATCAGCGCCTGTTAAATGAATATGGATTAAATACGCCCCCTGCAATCAAAGATGAAGCTGATCAATTTGTGGTCTCACCGACCAATTGGGCGGGCATTATCGATCAAGCATTGGCACCGCCAAGAACACGTAAGAGTTACCAGAAATCAATGGTCTCAATTTCTGGGACTCGCGCTGTGATCGAAACAAGATCATCCAAAAATATTATGACTGTTGATGATCTGATGACGCTGTTTGCCCTGTTTACGTTAACGGTTCAATACCATGATCATCAGCGTGAAGAATATCATCTGAACGCCAAACAAATTCCGAATAAGACACCGCTGTATATCACAGATATCTTGTCACTTCGGGGCAAGAAGGATAGCGGGCCGGCGAGAGATTCTATTCGGGACAGTATTGATCGCATTGAATTTACTGACTTTCAGCTCCATGAACTCACCGGTCGTTGGCTCAGTGAAAATATGCCGGAAGGATTTAAAAGTGATCGTTTCCGCTTTTTGGCCCGAACGATCACGGCTTCAGAAGAAGCCCCAGTTGAAGGCGCCGATGGCGAGATTAAGATCAAACCCAATCTCTATATTCTGGTTTGGGAACCTTCATTTTATGAAGAACTGCTGACGCGGGATTACTTTTTCCTGTTTCCACCAGAGATTCTGAAACAGCATACGCTGGTATTCCAACTCTATTCTTATTTTCGGAGCCGGATGTCCCGTCGGCATCATGAAACCATGCTGTTATCTGAGCTGAATCAGAAATTGGCCCGTAATATTGAATGGCGACGTTTTTCGATGGATCTGATCCGGGAGTTGCGGCGTTTATCCGAAGGGAAAGGGGATGATGATCTATTTGTCGTCAATCTATGGGGATATCATCTTTCTGTCCGTTCCATTCATACCAAAGGCAAGATTTCGGATTATGAAGTCGACATTAAATGTGATGTTGAAGAGGTGTTGCGTTTCTCTAGAGCGAGAACAACCAATGCTGGAAAACGCAATATGGCACCGACGTTACCCAATCCACTTCGCCATGAGATGGTCTCTAAGCAGAAACTGGAAGAACTCGCTTCAATTATTGATGGGGAATTTGAACCTATCCAACGTAAAGCACCATCTCCCAGAGGCAATTTAGGCCGCCGGGTCAAGTTACGTAAACATCTGGTAGAGATCAATGCTGATGAGATTACGATCACCTTATCAAAATATACCTCACGAGAGGCTCTGGAACGCAGTATAAGCGCTTTATCTGCGATGACCGGACACTCACCATCATTAATCCGAGAAGAGTGTCAGGAGTTGATTGATAAGCTCGATTGGCTAAGGGTCAGTGATACGGTGCTCTCTTACGAGATTCTGAGCAAGACCATTGAGTTGTATAATTCCCGTAGTCGTAATAAACATTTGTCAATTGAACGATTGATCTCAGGATTGGCGGTTCGGCGTAAAGTGTGTAAACAGATTAGTGAAGGGCATTTAGACGAGTCGGTGTTTTTAGTGCTTGATGAAGTGGCAATTGGTATCTAGAGCATTTAAAGACTGGCGAACGGTAAAATGGAACCAAGGTTACAAACCCTGATTGTCTTTGCACAGCTCTGACATCTTCCTGACAGAAGCGGGTGTTGAGACCGCTATTCTCTACCTCGAAAGACAACCGATATCCTACCGATGTCATTGGTTAGGTTCATGTTGTTATATTCATACTTAGCATTTTCGCGAGCACCCCATGCTCGCTTTTTTTTGCCTGTCAGAAAGTGAGTACATCAGCTCGGCCATCAAATCAATCGACCATGACGAATCTCTTCATGAATGCAATCACACCCTTGATCATTGTTCCGTATATGATGTGAATCAGAGAAAACGAGCGAGGAGAGTCGGGGGAATGAGTTAAGCAAAAAATCGAGAGCAATCTTTTAAAAATACAGCGCTGTTAAAATAGACGCAAAATTTTATTTTTACATCTATCAATATTTTTACAGAACTATAGCCATTATCACAATCTTGGATAATTTTGCTTAACAAGGTTTTTCAGCTTCGCTATAGAATACGTGTCCCTAACATGGTTTGTCCGGAGGTGGTTTATGTCTATCAATTCAATCGACCATGATGAAATGACGAATATCGCAAATAAATGGGACTTCACGGACGAAGTTGAATTGCAAAAACCGACGAAAACCCTCAAGTCAGCCGAAGCCCGACGCCGGATTGAAGTGATGAGAGAAATTCGTGAAAGTGGTTTAACGCTTGAAGAAGCTAGGGAACTTGGCTTACTTCATTAAGTTTTATATTGGATAAAAAGGGGCAGCTTAGCTGCCCTTTTTTTTCTGCATGAGAGCGGCTGGTACGAACCTCAGTTAGCGCTTAATTTTCTTGATTCCTGTGGTATATTGCATAACTTGTTTACAGATGGCGGGTGATTTTATGTCTTTTAATCTTGCAGAATTGAGTGCTGAAGAGAAAAATCGGATCGAGTTGGATAAGCAGGCAGCCTTTTTAGTCTGGAAACTGAAACAAGGAAAGGCAGGGCCTGAAGTATTTACTCAGCATCAGGAAACGTTGCGAACAACCGATGAACAGACATGCTTTCAACAATCAGTGGATAAATATAAAAGGGTCATGGGTGTGATGTAAACCGCTCCCTGAACTGGCAGAAATTGAAATGGTTCTGTGTTTTTTCTACAATCCGTCGCGTTCAATTAATGAGAGAGAATATCCCGATGGGAAGAAGTTTTGAAGTGCGTAAAGCTTCCATGGCGAAGAGTCAAGGCGCAAAGATTAAAGTTTATTCCAAATACGGCAAAGAGATTTATGTGTGTGCAAAAAATGGAGGGGCCGATCCGGATACCAACCTTTCTTTGCGACACTTGATCACTAAAGCGAAGAAAGATCAGGTTCCCGGACATGTGATCGACAAAGCGCTGGATAAAGCCTCGGGAGGAGCGGGTGAAGATTACCAGCCAGCTCGTTATGAAGGGTTTGGCCCCGGTGGTATCAGTGTGATTGTTGACTGTTTAACGGATAACGGCAATCGAACTTTTCAGGATGTCCGGCAGTGCTTTGTGAAGACAGGCGCAAAGATTGGTAGTCCGGGGACTGTTGCGCATATGTTCGATCATCAGGCTGTATTCCAGTTTCAGGGGGATGATGAAGAAAGTGTGTTAGAAGCATTAGTCATGGCTGATGTTGATGTAGCTGATATTGAGCTGGAAGATGGTGTGATGACTGTATTTGCACCCCACACCGAATTCTTCAAAGCAAAGACTGCGTTGACTGAGGCTTTCCCTGACGTCACCTTGGATGTGGAAGAGATTACGTTCGTGCCACAAAACCGGACTGAAATTGCCGGAGAAGATGCTGAGAAATTCCAGAAGTTTCTTGATCTGCTGGATGATAGCGATGACGTCCAACAGGTTTATCATAATGCGGAGATTGAGTAGCCGCTCATTCTCACTTTCATGACAAAACGGATTGCAAAACGCCCCTTGATATGACATGGGGCGTTTTTTTATGTCTTTCGGATTCGGTTGGTATCACAAATCATGATTTTTCATGCGCTCAGTATTCTTCGGTTTATAAAATAAATTGCATTGCATTCCGTGATAGAGTTCATAAATTATAGTGAAAAAAAAAACCGCTGCGGATAATGTCTGGCAGAAAGTGAAATATGTTCTAAAAAGTATATAGATAACAATAGATTATGTCTTTGATTTCGTAGATGTGGCGGATCTGCTTTTTATGAACGTCAGATTTGCGTAACTTAAGATTGCACTTTAATATAGTGCCCCTCGACGTATTGTTACTATGATGTGTCGGATGTAGCAAAGTGTTCTTTCTTGTAACAAATATATTTATCTTCTTCGATAAGCTGGATGTGGAATGTCATCATTTCGTAGAGTTAAGTGGATTTGTATCAGATAAGGATAATTTGTTGCAGATTCAAATACTCTTATTAAAAACAACTGCGGAGTCTTGATAAGGAAGTGTCGGTTATCAGGGTCTCTGCCAAAAAGAGAAAGTACAAGTAAATGGAAGCCTCACGATATAAAAGCATCATATCGAGACTCGGACTGTTACTCACAGTGCTGATGCTCTCAGGGTGTAAGTTTGCGCTACTTGATCCCAAAGGAGAGGTGGGTGTTCAGGTAAAAGAGTTGATCATTACAGCTCTATTCCTGATGTTGATCGTTGTTATCCCTGTGATACTGATGACGATCTACTTCTCGTATAAATATCGATCAAGTAATTCGAACGCAGAATACACACCAGAATGGTCCCATTCAACAAAGATTGAGCTTGTTGTCTGGACGATCCCAATCATTATTATCGTCATTTTGGCGACTATCACTTGGCGTTCAACGCACCATCTTGAACCTTCTAAGCCTTTAGTCAGTGATATGAAACCGATGACAATTGAAGTGGTGTCACTTGACTGGAAATGGTTGTTCATTTATCCGGAACAGAAAATAGCAACGCTGAATTATGTTGCATTTCCAAAAGATGTTCCGGTGAAGTTCAAGCTGACTTCAGATAACATCATGAACTCTTTCTTTATCCCTCGATTGGGTAGCCAACTTTATGCGATGCCCGGTATGGTGACTCGTCTGCATTTAATTGCCAATCATGCTGGGGATTATAAAGGTATTGCCGCAAGCTTTAGTGGTGATGGTTTCTCACATATGAAATTCACTGCAACGGCAACACCGGATATGGCCAGCTTCGAACAATGGGTTGAGAAAGTGAAGTCTTCTGAACAGCAGATTCATGATTTCGCTGATTATCGTGCTTTAGCGAAGCCAAGCATCGATGTTCCCGTCACTTATTATTCTCATATTCCGGACGGCCTGTTCAACGCTGTGGTAACCCAGTTCCCAGGTAGTATGAATATGCACATGGGAGATGGACTGGATATGGATATGGATAAACCAATGGGTCATCATTCGATGACTGAGCATGAAGGGTGATGAGATTATGTTTGGAAGATTAACACTGGACTCCATTCCATACCATGAGCCCATTATCATGATTACCCTCTCTGTCATCGCAGTTGTCGGTTTGGCAGTCGTGATTTGGGTAACGCGTCTTGGTAAATGGCAGTATCTATGGAATGAATGGTTTACTTCGGTAGACCACAAAAAATTAGGCTTCATGTACATTGTTGTCGCGTTTGTCATGCTCATCCGTGGCTTTGCCGATGCGGTGATGATGCGAAGTCAGCAAGCGCTCTCTGCTGCGGGTGAAGCCGGTTATCTGCCGCCACATCACTATGATCAGATCTTTACCGCTCACGGTGTCATCATGATTTTCTTTGTGGCAATGCCACTCGTTATCGGTTTGATGAACATTGTTGTGCCATTACAGATTGGTGCGCGTGACGTCGCTTTCCCGTATCTGAATAACCTGAGTTTTTGGTTGTTTGTTGTGGGGGTGATTTTGACCAACCTATCACTGGGTTTGGGTGAGTTTGCCCGTACCGGTTGGTTGGCTTATCCACCACTGTCAGGTATCGGTGCTAGTCCGGGGGTCGGTGTTGACTACTGGATTTGGGCGCTACAGATATCGGGTGTCGGGACAACGCTGACTGGGGTGAACTTCTTTGTCACCATTATGCGGATGCGTACACCGGGAATGCCACTGATGAAGATGCCTGTTTTCACCTGGGCTTCATTGTGTGCCAACATTCTGATCATTATTTCATTCCCAATTCTTGCTGTTTCGATCGCACTATTGACGTTAGACCGTTATCTAGGTTTCCACTTCTTCACCAACGATATGGGTGGGAACATGATGATGTATATCAACCTGATTTGGGCATGGGGTCACCCTGAGGTATATATCCTTATTCTGCCTATTTTCGGGGTGTTCTCTGAAGTGACCGCGACCTTCTCGCGCAAGAAGCTATTCGGCTATACGTCTCTGGTTTGGGCGACGATTGTCATCACGATTCTGGCCTTTATTGTTTGGCTGCATCACTTCTTTACCATGGGAGCCGGTGCAAATGTAAACGCCTTCTTTGGGATTGCAACCATGATTATCTCTATCCCGACAGGGGTGAAGATATTTAACTGGCTGTTTACGATGTACAAAGGACGTATTCAGTTTACGTCACCGATGCTGTGGACGATTGGATTCCTGATTACATTCAGTGTTGGTGGGATGACTGGGGTTCTGATGGCTGTTCCCGGTGCTGATTTTGTGCTGCACAACAGTGTCTTCTTGGTTGCGCATTTCCATAACGTCATTATCGGTGGTGTGGTCTTCGGCTGCTTTGCAGCAATTACTTACTGGTTCCCGAAAGCGACTGGTTTCATGATTAATGAAGCATGGGGACGTCGGGCTTTCTGGTGTTGGCTGATTGGCTTCCTGTTGGCCTTCCTGCCATTGTATGCACTTGGCTTTATGGGCATGACACGTCGTTTGAGTCAGGATATCAGTGCTGACTACTTCCCACTGCTTGCGACAGCAGCGGTCGGGACTGCAATTGTAGCCCTCGGGGTGGTGTGTCAGGTGACTCAGATCGTTGTCAGTATCAGAGATCGTGAGCAAAACCGTGATGTCACGGGTGACCCGTGGGATGGCCGGACGCTGGAATGGTCTACTTCTTCTCCACCACCGTTTTATAATTTTGCGGTGATCCCGAAAGTGGATGAGATCGATGCTTTCTGGTATCAGAAACAGAAGGGTGAGCATTCGCTTGATAAAGAAGTCGAATATGAACCCATTCATATGCCGAAAAATACACCGACTGGTATGTATGTCTCTGCATGTGCTCTGGTCTTTGGTTTCGCGATGATCTGGTATATCTGGTGGCTGGCAGCTATTGGCTTTATCGGGATTGTTGTAACGAGCATCTGGCATAGTTTCAACGACGATGTTGATTATTATGTTCAGGTGGATGAAATCAAGGCGATTGAAGATGAACACCGTGATGAAGTTGCGAAAGCAAAGGCGGCGTCTCAATCGAAAGATGATATGGAGGTGAACTATGCAGGCTAATTCTGTTGCAGCTCACGCACATGATCACCACCATGATACCGGTGGTAACAAGCTGTTCGGTTTCTGGATTTATCTGATGAGTGACTGCATTTTGTTTGCATCGTTATTTGCAACTTATGCAGTGCTGGCTAATGCAACCGCTGGTGGTCCCAGCGGTAAAGAAATCTTTGAGTTACCATTTGTTTTTGTCGAAACCATGTTGCTGTTGCTAAGTAGTATTACTTTTGGCTTTGGCATGATTGCGATGAAACGCAAACAGATCGGGGCCCTAAAGTTATGGATGGTGATTACCTTCCTGTTTGGGGTCGGCTTCATCGGGATGGAAATCTATGAATTCCATCATTTGATTGTTGAAGGTTATGGACCTGATCACAGTGCGTTCCTGTCTGCGTTCTTTACGCTGGTTGGAACCCACGGTCTTCACGTGACCTTTGGTTTGATTTGGTTGTTTGTGTGTTTCTGGCAATTGAATACCAAAGGTCTGACCGACATGCTCGAAACTCGATTTGGCTGTCTAAGCTTGTTCTGGCACTTCCTTGATATCGTCTGGATTTGTGTATTTACATTCGTTTATTTAGTTGGGGTGACATCATGAGTAACCAACACGCTGACTCAGGAGTGAAGGGATATGTGATTGGCTTTGTTGCCTCTCTGATCTTAACGATTATTCCTTTTTACTATGCTGCGACACAAAGCCTATCGACCGGGACGACATTTGCTGTGCTGTTCGGTTGCGCCATTGTTCAGGTGATTGTTCACTTTGCCTACTTCCTGCATATGGAAATCAAGACGAGTGACGGTCGCTGGAATTTTATTTCACTGGTGTTTTCCGCGATTGTTGTTCTGATCCTGATAGCTGGTTCTATCTGGATTATGTGGAACCTGAACGTCAATATGATGATGTAGGCGCAGACTGATGATTAAAGGGTATCTGTCGATCACCAAACCGGGCATTATCGTTGGTAACCTGATCTCTACGGCTGCGGGATTTTTTCTCGCAGCCAAGGCTGAATCAGCAACATCAATGTTACTGCTTTGTACGTTGGCCGGTGTGGCTTTGGTCATCGCGTCAGGGTGTGTCATCAATAATATTTTTGACCGTGATATTGATAGCAAAATGGCACGTACCAGTCAGAGATTGTTGGTGCGCGGTGAGATTAATGTCGATCATGCATTCATCTACGCCATTGTCTTGCTACTCGCCGGAACAGCGCTGCTGTACCAACAGACTAACCCGCTGACCGCTGTTGTGGTTTTATTGGGCTATGTCTTTTACGTATTCTTTTATACGATGTGGTACAAGCGGACGTCTGTATACGGCACATTGGTTGGGAGTATTTCTGGCGCAGTGCCACCATTGGCGGGTTATCTGGCAGTCACTAACTACATCAGTCTGGAAGGTGTTTTGCTGTTCAGCTTATTTTGTCTATGGCAGATGCCGCACTCTTATGCGATCGCGATGTTCAGACTGCAGGACTATCGTCAGGCCGGGATTCCGGTACTGCCGGTGGTTGCAGGGATCGATAAGGCTCGCAAACATATGATAGCTTATGTGGTTGCCTTCAATGTTGTTGCGCTGGGGTTATACCTCGTCGGTAATACAAGTTACGAATACTTGGTGGTCGCCTCGGTTGTTTGCTTGATGTGGACCCGAGTGACATTCCGGCGTATGACGTCGGATAACTTCGAAGCATGGTCAAAAGCGGTGTTCAAACACTCGTTGATTGTGGTGATGAGTTTTAGTGCTGTTCTCGGTATTGAACTGATTCCACTGAGTTTCTGACTCGTACACATCTTCATATGAGAATTGTAAAGGCATCATTCGATGCCTTTATTTTTATCACCTTCAATCACACATCTGTGAATGTCTCTTGCCTATACGCTTTTTTGAATAACGCTTGATTTGAATGTAAGTATTTACTTACATTTCGATGTCGTTATGCTGAAGTACCATGACTCTGTCTGGTTAAGACGAAAAATTGAGAAAAAAAAGATCATATCTCTGGTACTTTGAGCCGATATTATGTTATCAATATGTGATATTTGTCACTTTTTGTAGACTTTCTTAACTGAAAATGACACAAGGAGTTCAATTTAACGACTAAGGTTACTATCTAAAGGTATTGTGAATCGTGTTCAACACAGAAGTTGACATCTATCACACCTCAACATGGTAAGTCTGCTGTATACCATATGATTTTTATGACTGAACGGAAGTGACTGCGACAGTTGCTTCGTATCCGACATATCTTCGTCCCTGAACTGGCGGAGACGGATTTCAGTCAGCTCGTTACCTGTTTGGGAGGGGTTACGATGAAAGCAGTATTGCAGAAGTCGTTTGATAAGACGCTATTTTTGGAGAATGTAAAGCGTCATCTGACATCAACTTATGCGACAACCGTCGAAAATGCGACCAAGCGCTCTTGGTATTTGGCTATGTCCCGTGCGTTGGCAGAACTCACCACATTTGATCTACTGGAAACTGAGCAGGATGAACGAATTCTGAATGCAAAAAGTGTCAATTATCTTTCTCTGGAATTTCTGGTTGGTCGTTTGACCGGTAATAACTTACTCAATATGGGCGTTTACGAGGCCATTGGTGACGCCGTGGCTGAACTGGGGCTCGATTTAACCGATCTGCTTGAAGAAGAGCGGGATCCTTCATTGGGGAATGGTGGTTTAGGACGTTTGGCTGCTTGTTTTATGGATTCACTGGCAGCTCAGGAATTTCCGACAGTCGGTTACGGACTGCACTATGAATATGGCTTGTTCAAACAGTCGTTTGAAGCGTGCCATCAGAAAGAAGCCCCGGATGCTTGGTGTGGGATCGAAGGATATCCGTGGGAAGTTGCACGGCCAGAACTGGCACAGGAAATTGGTTTCTACGGTTATGTCACCACCGAAACGGTTGATGGGCAAGAAAGACGCAAATGGGTTCCGGGCATGACGGTTAAGGGAATGCCGTGGGATATTCCGGTGGTCGGATATAAAAGTGAGACCGTGTATCCGCTGCGTTTATGGGAGTGTCGGGCGATTGCGCCATTTTCTTTAGAAAGCTTTAACAACGGCAACTACTTTGAAGCACAACACGGCTTGATTGATGCCGGCAACATTACCAAAGTGCTCTATCCGAATGATAACCATGAAAAAGGTAAGACACTGCGTTTGATGCAGCAGTATTTTCACAGTGCTGCTTCTGTCCGGGATATTCTGCGTCGTCATCAGGCGGCAGGACATCAACTGGCCGAGTTGCCCCAGTATGAAACGATTCAGCTCAATGATACCCACCCAGCCATTGCTATCCCTGAATTGATGCGGATTTTTGTCGATGAACAAAACATGCTTTGGGAGGACGCATGGGGCATTTGTAGTCAGACATTTGCCTATACCAATCATACGTTGTTGCCTGAAGCGTTGGAAACATGGGATGAAGCATTGATCCAGCGTCTGCTACCGCGCCATATGGAAATCATCTATGAAATTAATCACCGTTTTTTACAGGAAGTCCGGAAAAAATGGCCTGGGGATGGTGATAAGCAGCAGAAGCTTTCGATTATTCAGGAAGGCTTTCACCGGATGGTGAGAATGGCAAACCTTTCTGTTGTCGGAGCTTATGCGGTCAATGGGGTTGCTGCGCTACACTCTGCGTTGGTGAAACAAGACCTGTTTCCCGAATTTAATGAACTGTATCCGAATCGGCTGAAGAATGTCACCAATGGCATCACCCCGCGGCGCTGGTTGCAGTATTGTAATCCGGGGTTATCCCATCTCATTACCGAAAAAATAGGGGATAACTGGCCCGTTGCGCTGGATGAGCTAGCACAGTTATCTCAATGGGCCGATGATGCCGAGTTTCAGCGGGCATTTATGGCGGTCAAAAAAGACAACAAAGTGCGTTTGGCCAAGTGGGTCAAAAGTAATATGGATATTGAGCTGAATCCCGACGCTATTTTCGATGTGCAGATTAAACGGCTTCATGAGTATAAGCGGCAACATTTGAATATGTTGCATATTCTTTCGCTGTACCATCGATTGCTCAATCATCCTGATTTTGACATGGTGCCCCGCGTGTTCATTTTTGCTGCTAAAGCTGCGCCGGGCTATTACCTTGCCAAAGAGATTATCTATGCGATTAATAAGATCGCGGAGAGTATCAACAGTGATGAGCGGGTGAATGACAAATTGAAAATTGTGTTCATTCCCGATTATCGGGTCAGTATGGCTGAGATTATCATTCCGGCAGCAGATGTGTCTGAGCAAATATCAACTGCCGGTAAAGAAGCGTCCGGGACCGGTAATATGAAAATGGCGCTGAATGGTGCATTGACGATCGGGACGATGGATGGCGCAAACGTTGAGATCCGTGAAGAAGTTGGCGATGAGAATATCTATATTTTTGGATTAGAAGTCGAGGATATCAATCGTCTCAAAGCCAGCGGGTACAACCCATTTCATTACTACAATGCGGATCCGTTGCTCAAAGCCTCGCTTGATTTACTAAATGGTGAAGAATTTACTCCCGGAGAGCCGAGAAAACTCAAAGCTACCTATGAAAGCCTTTTAGATGGTGGTGATCCTTACTTGGTGCTTGCTGATTTTGCCTCTTATATCGAGGCGCATGGTCAGATTGATGCGCAGTATCGCGATACGGCAGGATGGGCGAAAAAAGCCATATTGAATACCGCCTTGGTCGGAAAATTCAGTTCTGACCGAAGTATTCGTGATTATGTCGATCAGATATGGAAGCTTAAATCGGTCCCTCGCTAAGGCGATGGCGCGGTTTGCCGGTGGTTGTAGATAACGGCTGACCATCGAACGTGAACAGTGACTGAAAACGTCATCACTTCTATATCAGGGGGAGCAGCCATGGAAATTGAACAAGACCGCTTATTGGCGGTCGCCCGCCAAGCCGGGATTGCCGATCACTATACCAGTAATTTAGGTAAAAAAGCGGCTGTGAGTCGTCAGACGCTTGAATACTTACTCAATGCGTTAGGCTATGAGACTCAGTCACAGGAAGCATTACTTCATTCAGCGGAGAGAATTCATAAACAGCCGATTCTGGAGCCGGTTTTGTTTGGTCAGGCTGATCAGGTCATCGAAGTGCCATTACATTTGGGTAGTAGTGCGAGAGAAAGTGATTTTCAATGGACGCTGGAAACAGAGCAAGGAGAGCGTTACGAAGGTTACCTTCAGTCACAGATTGTCAGCGATGCGCGTGATGAAGGCGGGCCGCTGGTTTTTTCTTTATCGATGGCGCTTCCCATGGGTTATCACACCTTATTTGTGCTACGCAAAGGGCGTCAGAGTCCTTACCAGGCCAGAATTATTGTCGCGCCCCCGGCGTGTTTCAAACAACCGGCATTGCAACAAGGTGAGAAATTGTGGGGCCCCAGTGTGCAATTGTACACCCTGCGTTCACAACAGAACTGGGGGATTGGTGATTTCGGTGACTTGAAACGACTGGTCATCAAAATGGCGGAATTGGGCGCAAATTTTGTCGGCTTAAACCCCATTCATGCTTTGTTCCCGGCCTATCCTGAAAGTGCCAGCCCCTACAGTCCTTCTTCTCGCCGTTGGATGAATATTCTATACATTGATGTGAGTGCGATTCCTGAATTGAACGACTGTCCACAGGCACAGCAACAGATATCGAGTCCCGATTTCTGCCAACGCCTGAGCGCAGCAAGAGCCAGTGAGTGGGTTCAGTATACCGATGTTACTGCGCTGAAAATGGACATTCTGCCGCTGCTCTATGCAACGTTCAAACATCAGCATTTGGATTCCTTAACTGAACGTGGACAGGCATTCCATGATTTTGTTGAGCAAGGTGGTGAGTCTTTACTATCGCAGGCCGCCTTTGATGCCATTCATGCTGACCTGTGTGAGCAAGATGCCGATATTTGGGGATGGCAGGTGTTCCCCGAGCACTATCGGCATTTTCACAGTGCAGCGGTGCAAGATTATTTGCGCGAAAATCAGGAGCGCATCAATTTGTATCTCTACATGCAATGGATCGCCGATGAACAAATACAGGCAGTCCAACGTGCCGCTGAAGCGCAGGGGATGGTGATCGGACTCTATCGCGATCTTGCGGTCGGTGTGGCTGAATCCGGCGCTGAAGTATGGGCAGATGAGGGAGATTTATTACTCGATGTCAGTATTGGTGCGCCGCCCGATGAACTGGGACCACTTGGGCAGAACTGGGGACTGCCGCCACTCAATCCACTGACGCTCAGACATCAGGCCTATGAACCCTTTATTCAGCTCCTGCGCGCCAACATGAAATCTTGTGGAGCCTTGCGGATCGACCATATTCTGGGATTGTTGCGACTCTGGTGGATCCCCCGGGCAGAAAAGGCGACGGAAGGGGCCTATCTTTATTATCGCGTCCATGAATTACTCGCTATTTTAGCACTCGAATCTCACCGCCATCAGTGCAGTATCATTGGTGAAGATTTAGGCACCGTCCCGCAGGAAATCGTTTCTCTGTTAGCGGATGCCGGTATTTATTCCTATAAAATTTTCTTTTTTCAAACGGCTGAAGACGGGGGATATTTTTCTCCGGCTCATTATACCGCTCAGTCGATGTCTGCATTATGTACTCATGATATGCCGACGTTACGAGGGTTCTGGCACTGCCTGGATTTGAATATGGGACGCGATATCGGGCTTTATCCCGATGAGGCGCAATTTAAATTCAGAATGGATGTCCGTTTACATCATAAACAAGCGATTTTGGATTCGATCGCTTGGCATGGTTTACTGCCTGAAAGTGTCGGACGGGATGCGATGACTGTACCGATGAGTGAAGCGCTGTGTGAGGCAATGCATTTACATATGGCTGCCGGTACATCAGCACTGATGAGTATTCAACTGGAAGATTGGTTACAAATGGATAACCCCGTCAATATTCCGGGAACGGTTGCGGAATATCCCAACTGGCGGCGTAAGCTCAGTCAACCGTTAGAAACATTATTTTCACAGCCGGCGATACAACGGCTGGCAGCACGAATTTCAGCGATGAGAGCACAATAACGATAGGTTGTGACAGGCATCATCTATAAATTGAATTGCAGTCACTCAATCGTATCGGGTTGTTTTGTAAACTGCAGATTAGGTCGTTTTATCAACAGATCGGTTTTAGTGACAGATCGATTTTATTAACAGACCGATTTTATTAACAGATCGATAGCACCCGGAGATTTGACCGCGTCAAGATAGGGGATCGGTCTGCTTATGGGTAAACAGATAGGTTCGTTAGGCTAGGAGTAAGGATATTGAAAACCGTTCAGAAACAGAAGCTGACAAAAAAGCAGCAGACTTATCAGAAACTGGCACAGGCTTCATTTGCTGATCCATTTGCCTTTTTAGGGCCATTTATCTCTCCTGAGCAAGGGGTTCTTCGCGTATGGATGCCCGGAGCGCTCCAAGTCTTCGTGTTACTCGATGAACAAGACCCGATTGAAATGTCGCCAGAAGAGAATGGCGGTTTTATTCTTCAGTCGGACATGGGGTTACGCCTGACCCACTACCGCTTGTTGGTGCGCTGGAAAGGGGGAGAGCAGATCCTTGATGACCCATATCAGTATCATGCAATCTATGCCGAATACGACCATTTACACACCCCGATTGCCATGTATCGACATCTTGGTGCGCAGTTCGTTACGCTGGAGCGGGGCGGCAAGCAGATCGAGGGGGTTCGCTTTTTAGTCTATGCGCCACACGCTTCATCTTGTTCTGTGATCGGCAACTTTAACCAGTGGGATGGACGTCGTTACCCGATGCAGCGACTTGATTATGGGATCTGGGGTATTTTTATCCCGGAAATGACGGAAGGCACACAATACAAATTTGAGCTCAAAGGCCCGAATGGTGAGGGGCTGCCTCATAAAGCCGATCCATGGGGTTTTTATGCAGAACAGTTCCCGTCATTGTCTTCTGTGACTTATGATCATGCGCGTTATGTCTGGCAGGATGAGGGTTGGCAAAACCGGCCAATCACGGAAAAACGCAAAGAAGCATTGTCATTTTATGAATTGCATGTCGGTTCCTGGAAACTTGGTCCTGATGAGCAATTTCTTAACTATCGGGAGCTGGCTGATCTGTTGGTGCCTTATCTGACCGATATGGGATATACCCATGTTGAGCTGATGCCGGTGGCCGAACATCCTTTTTATGGGTCGTGGGGCTACCAGCCAATCGGCTTGTTTGCACCGACCAGCCGTTATGGTTCACCCGATGACTTCAAGTATTTTGTCGATCAGTGTCATCAAGCGAATATCGGTGTGGTATTGGATTGGGTGCCGGCGCACTTCCCAGCCGATGGACATGGCCTGAATAATTTTGACGGGACACCGCTCTATCACGACCCGGATCCACGTCGTGGCTGGCATCAGGACTGGAACTCTTATATCTATGATATGGGACGTGAACATGTGCGCCGTTTTCTGGTTTCTAACGCATTGTACTGGTTTGACCGATTCCACATTGATGGCATTCGGGTTGATGCCGTCGCTTCCATGCTTTATCTCGATTATTCGCGCAGTCATGATCAATGGATCCCGAATGTTGACGGGGGACGGGAGAATTATGATGCCATCGCGACATTAAAATGGATGAATGAGGAAGTGTATAAACATTTCCCCAATGCCATGACCATTGCTGAAGAATCGACCGCGTTTCCCGGGGTTTCAATGCCGACATTTCTCGGTGGGCTAGGGTTCGGTTTTAAATGGAATATGGGCTGGATGCACGATAGTCTTGAGTATATTCAGCACGACCCGGTACACCGTAAATACCATCATAATGTGGTCACATTCCCGCTGTTGTATGCATTCAGTGAGAACTATATTCTGTCGCTTTCTCACGATGAAGTGGTTTACGGTAAGCGGTCTCTGCATGACAAAATGCCGGGGGACGAATGGCAACAGACCGCCAATCTCAGAGCTTACCTCGGTTACATGTATGGTCAACCGGGTAAGAAGCTCAACTTCATGGGGACTGAATTCGGGCAAACCGGAGAGTGGCAACATGAGAGCCAGCTTCAATGGTTCTTGTTGGAATATGAACGGCATCAGGGGGTGCTGAAGCTGACTCAGGATTTGAATGCCCTGTATCGTCAGGAAAAAGCATTATATGAGAGTGATTCTGTGCCGGAAGGGTTCGAGTGGCGCCTCGGGGATGCCGCAGAGATCAGTATTTTGGCCCATGAACGCATCAGTGAATCCGGTGAGCGGATTCTGGTTATCAGTAATTTTACCCCAGTCCCGCATGATGATTTCCGTTTGGGAATGCCGGTGCAGGGGAACTACCGTCTGATGTTGAACTCAGATGACCAGGAATATTGCGGTAGTGGGTACAAGGTGGTCAGTGTTGCGACAACTGAAACGGTAGAGAGTCAGGGACTGACGCACTCTTTATTGTTACGGATTCCGCCATTGGCGACGGTCTATTATAAATTAGAATCTTAGTGTTTGTAGAACACGACAGCATAACAGCCCGATTTACATTGTAAATCGGGCTGTTATTTGTCAGGCGCAGATCTTGGCGGAGACTTTATCCCCCGGACACTTCATCCACCAGATACAGAATGGATTGATAAGGAATACCGCTGTGGTGTGAAAGGCCGATTTCACAGGTCAGGCTATGGCTGAAGCCGCGTTTACAACCCGGCGGTATCTGACTTTTCAACGGTTGTAATGCGGCCTGATTCAATTCTGGTGTGGTGAAGCCTTTGTCTCCGGCCCAGCCACAACACTGAATATGTTCCGGGACGATGACCTCACGGGCACAGGCCTGAGCCAATTTTAACATCACATCTTCCAATCCCATTTTTCGGGCACTACAGGTAATGTGAAGCATAATCGTTTCTTCGGTTGGGGTAATGGTCAGCAATTCCAACAGGTAGCGACTGACAAACTCGGCCGGTTCGTAGAGTGGTATCGTTGAACGCAATTCGGTTTTCAGTCGCTGTACACACGGGCTGGTGTCCATCAGAACCGGATAGCGACCCTGTTCAGAGGCATCGAGTAAAGCCTGCTCTAACTGATGCGCTTTGTGTTGGGCGTGTGCTGTCATCCCTTTACTGTCATAAGGCATCCCGCAGCACTGTTCGTTTAAATGGTTGGGGATGATGATTTCAAATCCGGCTTTATTCAGCAACCGACGTGTGACTTCAGTGAGCGCGCGTTGATCCTCGCCTTGTGGCGTTGTTCCCATGGTTCGGCTGGCACAGGACGGAAAGTAGACAACCTTATTTTTAGCCGGACTGTCACGGTGCTTGGCGATAGCATCACGATTTGGCGTCGGGATTTCTGGCAACCACTTCGGTATTTGCATATGGTGACGTAAGCGTTGATTCCAGTGCTGCATTCGTTTCGCACCAAGCAGACGTGTTGCCGATGCATTCAGTTTTAATCCTGTTTTGGCAAGTTGTGTCGTCGTGGTGAAATGGTTCGCGGTCCACCGGGCAATAGAATCATAGCGATGGTATTTCTCGGTTCTCAGTTGTTTCACTAAATCACCGGTATTAATGCCGACCGGACAACGTGTCGCACACAAGCCTGTTGCGGCACACGTATCGATTCCCTGATATTCAAAGGCTTGTTCTAACGCCTGAACGTCAGTGCTGTCTTCAAGCGTACGGCGATGCTGTAATTCCCGGTACAGCACAATTCGTTGCCGCGGGGAGAGTGTCAGTGTTCGGGACGGGCAGACTGCCTCGCAAAAACCGCATTCAATACAGCGATCAACCAATGGGTTGGCTGGTGGCATGGGTTTGAGATGTTGGACATGTGCCTGCGGATCCGCATTGATAATCACTCCGGGGTTGAGCCTGTCTGTGGGGTCAAATAATTTCTTTATCTGTTGCATCAGTGCGTAACCCGATTTTCCCCACTCCAGCTCAACATAAGGCGCCATGTTTCTCCCGGTGCCATGTTCTGCTTTCAGTGAGCCACCGTATTTCACCGCGACCAGTTGCGCGACATCATCCATAAACGCGCTATACCGTGCAATTTCTTCCGGTTGGTCGAAGCCTTGTGTAAAGACAAAATGCAAATTACCTTCCAGTGCATGACCGAAAATAATCGCTTCATGGTAGTGATGTTTGTTAAATAACGTCTGCAAATCGCGCACACCACCGGCCAGATGTTCAATCGGAAAGGCCACATCTTCAATAATCACCGTGGTGCCGGTTTCACGCACTGCACCAACTGCCGGGAAAAGCCCTTTACGAATTCCCCACAGTGTGGTGACCGTCTGTTGATCGGTGGTAAATGGGACAGATTCCAGAATCGAATAAGTCGCGAGCTGCTGCATGACCTGATCACACTGCATCGTGAGTTGCGCTTCACTCTGACTATGAGATTCAATAAGTAATGCGGTCGCATGTTCATCCAGCGTGGCGATGAAATCCGGCATACCCGGCTTATCAGCGATTGCCCGGAGTGAGCGGCCATCCATCATTTCCACAGCAGCCACTGGGGTTGTTTTGAGTGTTGTGACGGCCTGACTGGCTTGCTCGATGTCGGGAAAAACCAGCAGCGCTGAAGCTTTAAACGGATGTTCTGCCACGGTGTGGTAGGTGATTTCGGCAATGAATCCCAGCGTTCCCTCGGAGCCGATCATCAAATGCTTAATCACGTCAATCGGATCGGTATAATCAATCAGCGCATTGAGTGCGTAACCGGTGGTATTTTTCAGGCGGTATTTATGCCGAATCAAATCGGTCAGTTGGTGGTTCTGCCGTGTTTGTTCGCAGAGCGTCTGAATCCCGCTGATCAACGCTGGATTTTGTTGTTTGAAGGTTTGAACGCTCTCGGGATCAGCCGTATTGAGTTCATTTCCGTCAGCAAAAATAATGTGAATGTCTGCAATGGTCTGATACGAATTCTGCGCGGTGCCACAGCACATACCACTGGAATTATTGGCAGCGATTCCTCCAATCTTACATGCATTGATCGATGCCGGATCCGGCCCGATTTTTCGTTGGTAGGGGGCCAGATAGCGGTTCGCGTCCGCTCCGATCACGCCGGGTTGCAGTCTGATCTGATGACCCTGCTCTGAAATCTGATAGTTGCGCCAGTCATCGGTCAGGGTCACCAGCACTGAATCTGAAACAGCCTGTCCGGACAGGCTGGTGCCCGCAGCCCGGAATGTCAGATGAATATCGAGTTCATAGCAAATGCGTAGAGTAAATATGACCTCATCGACATTTTTCAACCGGAGTACGACTTGTGGGATTAAACGATAAAAACTGGCATCGGTGCCGTAGGCTAACCGTTGCTCCGGCTGCGTGATAATACATTCAGGCGCAAGCCGAGAGGATAAGCGGGAGATGAGATTCTGGTATGGTGCAGAAACTTCCGAGGGCTGACATTGCATGATTCTACCTATTTGATTTTTTATGATGGGATTCACGAATAATCAATATAGCTGTTTTTCGATGCCTTGATCTGTTGTTTGCAACACAGTTTATTTTTCAGGTCAGGGAAATGTTTGATTTCTTACACAATGAGTACGAACTCTTGACCTGAAATTTGAAATCTTCTCTGCGTAATTCACTACACTGGCTCCAGTTGATTTAATGTGTGAACGCATCAGCCGTTCGAAAAACAGGAGATAAGTATGTCTAAACTATCAAACCCGATTGCCATGATGCTACTAACAACCGCAATTGCTTTCGGCCTAACGGCATGTAACGATGATAATGCAACCACTGAAAAAACCACGTCCAGCAGCGAGCAAACAGATTCTGCAACCATGGATGCGGGCGATCCAGCGACAATGGACGGTGTTCAGACGATGGATAATGATGGTCAGGGTTCATATGAGCCAACTGCACCGAAAACTGATCAAGAAATGATGGGAGAAGCGCCTGAAATGAGTCAGGGTGTGATCGGAGATTCTTCAGATGCAGGCAATGATAAGCATCAAGAGAAATAACGCTCGTC
The DNA here is from genome assembly GCF_024347135.1 of Vibrio spartinae. NCBI lineage: Bacteria > Pseudomonadati > Pseudomonadota > Gammaproteobacteria > Vibrionales > Vibrionaceae > Vibrio > Vibrio spartinae. Next base: position 1,166,896 of record NZ_AP024908.1, on the reverse strand, counting down.
ATTTTCTGATTATTGGTCCTGAGTCATCGGCTCTCACGTGAATATGTGGGAGCCGATGTCATTTTATCGTTGCCGCTCATCACTGTTGCGCATCATTGTAGCGGTTTTGAATGCGATAAAGATGAACCAGGCTAGTTAGTTTGATCAATGGTTTGATCAGGAGCTGAGCACTACCGGCGATAAATAGCCAAGTCCCGCTTTCAACCAACGAATCGTTTAAGAAAAAGAAGCTACCGATCAGAAACCAGATCGCAATGAGCAGATCATTGAAGGCACTCAATGCCTCATAACGTTGCTGGATGACCAGATGTTCGCCACCGATATTGATGTCCAGCTTTGTCTTTGTTGTATGAATCACTATGCCTCCATCGTGCACTGATTGAGTTGACTGAAGCAATCTGAGTTGCTCAGGCGTGTATCTTGATTGTCAGGGTAACATTTTCACAACAAAAACAAACACACTCTCCTCAATTGTGGTTTATTTTTCATCCCCTCAGGTATAATCCCCTAAGCCCACACGAAAGTCATCATTGAAAATAGGGAGACAACATATATGACGCCATATCCATCCGATCACATTGTGCAGTTAAAACTGGAAGCTGACGGGATTGTGATTGATTTAGTTGCTGTTAGCGTGGGTCGGGATTTGCTCGTGACCATCCATGGTGGTGATGCAGCACATGTCGGTGCTGTGGCACTGGCGCAACCGCGGGCAAGCTTGCAAGATGCATCGAAGGTGAGTGCATCGACGTCGGTGCTGTGTGTATTAGGCCACAAAGAAGATCTGCTTGCGCATCGTACGGCTCAGGTGATGGCTGCTGCCCTCAATTGTGTTGTTTCGGTCAGTTGTGGGATTCATATCGATCAGGCGAAGCCGGAGCATCTTACGCAGATTCCTGACATGGTGGATACCTTGGTTCATCAACTGATTGACCGTTTGCAAGCCTGACTGAAAAGCGATGGATTGGTTGATTGTTATAAAAATTATTAACCGTTAAGACTACGATTTTTCATTTTATCTTTTGATGCGTTAGCGCGATATTCGCCGCGAAAATTTCCTATTCCTGTTGTCCTATCTGATTTCCAGTATCAAAACCAAGCATCAGTGGGTTGCCGGCGGCTGATGCTTCCGACAAGAAGCGATAATGCAAAAGCACTGACAAGTTGTCGGTGCTTTTGACGGTTTGGCGCTGTGCTTAACGGCTGACAGATAATGTATTCAGAATACGTAACAACTGTTGATGATCCGCTGCTGGGATACGACTCAGAAACCGCATATCGAGTGACTGAACGACGACCATTGAGTCATGGTAAAGCTTTTCGCCTTCCGCAGTTAAATAGACAAAACGGCGTCTTTTATCTTGCGTACTATGCTGTCGGTTAATCAGCCCCCGTTTCTCCATTCTACCCAGTAGTTCTGCTAATGTTGCTTTGGTGGTAATGGCTGCCTCCACAAGATCAACTTGTTCAATTCCCGGAGATTGAGCAATCGCATGTAAAACTGAAAACTGTGGTTTCGTCACATGGGGTAATGCTTCTTGCCAATAGGACGTATGTTCTTGAAATAGTTTTCGCATTAAGTGAAATACGGCTGAATCTAATGGTTGAGTCATCTGTTCAGGTTATCCTTGGTCTTAATGAAAGAGAAGCACAATGTTATGCATAATATCGTCATGCAAAATATCCATTCATTACGTATTTTGTTAATTATATACCCAAGTCGCTGCAAGGGAACTGAGGTATCACTGATTTGAAATTTTAATATTGCTTTTTGTGTATATAAGATTTAGTTTAACCATATTGTTCGTATGCGAACAATATTTTCAATCACAATTTTGAGGGTGTATGAGGCTAATTGTTGGAATGACAGGTGCTACCGGGGCCCCTTTGGCTGTCACGCTGTTGCAGGCTTTACAGCAAATCCCGGATGTAGAAACACATTTTGTGATGTCGCGTTGGGCAAAAACGACGATTGAACTCGAAACGTCGATGACCGCCAGAGAAGTCAGTCTCTTGGCCGATGTGACTTATCATTCCGCGGATCAGGCGGCTGCGATCTCATCCGGTTCATTCAGAACAGACGGCATGATCATTATGCCTTGTAGTATGAAGACTTTGGCTGGTATCCGATCCGGATATGCTGAGGGTTTAATTGGTCGGGCTGCTGATGTGATCTTAAAAGAGCAACGTCGATTGGTGCTTGTTCCTCGCGAAATGCCGCTCAATCCGATCCACTTAGAAAATATGCTCGCGCTTGCCAAATTGGGCGTCTCGATGGTGCCCCCCATGCCAGCGTGGTACAACCGACCTGAGTCTGTCGAGGATATTAAACAGCATATTGTGACGAGAGTGCTGGACCAGTTTGGCCTAGATGCTCCGTTTGCAAAACGCTGGCAAGGTCTTTCTCAAAGAACCAATAGACATGATGAGGAAATCGTTAATGATTTTTGATGATTTAAGAAGTTATTTAAATGCGTTAGAAGAGCAAGGCCAGCTGCTGAGAATTACCGAGCAGGTTAAAGCGGAACCGGATATTGGCGCTGCGGCTAATGCGGCCGGAAGAATTGGTGACGGTGCACCGGCACTTTGGTTCGATAATATCGAGGGATTTACCGACGCCAGAGTGGCGATGAATACCGTTGGATCATGGCCAAATCACGCGATATCAATTGGGTTACCACCCAATACACCGGTGAAAAAACAGATCGATGAATTTATTCGCCGTTGGGATAATTTCCCGGTGGCGCCTGTATATCGGGACAACCCGCCTTGGGCAGAAAATACCGTCGATGGTGAAGCGATCAATCTGTTTGAGATTCTGCCTCTTTTCCGGCTCAACGATGGGGATGGCGGATTCTATCTCGATAAGGCATGTACAGTTTCTCGGGATCCGACGGATCCAGAAAACTTTGATAAGCAAAATGTCGGGATTTATCGGCTGGAAGTCAAAGGCAAAAGAAAGTTGGGTTTGCAGCCGATTCCGATGCATGACATTGCGATTCATTTGCATAAAGCAGAGGAGAGGGGAGAGGATCTGCCAGTGTCGATCGTGCTCGGTAATGATCCAATCATCACGCTGATGGGCGCAACACCACTTAAATATGATCAGTCTGAATACGATATGGCGGGGGCTCTCAGAGAAGCGCCTTATCCGATTGTGAAAGCACCGTTGACCGGATTTGATGTGCCTTGGGGATCTGAAGTTGTGCTCGAAGGGGTTATTGAGTGTGGTGTCCGTGAGATCGAAGGGCCATTCGGTGAGTTTACCGGACATTATTCCGGTGGCCGGAGAATGGCAGTCGTCAGAATTGATAAGGTTTCTTACCGGAGCAATCCAATTTTCGAATCTTTATATCTCGGAATGCCGTGGACCGAGGTTGATTATTTGATTGGGCCTGCGACTTGCGTCCCTTTGTACCAACAACTCAAAGCTGAGTTTCCTGAAGTCCAAGCGGTGAATGCCATGTACACACATGGTTTACTGGTGATTATCTCGACGAAGAAACGTTTCGGAGGTTTTGCCAGATCGGTCGGGATGCGTGCCATGACCACACCGCATGGTCTTGGCTACGTCAAAATGGTCATTATGGTCGATGAAGATGTGGATCCTTTCGATTTAAAACAAGTGATGTGGGCGATGTCATCGAAAGTGAACCCGGCAGGTGACTTGGTTCAACTGAATAATATGTCGGTACTGGAACTGGATCCCGGCTCATCACCGGCGGGGATGACGGATAAATTGATTATCGATGCGACAACGCCGGTTGCTCCGGATAATCGAGGAAACTACGGGATGCCTGTGAAAGATCTACCTGAGACGCAAGAGTGGGTATCCAAATTAACGCGTATGCTTGACGAAGCAAAGGAAGGTAAACAATGATTTGTCCACGCTGTGCCCATAAAGAGATAATGACACTTGCTCTGTCACCGGTCCCCGATGTATGGACGGTCTATCAATGCCAACGATGCTTGTATACTTGGCGTTCTACAGAACCGCTCAGACGGATAAGTCGCGAGCATTTTCCTGATGCATTTAAAATGACACAGGCAGATATCGATAACGCGATACTACTACCGGAAATCCCTCCATTACTCCCTGAGAATGAACGGTAATCCCAGAGAAGGAAAAGTATCAGAGAGCCTACCCCGACTCGGGGGGCTCTCTTTTGTTTTGCTTTGAACCGTCCTTATCGAATCGTTCCGGTTCAGATTTTTATATTTTATCTGGGCGCGATTTTTTAGTGTGCATGCTAAGGTGAAATTTGCCTTATATTTTATAGAAATTAAGTTTTGAATTTTATGATATATTTTTTTATTTATATATCAACAAGTAATGTCCCGCATTGATTTTTTGATGAAAACTCAATGAGTAATATGATTTGAACCAATTCATGGCAAATGAATGTATTGATTTTAATGGTATTGAATTCGGTACGACTCACATCACAATAAACAAGGTCTTTATTGAATTAAATATATTTTATTACCCTGTAATTACTGGGTGTTAGTCATATATTCTGATTTTTTTTGGATTATATATATTATATAGGATGGCATAGTTGACAGAACCACCTAATATAGAAATATTGGGGTCTGTTTTACAGTGATTTATTTTATTAAGTTGTTCTCACTACGTTTTACTCAGTCAGACATTTATGTCTGGTTGAGTCAATCAATTGGCAGTGATGTCTGCCATATAATATTTAACACTCGCTAACAAGGTTGGACAAATATGGAGATGAAAAAATTACTAGGGATTTCAACGGTTTTTTTGCTTAGTTCGATGAGCTTAAGTGCCGTTGCTGGTTCTGTATACGTGAATTTTAATGCCGAATATCAAGAAATTGATGGGTTTGGAGGCATGAATGCACCAGGTTGGATTAATGATTTAACATCGGCACAGGCGACGACGGCATTTGGTAATGGTAATGGTCAAATGGGTTTATCCATCATGCGTATGCGTATCGATCCTGATTCAAACCAATGGTACAGACAAGTACCGGTTGCTCAAATTGCGCATTCTTATGGTGCCAAACTATTGGCAACACCTTGGTCTCCACCGGCTTATATGAAGACCAATAACAACGTCAATAATGGTGGTAAACTTAAAAAAGAACATTATTGGGGATATACCGACCATTTAATGGATTTTACCCATTATATGGCAGGTAGAAATGCACCGATTTACGCGTTGTCAATCCAAAATGAACCAGACTGGCACCCTAATTATGAGTCTTGTGACTGGTCTGGTGCAGATTTCGTCAATTATTTAAATTCTCAAGGATCGCGACTGGACTCTTCGCTTAAAATTTTAGCGCCTGAATCATTAGGTTTTAATCCTGCCCTTTCTGATCCGATTCTAAATAACTATGTAGCCCGTAACCATGTTGATATTATCGGTGGTCACTTATATGGTGTGAAACCGAAAAATTATCCGCTTGCATTACAAAAAGGTAAAAAACTCTGGATGACAGAGCACTATACCGATAATGAAGATGCAAACAACTGGAACAAAGCTATGGATGTTGGTTTAGAGCTGCATCAAAGTATGGTTGCGAACTATAGCGCTTATATCTGGTGGTATATTCGTCGTAGCTATGGCTTGTTAACTGAAAATGGTAACATCAGTAAACGTGGTTATGTGATGTCACAATACTCAAAATTCATTCGTCCGGGTGATGTGCGTATTGCGGCAACTGAAGTTCCAGAAAGTAATGTCTATGTGACTGCTTATAAAAACAGATCCGGCAAACTGGTTGTTGCGGTTGTCAACCGAAGCAACTCTCATAAAGAGCTGAAATTTACGCTGCAAAACGGCACTGTTGGTTCAATGACAAAATATGTGACTTCAGCGTCGAAGAACGTAAGTTATGGCGGCAAATACGCAGTGAGTAACAATCGCTTTACTGCTTATGCAGACCCCTGGTCAGTGCTCACATTTGTATCTGAGTAATTGATGTCGGTAAAGGTGAATCCCCCTTCACCTTTTACCTTTAAAATGAACCTTGAGTACAATGGTGGCTCAAGGTTCGTTTGATGATTCAGGATACTTGTTTGTCGGCTCGTTTGGTTATCTCTTGCGTATCGTGAGTCTGGTGGTTACCTGACTTAGTCAGACAAGGGCTAGAGCACATAACACAAGTAAACATATATGGGACAATAAACCGAGTAAGAAGAAATAGGAACGCGGACTAGGGTTGGTTTCTGTGGCAATGGCATAGTAAAGCACCATATGCACAATTCTCGCCCCGGCAAAAACCCAGATAAAAACCCCCGTCCAGAATACATTTGTGCCCACTAAAATAGCTAAAAATGCTGTTCCCAACATCATTGGAAGATTTTCCAGCGAGTTCATAAAAGTACGGTGAGATCTGAAAACAAATGAGTCGTGACTCAGTGATTCGTCAATTTTCCCGGGGACTGCTCCTGGCTGAGAGCCTTTCGATACAGATGCCACAAGACTTTGAATCAGCCATGTAATCAGCATAACAAAAATACCCCAGTAAGATGCGGTATATAAATCTATAGAAGTCATATTTTCTCCTCGTTATATTGCCCAACGGTTAAACCAATCTCTTGTTCATAGAAAGGCTCAAGCGAATGGCTGTCCGGAAAGCAGGAATCGAAGGTATCTTCGATTAAGGTATCTTCTTTTTCCACTTGATGACACAACAACTGTTTCAAGCGGAAGTCGGATAAGAATCAGATACCGCCAGTTGAAAAGGGGCCTGAGTTTGTTAGTGGTGAATTATCTGGTGGTTTTGATGAATTTAGCCGGTACGCCACCCACTAAGGTGTCTGGCGCAACATCTTTGGTCACTACAGAGCCTGCTGCAATCACTGAGCGAGCACCGATGGTGACACCTTGGCAAATCACGGCATTTCCCCCGATCCAGACATCATCTTCGACGACGATCGGCAAGCACTGAAATTTCCAATTTTTACGTTGGCGATGATCTAACGAATGGGTCGGCGTATAAAATTGGACACTTGGGCCAATTAAAACATCATTGCCGATAGTGATCGGTGCATTATCCAGCATCGTTACACCCATGTTGATGTAGGTATTGCTACCGATAGAAATGTTTTTCCCATATTCACAGAGGAATGGCGGACACACGATCGTATTTTCTCCCACATGCTTGAATAGCTGGGCAACGTAAGGTTTAGCCGCTTCAAATTGACGCGAATTTATGTCTTTCAGTAAATCAAACGCTTCATTTCTCAACTCTGTAAATTCGGAACTGGTTGCATCGAATTCCAAACCTAAACTCATTTTCTCAAATTCACTCATATTTTTATCACCATTTAAGTATGCATGTCGTCACTTACATGATTTTAAAATATCAGTGATGAAACGACAACGATGTGTATGTGCTCCCATTTTCACGCCCCTCAGCAAACGTCGTCAAATCAGCATGCAACTTCAAGTGTTACTCACTCATGCCAATTCACACTTTACACCGATGTCTGATGATTCGGGCGAAGATACTTTTCCATTGAAAAATTGATGAGAGACTCGCCGTTGCGTTGTACTTCATTCTTCTTGATCACAGCAAAGCCACGGCGTTCGAAAAAAGTTTGAGCAATAAGTGATGCCTCAACATATAAGCGTTCAATACCGGCTTCTGTCGCTTTTGCAAGTAAGTGTTCATAAAGTGAAGCGGCAACACCGCTGCCCTGAAAATCTGGATGTGTATAGGTGCAATCAATATGGCCATCACTATCGAGTTCGATAAAACCGGCAACACGGTTGTCAATGATTGCCACAAATGGTTGCTTGTAACTGAGTCGCTCAGACCACAACTGATAATTAATCGGTGTCGGGGCCCAAGCTTCCTTTTGTTCAGGAGTATATACCGAAGGATCAATGGCATGTACCGACTGATAAAACAAGTCAGCAATCTCTCTGGCCCATTCTGGTGAGTAGCTTTGTATCTTCATTGTTGCCTTCATTAATAAATTCAATATCTTATGGATAATCATAATTATAAAAAATAGTAGGCTTGCTCACAAAAATATTTTGTCTCTAAGAGTGAATGGTCCGTTGCATTGAATTATTTTTTATGCCCGCCTAGAATTTATCCTTATCCACCCCTTCAGGGAAGGTAATGGTAGAATTAGCCGATTGCTTATCGATTTGATGTCGCTATCAACAAATCCTAATCGAGCGTGCTGATAGGCTTTCGGAATGGTTCCTATGATCGTAAAACCGAGCTTCTGCCATAACCTGACAGCGACTTCATTGGTTGACATCACATGGTTAAATTGCTGTTCTACCGTTTTCTTAAGCCAGACCCATAAAGCTTTTGATGGGCTGTGAGTCGGGCCTGCAAGAAAATGGGAGCGGGGTAAAGCGCAATTTACCCCGACTCATACGCTGCTTACTTGCGCATTGCGTTGAGTTTGGCTTGGGCAATGCCAAAGATCGAATTGATCGGATAACTAGCGTCTTCAGTTGCAATGCCGGCGGGTTTGCCGGTGAAGATTTCGATCGCGTCGGTAACATGGTTAATCGCCCAGATATGGAACTCCTGCTTTTCAATCGCATTGACAATATCATGACGTAACATCAGGTTATGTACATTGGAGCGGGGGATAATCACCCCCTGTTGTGGGTGACGGCCTTTGATGGTGCATACATCGAAGAACCCCTCAATTTTTTCATTCACCCCGCCAATCGGCTGCGATTCTCCAAACTGATTCATCGAGCCGGTAATCGCGATATCCTGCCGGTTGGGCTGTTTTGAGAAAGCAGAAAGGATGGCACAGAACTCCGCCATACTGGCACTGTCACCATCGACACCCCCATAGGATTGCTCAAAGGTCAGTGTTGTGGTGAGGGGGAGTTTGGCATTCTTACCCAGTACCGAATGGAGGTATGCGGTGAGGATCATCACGCCTTTTGAGTGAATACTGCCACCGAGATCAACGCTCCGTTCGATATCGATAATGTCGCCTTCACCGTAACAGGTGGTTGCCGTAATGCGATTCGGTACGCCAAACATATGATCGGTGGTACTGAGTACCGACAGCGCGTTCACTTGACCAATTGCATGTCCTTCTGTCTGCATCAACGTGGTGCCGTTGAGAAACCCTTCCATCACATTATGCTGGATACGGTTGACCCGCAGTTCCTGATTGTGCAGTGCTGCGTCAACATGTCCCTGACGAATCATATTCGAGTTGGCTTGCTTGGCAACATAGTTTGATTCGCGTAGCAGATTCGCGATATGCGCTGAGTGCAACGACAGCTTATTTTGATCCCCGGCAATGCGGGAACTGTGTTCAATGATGCGCCCCATCGCTTTGCGATCACAGTGTAGCAAGTTGTTGTCGTGCACGAAGCTGGAGATAAATCGCGCATATTGTAGTTCCGAGTCTGCGTTGCGGAGCATTTCATCCTCAAAATCAGCGGTGACCCGGAAGAGCTCACCGAACTCAGGATCATAATTCGTCAGCAGTTGGTAGGTTCGATAATCTCCGAACAGAATGATTTTCACATTCAGTGGAATGGGTTCAGGATCCAACGAAATCGCACCACTTAACGTGACTTCTCTCTCCAGCGACGTCATGCTGATCTGACGTGAACGCAGGGCACGCTTCAAGCCGTCCCAGACGTAGGGACGTTCCAACACCTTAATTGCGTCCATGAGCAGAACGCCGCCATTGGCACGGTGTAAACTCCCTGAGCGAATCAGTGAAAAATCGGTGAATACGGTTCCTTTATAGGTAGCGTTTTCAATATAGCCGAACAGCGAGTGATAATTCGGATTCTCTTCAACCACGATCGGGAAGCAATCTTCCGGATGACTGACCAATACATTCACTTTGTAGCGACGCGGTAATTTTTTGTCCAGCGCGGCTGCCGCGATCTCGCCTTGTTCGCCACTTTCTTCAAGAAAGATATCGACATTATCGATAATATCTTTGCGCAGATCTTCAAGATGGGTTTTGATTTCCGGATAACCCGAATAATTTTTTTTGAGTTTTTTGATAAAGTGATTGAGCACTTCACCGGTGACGCCATCATTGAGCTTTTTGATTTTTTCGTTGTAACTTTCTTCCCACTCTGAGAGTTGGCGAACCATATTCCGCAGTTTGATTTCCAGTTCGTCAATTGTTTCTCCGAAATAAGTCTGTTCCTCTTTCGTTAATGCCTCAAATGTGGATTCGGTGTGCATCTCATCGCCATTCATGGCAATAAACTGGTAATCGCCTTGCGAAGTAATCGTCAGACTGACACCTTTTTCCTTCGCGTCTTTGGTGATTTGCTCTAACTCGGTTTGCTGTTTGGTGGCGAGCTGATTTTTGAGCTGTTCCGCCCGGCCGATATACAGCTCATTATCGAATGCCAGTGGAATCGCCCCCACCAGTTTTTCGAGCAGCTTTTCGATATCCTGACGCAACTGATTGCCGAGCCCGCGTGGCAGTTTTAAGACTTTCGGCGTGCGACTTTCGGTAAAATTAGCGACGTAGCACCAATCGAACAGGGCATCCAGCTCGTGTCGGTGACGGTTAAGATAGCGTAGAACCATCGTCCGTTTACCGAGTCCGTTTCTGCCGATGGCGTAAATATTGTATCCCTTCTCTTTGATCGACATGGCGAATTCAACCGCTTTTTGTGCCCGTTCTTGCCCAACGATCTCATCGATAGGGGGTAAATCTTTTGTAGACTTACTGGACAATTTTTCCAGCTTGGCAACATGATAAAGCTGATGTGTTTGTAGTCGTTCGATTGCCATGATTCCCTCACGCCTTCCTTTTTTTATTCAGTGTAGATGTAATTGTTTGCATTTTTAGTGACTTAGCGCTGATTAGTATCTGATTGGACAAATAATCAACAGTTTATGGTGAAATGTAACCGAATCATGAAATCATGGTGACCGGGGAAAGAGTACTTTGATAATCATCATAGAGTCAGTAGACTAGCGTTCCTTTTAGCCCGACAGCGTCAAGATGAGCACAATTCGTGAAGTCGAATACCATGCTTGTCCCGTGCTGATGTTCGGTGGGCAGAGTGTCGATGATGTTTGATTTTATCTGACGAGAGAAGAGTTTTTATTTTTATGCAGAAAACTGTAAATGTTCCGCAATCACTGGGTCGCCAGCTTTTCAAAATGACCTGGCCAATGGTCTTTGGTGTTCTTTCTCTGATGGGATTCCAGTTGGTTGACAGTATTTTTATCGCACAATTGGGCATTTTGCCGCTGGCCGCTCAAGGGTTCACACTACCGATGCAAATGGTCATCATTGGTTTGCAGGTCGGGCTGGGCATTGCGACCACATCTGTGATTGCCCGTGTACTCGGAGCCGGTAAGCAGCAAGATGCAAAACAGTTGGGTGGTCTGATATTGACTATCGGCAGTATCAGTGTGGCAGTGCTAACAGTGCTGATCTATCTACTACGCCATCCGATTCTGGCATTACTGGGCGCGACACCGGAAGTATTTCCCATTATCGATCAATATTGGAGTGTCTGGCTGATCAGTGCCTGGACCGGTGCCGTGTTGTACTTCTTGTATAGTATCTGCCGTGCCAATGGTAATACGATCCTCCCCGGCACGATGATGATGATCACCAGTTTGGTCAACTTGATTCTGGACCCGATTTTCATTTTCTCGTTCGATTTAGGGATAAATGGCGCAGCGTGGGCAACGAGCTGTGCGTTTGGGATTGGCATTGCCGTGGTTGCGGTGAAAGTGTTGTCCCGTCACTGGATGTCATTTCAATGGGAAGGGTTGGATATCCGGGCCAGTGTGAAGTCGATTTTACAGGTGATGGGACCGGCAACGGTGAGTCAGTTACTTCCGCCAATTTCTTCGATGATGGCAACCCATATACTGGCTTCATTCGGCAATGAACCCGTTGCCGCATGGGCGGTGGGGTCACGGTTTGAATTTTTCTCACTGGTGGCTGTATTGGCACTCACGATGGCAATGCCGCCAATGGTTGCCAGAATGCTTGGTGAGCGAAAAATTACCGAGATTCGTCATTTGGTCGGGATTGCGGTGAGATTTGTGCTGATTTTTCAGACGGTACTTGCGGTATTGGTCTTTTTTCTGGCGGGTTCGATTGTGGTGTGGATGTCCGATGCGGCGATGATTCAACAATTACTCCAATGGCATCTGATCTTTGTCCCGATCAGTCTTGGCCCGCTGGGAATTTGTATGTTGATGGTGTCGATCCAAAATGCGTTGGCGAAATCATACACCGCGTTGGTGATCTCAGCGTTGCGGCTGTTTGTCTTTTTCCTCCCTTGCTTGTGGATCGGTGCGCAGATAGCGGAATTGAAAGGTATCTATCTCGGATCGATGATCGGCAACATCCTTGCGGGTCTGTGTGCCTGGCTGATTTATCGGAGAACGATACGGCAGATCGGGCAGGCGGTATCGTCTGACTGAGGCCTTTCTGACGAAGACTGACAGTTCGTTATGATAATAAAAACCCCGCTGACAAGCGGGGTTTTTATTCATGGCGTGATTCTTAAATCAAGCCGGGAGGGAATAAACGCTTACGGCATTAAGCGCGAGCTGCTTTTGCTTTGCGACGCGCTTCAACCGCAGCAGAGAGTTGACGTAGCACTTGCTCTGTATCCTGCCAGCCGATACATGCATCAGTAATCGACTGACCATAAGTCAGGGCTTGTCCATCGACTAAATCTTGGCGTCCTGCAACCAGATGCGATTCAATCATCACGCCGAAGATTTGCTCTTCGCCATTAGCAAGTTGTGCTGAAACGTCTTCAGCGACCACCATTTGACGCTGATACTGCTTACTGCTGTTCGCATGGCTGAAGTCAATCATCACCTTTTGCGGCAGATCGGTTTCGGTTAGTTTATCTTTGACATCCTGAACATGTTTTGCACTGTAATTCGGCTCTTTACCACCACGCAAAATAATGTGGCAATCTGGGTTTCCGGCGGTTTCAACAATCGCAGAATGACCAAATTTAGTTACAGAAAGGAAGTTGTGAGATGCGCGTGCTGAGCGAATGGCATCCGCTGCAATTTTGATGTTGCCATCGGTGCCGTTTTTAAACCCGACCGGGCATGATAAACCAGAGGCCAGCTCACGGTGAACCTGTGATTCAGTGGTTCTCGCCCCGATTGCGCCCCAACTGATCAGATCGGCAATATATTGGGGGGTGATCATGTCCAAGAACTCACTGGCGGTCGGCATGCCCAGATTGGTCAGCTCGAGCAACAGGTTACGCCCGATTTTCAGACCTTCATTGATCTTATAGGTATCATTCATGTACGGGTCGTTGATGAGACCTTTCCAGCCAACCGTTGTCCGGGGCTTTTCAAAGTAGACACGCATGACGATTTCCAGATTATCACTTAACTCATCACGCATTTTTTTCAGCTGCTTGCCATATTCGATTGCGGCTTCAGGATCATGGATAGAACATGGTCCGATAATCACAAGGAGACGGTCATCTTTGTCATTCAGAATATTATGAATGGCTTTACGCGCATTAAATGTTGTTGAAGAAGCAACGTCAGTTGCCGGAAATTTTTCAAGTATGGCTACCGGCGGGAGTAATTCTTTAATTCGTTTTATTTTCACATCATCAGTCTGAAACATTCGGTTCTTCTTCCTCTCTTATCACGACACATCTGTCAAGGGGACGGTACCCTCAGATGTTTTAACTTACGTAAGGTATCGGGTTCAATATTATGTTGCAATCATTTTTTTTATGTAAATGCAATATTAAACCTATCTTTACATTAAGCATTGTTTGTAAAAAATAGTGTACACTGCGTTTGAAGGGGTGTTGTGACAAGGTATACATTGTATTCAATCTCTCATTGTGGCTGAAATACGATGAAGGATTTCTATTATTTATCGATTGCGTACTCACAAATAATCCGTGATCTATCATACACTGTTGATTACGAAAACATGTTGATCATGAAAACATGTAGATCACGAAATGATGCAAAGGTATCTCCCATGAATGAACAATTTTCTCGTTGGCTGGCAAGAGACCCAGATCGGACAACACAAGATGAATTACAAGCATTGATTGATGCCGGGAATCAGGAAGAACTGCAAGATCGGTTTAACAGTCGTCTAGCGTTTGGGACGGCAGGTCTGCGTGGCAAGGTGGGCTGTGGCCCCAACCGGATGAACCGTCTGGTCATTCAGGAAACGGCAACCGGATTAGGCAACTATCTGATTCAACAGGTCGATCAGGCCAAAGAACGCGGTGTCATCATTGGTTATGACGGCCGTTTGGATTCGAGAGATTTTGCATACGATACCGCATCCGTGCTTGTAGCGTTAGGGATTAAAGTATACCTCACTGACCAAGTCGCTCCGACACCGGTGGTTGCCTATGGGATTCGTCAACTGAATACGGCAGCCGGTGTGGTGGTAACCGCCAGTCATAATCCACCGGAATATAACGGATTTAAAGTGTACTGGGAAAACGGGGCGCAAATTATTCCACCACACGATCAAGGGATCGCACAGGCGATTGAGCTGGCGTCTCAGCAGCCACTGCACACGACTTGTCTGACCGAAGCTGAATCAGAGTTGCGGCTCGTATGGCTGAGTGATGACTACTACGAGGCCTATCGGTTGGCGGTACATCAGCATCCATTATTACAATCCGGTGCTCAGGAAAAGAGTGGGGATGACATTACGATTGCCTATACCGCGATGCATGGTGTTGGTGCACCTTATGCTGAAGCATTGCTACAGGAGGCCGGATTCACACAGGTCCATAGTGTTGCACAGCAGCGTGAACCCGATGGTCGTTTCCCGACGGTGAATTTCCCGAATCCCGAAGAGCCGGGGGCAATGGATCTCGTGATTGCATTGGCGGAACAAGTGGGGGCGGATTTGGCTTGTGCCAATGACCCGGATGCGGATCGCTTTGCGGTTGCAGCGCGTCATTCTTCGGGTGACTTTCAGATGCTGACCGGCGATCAGGTCGGCAGTTTGTTAGGCGATTATTTGTTAGAGAAAGTGTTAGAGAAAGAGAAAGGACACACGCAACAGGTACTGGTCGGTAATACCATTGTTTCTTCCAGTCTGCTGGAGAAAATCGCCGAGCATTATCATGCCACTTATTTTAAGACGCTGACGGGATTTAAATGGCTCACAAATGTTGCCATGCAGCAACAGCATGCAGACCTGCCATTCTTATTTGCGTATGAAGAAGCGCTGGGTTACACCATCGGTACGCAAGTGTGGGATAAGGACGGATTATCAACTCTCTTGGCGTTTGTGCAGATGTGTACGGCACTCAAGCGTGATGGACAAACGGTCTGGGATCGGCTTGAAGCGATTTATCGTCGGCACGGTCTGTATGTGACTGCCCAGAAAAGTATCGCCTTATCACCGGAGACGCCACCAATCGGAGATGCATTGCGAGCGGACCCGCCGCAGACGATTGCCGGACGTCAAGTGATGGTGACGGAAGATTATAAGACATCGCAACGCCATTTGGCTGACGGACAGACTGAATCGATTGATTTACCGGTGAGTGATGTATTGGTGTATCAATTGGATGGTGGCGCCAGAGTGATTGTCCGCCCTTCAGGTACGGAACCGAAACTAAAATGTTATTACGAACTGGTGACCGACATTGCAGCAGATGAAGCATTTCAGAATGCGCAGCAGCGCGCAGATGAACAATTGAGTATGCTGATTGCTGAACATCAGATCCATCTGCAATAACGCGTTTGCTGCGCATGTAACGACAAAACCAACCAGAGCAGCATTCGCTGCTCTTTTTTATTGAGAGCTATCCGTATCGTTATCCGGTTATGCTCACGGCGTGTCAGTCGAGATGAGCGGCGTAGGGGGAGCGGCCGATTTTTTCGATAGCTGCACTATCGCCATGGCCGGATTGGATGCACGGCATTTGGCAAAGACATCTTGCTGTGGACGATAGGCTTGGGTGGTGACATCCAGCGCGCCCAACAACGTATCGAAAAGATAGTCGTGAGAGATCCGGGCTTGTTGCGCCTCCGTTTTCAGACAAGCTTCATTGACTGATTTGGTTTGTTTAAATCCTGGTGACATCCAGAGCAGCAGTGGGACATGCGTCTGATATTTCGGGGCGATGCTATAAGGCAGGCCGTGCAGATAAACCCCGTCTTCACCTAACGATTCACCGTGATCGGACATATAGATCATGGCGGTATTGTAGCGATCTTCCAGTGATTTCAGTTGGTCGATGGTTTGCCCGACAACGTAATCGGTATAGCGGATCGTATTATCATAGGTGTTGATTAACTGTTCCTGAGTACAGTTTTCAATATCCGCTCTCGGGCAGTCTGGTTGGAATGCGGCAAATTCTTTCGGATAGCGCTGATAATATGTGGGTCCGTGACTGCCTATCAGGTGCAGGACGATGATCCGATTCCCTTTCATCGAGGCGACTTTGTCCTGAAAATCTTCAAGCAGCTTGATGTCGAGGCAACTTGTGCCATTACACAATGGGTTGCTGCTGCTCCGGGATAAGTTTTCTTCCCGAAGGCGAGCGGGGACATGCTTATCTGCGCCGTCATTTTCGCGCCAGAGAACATCGACACCAGCCCGGTTGAGAATATCCAGTACATTGTCCTGATGGAGTGCCACTCGCTCATTGTAGTCAGACTTATTCAGCCGCGAGAACATACAAGGGACAGACACCGCAGTCGCGGTTCCGCATGACGAGACGTGTTGAAAAGCGATCACATCAGACTTGCTGGTATATGGATTGGTTTCTCTCGGATAACCATTGAGCTGATAGTTTTGACTTCTGGCTGTTTCTCCTAACACAAAAACAAAGAGTGTCGGTTTACCATTACTGGCGGTTGGCGTGGGTTGATAGGCGTCCAGACCGAGCTGTTGATAATCCATCGGTGCTGTCAGATAGTTTTCGCGGATAAAACGGTCGAGACTATGTACGTAATAGGTTGGAATGATCAGTTTCCGCAAATAGCTGTTGTTTCTGCCGACGGAGGCGTAGTCCTGATAGTAGAACATGGCAATGATGATAATCCCCAGTAGCGATATGCCGATCGTCAGGAGCTTTTTACCGACTAAGCGCAGGACGCTGCGTTCTGGACGGATCGGCGATAACCAGAGCGAAATGGTTGGAATGATCCCCAGAATGATGACCCACAAAACAGAGTTCATACTCAGATATGAGGTCGCCTCACCGGCGTTGGTTTCGACGATATTACGGATCATATCGATGTCAAAAATGACACCGTAATTGTAACTCGCATAACAGACGATGCTTGAGGTTATGATCAGAATAGAAAAGAAGATCTTGGTGATTTTCGGCCAAGTAAACAGCGCAAAGAGAATATTTAAGGTGCAGAAGAAAAATAGCGGAATTGAGATGATAAAGCCGGTATCAACCGTCTCAAGCTTGTTGAAAATGGTCTTCAAATCCGAGTAAATCGGCAGGTTGAGAAATATGGCAAAATAAGCTGAAAGGATCAGCGTCATGATGGTGTATGAGAACGGGTAAAACGTCATAGTGCGATTAATTTTCATACTAAAATCCACGTCCAGATAAAAGCAGTCAGTAAAATAGTGATAAAAACAGCCGCAGAGCCGATGTCTTTGGCTCTGCCGCTTAATTCGTGAAATTCGTCGCTGATCCGGTCAACAACAGCTTCGACGGCAGAATTAAACAGTTCAGCGATTAAAATCAGGATCAACGATGCAATCATGAGCATCTGCTCGCTTGACGCGACATTGAGCCAGAAGGTGAGGATGATCAGTGGTATGGAGACCATCACCTCCTGACGAAAGGCGGCTTCATGAATCCAGACCGAGCGGAGGCCTTTCATCGAATAAATGGTGGCGAAATAGACCCGCTTGAGCCCTTGATGACTTGTTTTCATAACATCCTCATATGAATCAGGTCGTAAAAAATCTGACATGTGGTTGAAACATTGGATTATCGTAATGAGCAAGTCTTAAGATTGACTTAAGAAGGAGAAAAGAGATGTCACCTTTAAAGCGCAGGCGGGGATGACCGGTACGATTTCTCCTTATACCGGGCGGGTAAAAAATGCGAACTCAGTTTGGTTAAATGATCGGCCATTGCAGGATGACCTTGGCAAGCGATTACAGCGAGAAGTCAGGATTGCGAATGATACGATAAGCAGTCTATGGCGATTCGAGTGGTGTCCGCGGGGCTGTATGGTTAATGGCCTGTCGACGATCAATCGTGAGCGTGTGGTTCGAAAGCGGTGAATAACCGGTAATAGTTTTGTATCGATGAATAGACGGCCTGCGCTAAATTTTCCAATGGCACCGGGGTAGAGAAGTAGTACCCTTGCAGGCTATCGCATCCTTTTTCTATCAGGTAACGGGCGTGCTCTTCCGTTTCTACACCTTCACAACAGCTGTGTAATCCGAGCTGTTGGGCGAGCGCCAGAATGGCATTGAGAACCGAAGCATCTTTATCACTGTTAAATGAGTTGACGACAAACTGACGGTCGATTTTTAAGGTATCGATATCAATACGGTTCAGATAGCTCAGTGATGAATAGCCGGTCCCGAAATCGTCGAGTGCAATTGAACTCCCCTGCGCCCGGATACGAGAGAAGAATTGGTTTGCTAAATCAAATTTTTCCAGATAGCTGGACTCGGTAATTTCGAACTGCAGTCGGGCAATATCTTGGTGATGGGTTGCTAAAGCCTGATGCAGGACATTTTCCAGTTGAGTTGTCATTAAATCTTTCGATGAAATATTGACGGAGACGACGACGGGATGGAGGCTAATTGATTGAATTTCATCTAAATCCTGAATTGCCTGACAGAGCATCCAGCTTGTAATTTCGCTGATTTTGCCACCATTTTCTGCGATAGGAATAAATTCAGAAGGGGCAATCATACCCAGATCTGGGTTGTTCCACCGGATGAGTGCCTCAAATCCAATCACCTCACCTTGGCGAGATACTTTGGGCTGATAAACCAAAAAGAATTCATGATTATCAATTGCCGCTGAGATGCGGTTGATGATCTGCAACGTGCGCCGTTTCTGACGTAACATTTGAGGCTTAAACAGCCGATATGACCCTTTGCCAACGTTTTTACTGTGAGACATCGCAATATCAGCGTTAGAAATCAGGGTATCGATGTCGAAATCGGACGCTTTGGCCATCGCAATACCAATACTGACACTGGTCTGGATTTTCCACTGGCCGATGGTAATCGGGGTTTTCAGTTGGTCGGTAATTGTTTGGGCAACCTGTTTGGCGATACTTGAATCCGGCAAATCGGGCAATACCACCAGAAAATCATCACCACCAAGGCGGGCAAGCGTGTCATTTGACCGTAGACTCCTTGCAATGAGATGACTCAGATGGCGTAACAGGTCATCACCAACCGTGTGTCCCATCAAATCGTTAATATCTTTAAAACGGTCTACATTGAGGAAAAAAATCGCCATATCGGTGTGATGCTGTTGCGCACTGAGTAGATATTGTCTCAGGGTTTCCATCACATAGCGTCGGTTTGGCAAATCGGTGAGATGATCGTAATTGGCGAGATGAAACATGGAGACTTGTTGTTGGCGCAGTTTTTTATTCTGTTCTTGATTGAGCTGATGTTCTTGATTGATCGTCTCCAGCATTGAATTGATATCTTGGCTCAGGTGCAACACCTCGCTGACGCCTTCAGCGGCATGGCGGAGTGTATAATTTCTGGAGTGTTTGACCTGTCTGGTAAATGCCGAGAGGCGGATCAAAGGTGTCACGATGCGCTGAAACATATACCAAGAAATGACCAGAGACATGACCAGAATCAGCAATACCAGAGGAATCGCCTTGATGAGAAGATCGCGCCGGCTACTGGCAATCGGCTGGTTGAAGTCGTGGACGACTTCCAGATAGCCAACCGGAAAATTCGGGTTGCCAATGGTGTCCACACTCACCAGAAAATCATCAATATGTGTCACCGGGAATGGTTTTTTTTGGGCAATGAGCGACTGATAATGCGGATTATCAATGATATGAATCGGCTTGGCTGACGTTTTGGAGTAGCGTTCAAGTAAATTCCAGTTTGCGTCATAAACATCGGCATAGAGGATGTGATCATATCTTTCGAAAGAGAGGAGTTTATTTTTTAGAATGAACCTGTCCGGCTCCTCTGAAAAAGTGAAGAGCAGCTCATCGGCAACATTGTCGATTAAAGCTTGGAGGTTGTTTTTTACAGAATGAATGTATATGGCTTCGTACTCTTTAAGAGAAACCATAAAAACTGAGAGTGCACAAAGTGCAATCGACAGTGTACTGATGAAGAGAAATTTTCCTCGGATACCCAGTTTTTTATGAATCCCTGCTAACATCAAGCCATCCTGTTTTTGGTTGTATTCTAGCCAGTCGTTATTTTTGATAAACCACAATCACATTGTGAGGGAGCGCCACTGGAGCCGGAACGTAGCCGATCGCGTTATTTGTTTTTGTGACATAGTTCAGTAATTCTTTAACGGATGAGAATTCGAGTGGTGGGTGATTTCGTCCCGTAAACAGCAATTGTGCCCAGTAGGATTGAATCCGACTTTCGGTTAAACCAATCACTTTAGTATTGAACCGTATTCGGGTGGGGTTGCCAACCTCTAAAGCAACCGCTTGATATTTACGGCTGAGTGTCCCGCCCATGTATATTTGTCGGATTTCATGATGGGTTAATGCTGGCAGGTGTGATGCCACATTGGCGATGACAAGAATACTCGGCTGGGATTTGGCGTAACTGAGCGGACATAAACTGAATAGGTTCAGCACCAGCCAAAAGCTAAATATGTGATAGAAGCGATGTCGTTGCGGTGCTCTTCTCATCAGCACACCCACTCTAGGCTGACTTTATAGAGAGCGGCATAACTTTCTTGGGGGAGAAAAATCAGAAATAAAGTCAAGAAGCAGGTTATTTGAGACACTTCCTGATATTTTCTACGATATCTTATATTAAAAAAAGACAACATCATCTTGAGTCTGCGACGGTGCTCACCATCCAAATTGTTAATAAATTGTAACTTATTTATTTCTAAGAAGTCTATTTAGATTTTGAATAGATTTGCTTGAATTTCACATAATATATCTAATTGGCATCGAAGATGAAAGATTATATCCCTGATGCGCATTTTTTCCGTTTATTATTGTTTTTGTTGATATGTTTGAGAGAAAAATATGAGTGATGAATATATTGGCCCTGATGGTCAAAAGCGGTGTCGGTGGTGTAGCACGACCACTGATTTTCTTGACTACCATGATCATGAATGGGGATTTCCGGTCGATGATGACCGAACCCTATTTGAAAAGATATGTCTGGAGAGTTTTCAGTCGGGTTTGAGCTGGCGAACGATTCTGGCCAAACGAGAGAATTTTCGGCGGGCTTTTCTGAATTTTGATTTTAACCAAATGGCTCAGTTTACCGAGCAGGATGTCGAGCGTTTGTTACAGGATGCCAGTATCATCCGGCATCGTGGAAAAATTGAAGCAGTGATTAACAATGCGAAACGAGCGCAGGAACTGGTGGCTCAGGAAGGATCTCTGGCAGCTTTTTTCTGGCGTTATGAGCCGGATCCTGCCACGTTACCAGAACCGCAATCGGTATCGATTTCACCAGAATCAGTAGCTTTGTCGAAGCAACTGAAAAAGATGGGATGGAAGTTTGTCGGGCCAACGACGATATATGCATTTTTACAGGCAATGGGACTGGTCAATGATCATGAAGAAGGCTGTGTGATTCGGGAAAAAGTGGCACAAGTTCGGGCTGGTTTTCAACGGCCATAGTCGTCATCACAATTCTCATAAATGAGACAATCGCGATTTCCACTGTGGAACGTATCCATTCATTTTGACAACCGAGACCCTGAGAACTATATAATTAAGTAATCACTTTATAGTGACTAATATCATTACAATTATAATAAAGTTTATATTCATCTATGTTCATTATCGCAAATGATGCAGTAATGATTTGATCGAATGGAGAAAGCAGAATGGTTATCGAAGTTGGATTGGTGATGTTATGTACTGGAGTCTTGTTGACGCTTTACTTCCGTATCAACCGCTAAGATTGACGCGTTTGATGAGGTTATAAAATGAGTGTCATGATAGAGACTTTGGTCATGTTCGATGATAGATAGAAACATCAGTCGGCACAAAAAGCCATGACTTGTCATACAGATGACGGCCATGGTTTTTTTATTCGATATTGATGCAGTCACCCCTATCTCACAGTATCAGATGTTCATAGAGTTGCTGTAAACGCAAATTTGTTTCTTCTCTGACCTGTAGTGCTGCGTCGATCGTAATCGACTCAAACTGAGCTTTGTAATTGGGCTGCATTTGACCGATCAGATCAAGGTCTGAACTGATGACAGTCCCGATAGTGGCATAACCACCGCCTGAGACGGCATCGCGAAGGAGCACAATGGGTTCCTTACCCGCCGGGACTTGGATGGAGCCGATCGGATAACAGGCATCGACAATATTTGATGGATCAGAACCGGCACCAAACGGCTGAACTCTTGGTTTGAATTCAAGTGAGTGACCGCCTTTAAAGCGATAACCAATGCGGTCTGCTTCGCTGCCGACCAGCCATTCTTCTCGATAGAAACGGCGGAGGCTTGCTGGCATCAGTCGATGCGCATATAGCCCTTCAACGACCCGAATCGTTGTTTCCTTATGAATCGGCCGCAAGAACCGTTTGGGAATCGTGCGACCTTTGCTGACTTTCACGGTGGGGGAACCGATCGTCAGCAGGTCATCTTTTTGTATGGTTCGTCCTTTCATGCCCCCCAAGCTGCCCAACACATAGGTTGAACGACTGCCTAAGGTTGGCTCTAGATTGAATCCGCCGGCAACGGCCAGATAAATTCGGGCGCCCTTCAGAGGGTAGCCAAAGTTAAGTTTTTGGCCTGCCTGCACTTTGAGGGTCGTATTCATCGGCATCACTTCGCCATCGATCATGGGTGGCATATCTGCCCCACATACTGCGATCAGCGTTGTGCTGAGAAACGCCAGCTCTGGCCCCAAAAGTGTACATTCGAGGACCGCTTCAGTGACCGGATTTCCAACCAATAGATTGGCCGCTTTCATCGAAAACTGATCCAAGGCGCCCGAGGGCGGAATGCCCAGATGATAATAGCCTTCGCGTCCACCATCTTGTACGGTTGTACTGAGGCCGGGTTTGATGACTTTAATTGACATAAAGCGCCTCCATGATGCGACGTTTGTAGTCTTCTGGATCGGCAAGGTATTCCTGTAAGTCGAATCTGAATGGCCGGGTATGAAGTTGATAAGTCCCTGACTCGACCGCCTGAGTGATTTGTTGGTATTCCAACTGATCAATCGGACGGAATTTCACGATGTCACCCGCACGGAAAAACACAATCGATTCCTGCATGTGGGGCATCGATTGCAGAGGGTCGTAAATCGGGACGGGGGTCATCCCAAACATTTGATAACCACCTGCGCCTTTGACGGAATAGATGCAGCCAAAACATCCACCGTGACCGACAGTCTGTTTGGGCGTATCTGTTCTGGGTGTCAGATACTTCGGGACTTCAAGTTGCTGTTCTTGCTCGACCATCTGAAACATAAAGGGGAGCCCGGCAACAAATCCAACCATCGAGACAAACCAGGGGGAGTGGCTATGTGCACGAATGAAGTCTTCAATGTTGCCGTGCCCGTTTAAACTCGCAGCATATTCTAAATCGGTTTGTTCAGGCGATTGATGTCTATCCCGAAAACGCATCAGCGTTTCGTGTGTCCAAGGATCATTGTAATACACCGGAATCTCAATGATCCGAGTGTTGAGATGATGGGCTGTGCTACGCGCACTCTCAAGGGATTTTACTTTGTCCAGCAATGTTTGTGGTGATATCCGGTCGGGATTAAACCGAACTTGAAACGATGCGTTGGCAAGACAGATATCCAGAATCCCCGATAAATTCATCGCTTTCAAGCGATTGGTTATTTCCAACCCACGGAAAAATGCAGGCAGAGACATAGACTCGGAGATCTCTGCAAATAGATGCTCATCGCCCCCGAAAGAGTACCGGATTGATTGTTCAGACATGTCCTAATTCTCCTTCCTCTTGCTGGTCAGTGAATGTTCCTGACAGGCTGTTGCATCGACCATTTTTATCGTTTTAACTTCGAGAGTATCGGGTTACTCTTGCGTTTCAATACTGGCAATTACTTGGCCGGGTTCAATAAACGCTTCGTTCTCAATATAAAACGATTTTAGGATGCCATCGACATCTGCAGTGACTTCAGAAAATTGTTTCATCACTTCAATTAATCCAATCACCTCACCACGGTGTATCTCACTCCCTTCAGCGACAAATTCCGCTACGTCAGGCGCCGGACGCCGATAAAAAATACCGGGCAACGGCGAGGTGACTTGATATGTATTTGTCATTTTTTACCTCAATTTTTACCTCAATCTTGGTGATATACCATTTTAATTATTCATACGGTTTGGCGCCTGAATCGAAATACCGGCTTGTTCCAGCGTTTGTCTGACGACTTGAACGAGTGCCAATGCGCCCGGGGCATCACTATGAATACAGATTGAGTCGAATTGTACAGAAATTTCCTGATTATCAATGGTCGTAACTTTGTTTTCGCGACACGCTTTGAGGATTTTGTTTGCAACCTGATTCGGATCCAACATTCCGGTTTTCCGGGTAAAGACGATTGATCCACTTTGATCGTATTCTCGATCTGCATAAAATTCACAAATGACGGAGTGGCCTTTGTCTAATGCAAGCTGATGGAGCGGTGAGCCATGCATCACATATAAAATAAGTTCTGGTGCAAGACGGTGGAGCTGATGAATAAATAAGTTAGCCGCTTCGTAGTCGTTTGCCAGATGCATGTATAATGCACCGTGTGGTTTGATATGCTGTAAAGTCATTTCGTGAGCGGATGCCATCTCTCTCAAAGCACCGACCTGATAAATGATATCGTGAATAAGTTCGGGGGCTGAAGTATGAATATGGCGACGACCAAAACCGAGTAGATCTCGATACCCGGGATGCGCCCCGACCGAAACACCATGTTTTTTGGCAAGTTCCACGGTGGTATACATTGTGGATGGATCCCCCGCATGAAACCCGGTTGCAATATTGGCAGAACTGATAAGCGGTATGATTTGTGCGTCTGCGTTATCACCGACAGACCAATGGCCAAATCCTTCTCCGATATCAGAGTTTACATCAACAGATAACATCGTTTTCTACCACCATTATTTATGGTTATATATTTACGCAACCCGTTCAATATATAGCTTTTTGCGTACTGTAAAAAAGATTTATTTTTAGATATTGTGGTATCTGAAAATCAGATACCTTGAGAGATAAACATATGTCAATGACCATTCGGCAATTGAAATATTTTGTTGCAGCAGCTGAACTTGGGCAGGTTTCTCAGGCCGCCATTCAGTTGAATATCTCACAATCAGCGGTGACCACTGCAATCCGGGAATTGGAATCATTACTTGGGGTGGCCTTGTTTGTGCGCAGCACTCAGGGAGTCACGTTGACGGATCAGGGGCGTCACTTTTTGAATAATGCTTATCAGGTTCTGAGAAGTGTTGATGAAGCGCTGAATATGCCACATACGGATGAAGAAGCCTGTGGTTCCGTTCGCTTCGCGGCCACTTATACGGCGTTGGGATATCTGTTGCCTTACCACTTACAGCGATTGAGACAGTGGTACCCCAATATCTCAATTGATTTGTACGAGTTTGAGCGGATGGAGATTGAAGATAAATTATTAGATGGTTCAATTGACATGGCGATTGTATTGACGGATAACTTAATAGCGTCAGAGGTTGTTTCTGAAAAATTATTCAGTTCTGAACGCAGGCTCTGGATACCCAGTCACCATCGGTTGAGTCAGCAGAAAACATTGGTTTTGGAAGATATTGAACAAGAGCCGTTTATCATGCTGACGGTGGATGAAGCTGATGTGAGTGCTATGCGTTACTGGTGTCGTAAATCGTTGCAACCCAATGTGATACTCCGCACCAGTTCAGTGGAATCGGTCCGCAGTATGGTTGCGAACGGATTGGGCGTCGCCATTCTTTCTGATCTCGTTTACAGGCCGTGGTCTTTAGAGGGGCGGCGGATTGAAACACGTTCTCTGGATGATGTGATCGATCCGATGAGTGTCGGCTTAGCTTGGAAGCGTGGTAAAACTTTTACCCAAGCAATGCTGGCTATTCGGCGATATTTACAGCAAGCCTACCTCACTCCGCAGCAGAATATGATCAGGAATACGGTGTTATAAAAATCCGGATGATATGAGCAGATCGGTTGGGTACATCAAACAAATAAGTGGTTGAATGGATGATATTGATTGCCGGTTGTCTACGTTTTATCACTCAGACTGATCAATTAGCACATATTCGAAAACGGGGCCGCTTGCGGGTCGGCACTCCGGGAGATTATCACTTGCTATCCTACTTTGATGGTGAGAACTTTTCTGGCTATGACATTGATATTGCAGCTTATTTAGCTGAGCAGTTGGGAGTTGAAGTTGAATTAGTGTTGACTGAACGGCAGGCACTGGTCTCCGGGCTGTATTCTGACCGGTTTGATATCGCGATGGGCGGTATTCCTCGCTCAGTCTCTGGTCAGTATGAGGTTGAGCAGACGCAAGGTTACCTCACTTTTCGTCATGTGTTGATGGCAACAGCAGACAACCAATCACGCTTC
This sequence comes from Vibrio spartinae, assembly GCF_024347135.1. Lineage (NCBI taxonomy): Bacteria > Pseudomonadati > Pseudomonadota > Gammaproteobacteria > Vibrionales > Vibrionaceae > Vibrio > Vibrio spartinae. Next base: position 1,140,198 of record NZ_AP024908.1, on the reverse strand, counting down.
AGTAGCCTTGCACAGCTCAACCGTCCTGAGGTAAAAATTGGTGTGCATGTTGGTCAAGTTTATCAAACGTTGGTTGAACAGTATTTTCCGGCAGCCACTATTGTGGCGTTTGAGAACTACTTGAATATGCCATTGGCCGTAGACGCCGGGCAGATCGATGTGATGATGGCCGAAACACCATTTGCGCAGTTTTATCAGGCAACCGAATCCTCATTGATTGCCATTCGGGAACTGACACCGACGGAACAACATCAATTCAGTTATCTGCTGCCTCTCGGGCAGCAGCGATTACTCAATATGGTCAACCTGATTCTGGATGACATTAAACTCAAAGGGATCGAGCGACAGTTCATGGTCAAACATGCATTGCATCAACCTTTTGAGTGCAATACACCGGACAGTCATTCTGCTTAAAGTAAAATTGCACCCGCCGTCCCCAGGAAAGCAAAAAAGCCGACAACATCGGTGACGGTTGTCAGGATGACAGAGCCTGCCAATGCAGGGTCCAGCTTGAATTTATCCAGCAGTATCGGGATTAAAACCCCAAACAATCCAGCCGTTGCAATATTGACGACAATGGCGAAAGCGATTGTCATTCCCAATCCCAGCGATTGATACCACAGGCCAGTGAGTGCACCGATAATCAATGCCCAGAGCAGGCCGTTCAATGCGCCAATCCCCAATTCATTTTTCAGGAAGGTCCACCGGTTGCCTGACGTGATCTGGTTTAAAGCCATCGCCCGCACCATTAACGTAAGGGTTTGGCTGCCGGCAATGCCACCCATAGAGGCAACAATGGGCATCAAAACGGCCAGCGCAACGACTTGCGCGATTACATTTTCAAAGACTCCAATCGTGATCGAAGCCAGAATTGCGGTCAGCAGATTAATACCGAGCCATACCCCCCGTTTTTGTGCCCCTTTGAAAACGGGTGCAAATAAGTCATCCCCTTCGTGAATACCGGTCCCCGCCATCAGGCGGGCTTCGTAAATTTCTCGCTGAACACTGAGCGTAAACTGCCAGTCAACCGCACCGATTAAGATGCCGTAATCCCCCAGTACGGGGAGCGTCGGGTATTCCGAATGCTCAAGCGCACTGACGGCTTCTGAAAGCGGTGCGGTTGCTTTGAGTTGGGTGAGATTGGTTTTATTCAGTGAACTCAGCGGTGCTGAAAGATCAGCGGTCAGCAACTCAGCGGAACTGATCAGGCCTCGGAATTTTTTATCCTTATTGATCAGATAAATATAAGGTGTCGGGCCATCCTGATATTTATCCAACAAGATTCTGGCACGACTGACCCGAATATTGAACGGCAAAGTAAACACTTTACGGTTTGCCCAGTGACCCAGCTGGTTGTCATGATACTGGTTGGCTTGGTCATAAAGCTCCAATTCATCCCGGCTGATTAATCGTAGTGCTTCACTGATGATATCGTCAGGCAGGGAATCTTCCCACTCCAGCAGCGACAGGTTATCCAGTTTCGCGAGGATTAATTTTAGCTCTATCGGTGTCAGACTCTGAATCACTGAAATCCGTGCTTCTGAGCGCATTTCCGTCAGAACGGGAATATGAAATTCAAGTGGTAAAGCACGCCAGAGTTTGACCCGTTGCTCTACTTTTAATGCTTCAAGTAAACGTGCCACAGTATCTGAATCCATGCCGTGATTCAGATATGAGGTCAGTTGTTTTGACTGTTCAATCTCATCGGCTTGTGTCAGTGATTCAATAAATAAGGATAAGTCTTCTTGAACGCTCAATTTTTTCACTCCGAGAATGTATTCAGCACCATATGGCATCAAGAAAGATCTGCACCGGAGCATATTGCTATGGGATGTCCATTGGGGCAGACCGTTTCCTGAATGTGTGGTCTTAAAGAGACACCGAATCCTGCGGTTACTTGGGTGGCTATGATACTCAAGAATAAAAACAGCAGGAACAAAAATTAAAGGGAAGTGGCGAGATTCTGGGAGAATATGTCTGAAACCATCAGACAGGTCTCAAGAGCGACCTGACGATGGTTTCAGAATGGGTTAGCGTGGTGACTACTGCGCTGCGGCTTTCGCTTGTTCTATCCAAGAGTTAAATAATTTCTGGTGAGCTTTGATCCAACCATTGGCATGCGCTTCAATATCCGCGGTACTATTTTTCCCCTGACTCATCATCATGTTTTCCGCACTCACATCGTTGATGTTGAGCTTCATGAGTGAGAATAATTTCGCTGCGGCTGGGTTATCTTGCGCAAACTTTTTGTTTGCAACAATTTTCATTGTGTTCATCTCGAAACCATAATTTTTACCATTGGGGAGACTGGTATCGATGTTCTTCCGATTGCCGGGCAATGCTGAGAACGGTACTTGCAACCAGACAACATCTTTTCCCGGAACCAATACACCACTGACCCAATATGGTGTCCATGTATAATACAGAATCGGTTGGCCTTTGTGATAGCGAGCGATTGTGTCAGCAATCAGTGCTGAATACTTACCCTGATTGTGCGTCACGGTTTGACGTAAACCGTAGGCATCTAACTGATGCTCAATGACACTTTCACATCCCCAACCGGGGTTACATCCGGTGAGATCCGCTTTACCATCGTCATTGGTATCGAAGAGCTTCGCCAGTTTCGGATCTTTTAATTGTTCAATATTAGTAATCTTATATTTCTGGGCTGTTTTTTTATCAATAAGATAACCCTGCACAGCACCAGAAATATAGTTGCCTGCAACATAGAACGCGTCATCACCACCTGATTTTTCATATTTGTTGACGTGCAGGGGGAACCAGCCGACAGCAAGGTAAGTTGCGTCGCCTTTGGCAATCGAGGTATAGCCGACGTTGTAATCGACTTCTTTGGTGGGTAACACGGTGTAGCCTAAAGCTTCCATCGCTTTGTTGACGATCAGCGTCTGAAAGGTTTCTTCTGCAACTGTGGATTGTACGGGCTGAACCGTAATCCCTTTTCCGGGTAAATCTTCAGCGAAAGCCAGTGAGGCTTGACACGCTGATAATACCAGACCGGTGGTTATCAACATTCTCCGTGTATATTTCATATTTGATTTCCTTATATAGATGAGCTTATCAATGCCCGAATATCCTCTATGTTCCGCATTTGAGGCTTTCGGGCCTCAAGGAAAAGAACCGCTGGAACACACTTCATTGATGTGAAGGTCCGGTTCTATGGTCAGCCAATCAGAAACGAGACTGATGGTTGAGTTCGTGACTGACTGGCGGTATTTCCTCGTACGTCATGGCTTTGTTATTTGGTAACCATGGTTAATTGGTTAATTGGTTTTTGCTTTTGCAACCAGTCGCCAAATGAAACTGGCGGGACCTGCGTGATACCAACGACTTTTATTATCCCGGGTTGCGATGCCGATGGTTTGCGTAATTCGATCCAACAGAATGGCGAGAATCACAATCCCAAGTCCCCCAACGGCTGCCATCCCCATATCGAGCCGACCAATACCGCGTAATACGGTTTGTCCCAATCCGCCCACGGCAATCATTGAAGCGATGACCACCATAGAAAGTGATAGCATCAGTGTCTGGTTTACGCCAGCCATGATCGATGGCATCGCTAAAGGAAGCTGAATGCGATACAGCATCTGTTTCGGGCTTGCACCGAAAGCATGACCTGCTTCAACCAGCTCTTCGGGGACTTGTTGGATACCGAGGATGGTCAATCGAACGATGGGCGGCAGTGCAAAAATAATGGTCACGACGACCCCGGGGACGTTGCCAATCCCGAACAGCATCACAATGGGGACGAGATAGACAAACGCAGGGGTTGTCTGCATTGCATCAAGCACCGGCCGGATTATTTTCGCGGCCGTCTGATTCCGAGCTAGCCAGATGCCGAGCGGCAGCCCCATCAGTAAGCAGAAAAATACCGAGGTCATGACCAAGGCCAATGTCACCATTGCTCCATTCCACGCACCGACCAGACCGATCACAATTAATGAAACCAGTGAAATGATTCCCATGCGCAGCCCCGCCATTTGCCAAGCCAGCAGAAACAGTATCACTAACATGACGGGGGCCGGTGTGGCGACTAATGCGGTCTGGAATGAGCTGAGGATTAAATCGATTGGAACACGGATCGCCTGAAATAGCGGCCGTCCGTGCTCTACTAACCAGTTGAGTGCCGTTTCTACCCATTGATCAAAGGGTATGACTGCGTCTTTAAATGGGTGTAACCAGTGAAATGTCTCTGGTGGTGGTGTGCTGGCATTTAACCAGTCACTGTTCGCTGTGGTGCTTGTCGCCCAAGGGTCAACGTTTTGTGAGGATTCCATTGCCATAATTATTCTCTGTCTAAAGTCTGAAGTAATCGGGATTTACTGATAACACCCAGATAGCGGTTATTGTCATCGATGACAGGCAGCGCGTAAGGGACGGTCGCAACTTGACCGATTAATTCGCTGATGGGAGTGTCGGCATGAACATGAATCGTGTCTTGCAGGAGTGCACTGTAGAGTGAGCGTTTTTGTTTTTGAGCTTCTTTGAGTGAATCGATGGAGACAACGCCTTCATAGCTATAGCCCCGATCAACGACAATGCCAAACTCCCTGTCATTATCCAGTAACAGTTGTAGTGCAGCGGCTGGTCCATCATTGTCATGTTTTTTCAGGAGCGTGGCGATTTTTCTCCGGGCAATATCTTTTGCCGTGAAAATGTTGGCGACATTCACGCCGCGGAAGAAGGAACTCACATAATCATTGGCCGGATTGTGCAGAATATCGTCCGGGGTGCCGACTTGAATGAATTCACCATCTTGCATAATGGCAATTCGATCACCGATACGCATGGCTTCATCCAGATCATGGGAAATAAAAACAATGGTCCGTTTATCATCGTTCTGTAAGCGGATCAGCTCATCCTGCATTTCAGTACGAATGAGCGGATCGAGTGCTGAAAATGCCTCATCCATTAACAGGATATCCGGGTCATTGGTTAATGCCCGGGCAAGTCCGACCCGTTGTTTCATGCCTCCGGAAAGTTCATCAGGGAAAGAGTCCCCGTAAGCATCCAGTCCGACTCGTGACAGTGCATCTTTGGCGCGTTGATAGCGGGTTGCTTTATCAATCCCCGCCAGCTCTAGGCCAAACGCAGTATTGTCGATCACTGTCATGTGTGGCATCAGTGCAAAATTCTGAAAAACCATTGAAATTTGTTTACGCCGAACTTCGCGGAGATCTGGCGCGGAGATGCGTGCAATATCCCGCCCTTTGAGCAGGACACTGCCTTGGGTTGGTTCGATTAAACGATTTAACAAACGGACTAGTGTTGATTTTCCGGAGCCGGACAGTCCCATAATTACGAAAATTTCGCCTTCCTGAATCGAGAGCGATACATTTTTGACACCGACAGTGAGACCTGTTTTTTCAAAAATTTGGTCTTTATCCAGCCCCTTTTCCATTAAGGGAAAGGCGGTGTCAACTGACTCTCCGAATATTTTGTAAAGCTGTTTTACTTCTAAGATAGCTTCCATGTCATCATGACCCATATTGTTTAAAATTAACAACTATATGTAATGAACTCTAAGCATTAATTGGATATAAATCAAGCGCTTCTGTTTCTTGATGTTTTTTTATCTATATAACATGTTGATTTTAAATGATTATTTATTTCTCCTTTTTTTTCATGTTTTTGTGGAATTATTTGTGCACAAATTAATTGTTTTTTTATCTACTGTGGATTGTTTCGTGCTGTATTTCATTAGACAATGTGGATGACGCTTGCCGTGTGAAAGATAAGTGGTCTTAAAAATAAGGGGTCTGCCGTGTTAAAAATTATACTGATGGTTGGAATTATACTGTCTCTTTTTCTGAGAACTGCCGTTGCAGAACCGGAACAGAAATACTCGCAAACTGATATCTTGGAGCGTCCGCTTATCGAGCGCTATATTCTTGATGAGCTGAAATCACTACGACAAGATCAACAAGATCTGGAGCGCCGTCTGACCATCCAGATAACGGATCGGGAATTGAGCGTTGCCGATAAATCAATGAATTATGCCAATGTTACGGTTACTTATTTCTTTTACATTATCGCTGCTGCCGCGTCATTGATCGCTTTATTTGGCTGGCATTCATTGAAAGAGGTGAAAAACAACACGCGTGAGCTGGCCGATAAACGCTTAAATAAAATTGCGCAAGATTATGAGAAAAAATTTCTGGCCTTGGAGCGCGATCTGAAGCGTAAAACACGGATCATCACTGACAATAACCGCGAGATTGAGATTATCAATGAGATTCACAACTTGTGGCTCAGAGCACAGAGTGTGCAAACACCAGAACAACGAGTGCAAGTTTATGATGAAATTCTGAAAATTCGTCCGGGAGATTTAGAAGCACTGACCTATAAAGCTGACGCTGTGATGGAAATGAAAGAATATCACTGGGCAATGAGCTTATGTAACCGCGTGCTTGAGCTCGATGAAACCAACGGCCCGGCGTTGTATCAACGCGCTTGTGCCTACGCGTGTTTGGGCGCAGAAGAACAGGCGATTATCGATCTACAGCTCGCCGTTGATCTCAGCCCTTCACTGCGCGAGTTCATTGCTGAAGAATCAGACTTTGAAGGACTGCACGGCAATAAGACGTTTGACAGTTTGCTGACGGCTCCTTCTCAGGAGTAGTGTCATCAATCAATCATGACGATTGGTTGACACATGACTCATACACATCTGTCATATTGTCGGGATTTATCGCTATCAGTTGTTGTTGATCGCCGTCCGTTGTCGATAACTATCCGTTGTTGATAGCTATCCGTTGTTGATAACTATCCATTGTTGATAACTGTCGGTTTGGTTGACAACATTCTTAGAGGAAATCCCTTTATGGCATATACATCGGATGATCTTGACGCACTTTATCATGTTTGGATGTCGCAAAAAGCGAGAATGCATCTGACACAGATGGAAGTGGCTAAGCAGTTGGGACTGACCCAAATCCAACTGTCCAACATTTTGCGGGGGCGTGAGCCACTGACGCAGCAATTCGTACAATCTTTCTGTCGATATCTCCATGTCGATCCCTATCTGTTCATGCCCAGCCTGATCAAACAGCAACGGGAAGGGCAACAGCAAGTCAAACTAGTCAATCGAGTGATTATCGATGGTGATATTGATTCGGTTTATGTGGATGGCAATCAAGTCGTTATTGAGTACCGGAGTTTGGTGAGATAGACTCAAACACCGACAAGGTATCTTCATCTTAGTCTTTGATTATAAATAAAAATAAGACAACACAACACATATCCGTTGTATCGCAATCGTATTTGATATCACGACATGGAAAGACAATGAAAAAAATTATATTGGCAATATCAGTAGGCGCTTTATTCTCCACCATGACTCAGGCTTCAGAATGGGGATATATTGGTGAACATGGTCCGAAACACTGGGGGCATGTCTCCAAGGTTTGTGAGACCGGGAGAAACCAGAGTCCGATTAATCTGACGGAGACAGTCACATCCGAACTGAAGCCTTTGGCGATTGATTACCAAGGGCAAGTGACGACCCTGACCAACAATGGTCATACGTTACAGGCAACCATCACCGGTAACAATACGCTGACCGTTGATGGCAAGCTTTTTGAACTAAAGCAATTTCATTTTCATACCCCTTCCGAAAATTTGATTAAGAATCACCAATATCCTTTGGAAGCTCACTTTGTTCATCAAGACAGTGACGGCAATCTGGCTGTTATTGCCGTGATGTTTGATATCGGGGGCGCGAATCAGGAGTTGACGCTGTTGACACAGAAATTACCGGGAAAAGGCGACGCAGTGCCGGTTTCTTTCCCTGTGAAAGATTTACTGCCGCCAACGCAGAAATATTATCGTTTCAATGGTTCGCTCACCACGCCACCGTGTAGTGAAGGGGTACGTTGGTTTGTGATGAAACAGACGAAAACGCTCTCGACCAAGCAGGAGAATGTACTGGCTTCTGTCATGGGGCACAACAATCGCCCCGTTCAGGCACGCAATGCGCGCGTAGTGTTAGATGAAAAATAGCTTAGATGAAAAATAGTTTAGATAAAAAATAGGTGGGATGAGAAATAATGGGGTCATGTGATTTCACTCATCATTCAAGGTGATTGGCAGTTCAGCGTTATCACGAAAAAGCCCCTGATATTCAGGGGCTTGTTGCGTGATGAGTGTGTAAAAGTTTAGCCAATCACCACCTGAGCCAGCAGATAACCGACAATACAGCCCGTCACAACGGCAATGAGACCGACCGCCATAAACGAGTGATTAAAGTACCATTTTCCTATTTTCGTCGTACCGGAGACATCAAAGTTGACGGTGGCGATATCCGATGGATAGTTCGGAATAAAGAAATAACCATAAACGGCAGGCATCAGGCCGATCAACAATGCAGGGTTCAGGCCCAAAGCCAGCCCGACCGGCAGCATCATCCGAGCGGTTGCGGCTTGAGAGTTGACCACGACAGAAACAACGAAGAGCGCCAGCGCGAAGGTCCAAGGATATAACTGAACCATTTCAACAATCCCAGACTTGAACTGAGGCATCGCATATTGGAAATAAGTATCTGACATCCAGGCAATCCCAAAGATTGCAATGGCGGCAACCATCCCAGATTTAAAGACGACGCCATCAGGGACATTTTTCGGATTTGTGCGGGTGACCAGCAGAATAATCCCGCCAAAGCAGAGCATCATCATCTGGATTACAACGGCCATACTGATGGGTTTCGCCCCTTCGCTGATAGTTCTGATTTCCGGCACCATCGCAATCAAGACAATACAGAGAATGGAGCTAATAAAGAGTAAAACAGAGTTTCTTGCTTTTGCCGGTAGGGTTTCATTCAGCGTTGTTGCGGTTGTATTTCGGATCTCTTCTTGCCAAACGGGATCTTTCAGACGAGCCTGATACTCTGGGTCATCTTGCAGTTCTTTTCCTCGTTTCAGACTGTACAACGACATCGCGAGTGTACCGCAAAGTGTGGCTGGTACAGTGACCATCAGAATAGAAAGGAGTGTGATATTAGCCTGAACATTCACTAACTGAGCCAGATAATAAACCACAGCCGCTGAAATCGGAGACGCTGTAATCGCTACTTGCGAAGCCACAGAAGCGGCAGCCATCGGGCGTTCTGGGCGAATCCCATTTTTCAGTGCGACATCACCAATGATTGGCATAATGGAATAGACCGCATGGCCGGTACCCAGCAAAAAAGTCATGGTATAGGTGACAAACGGTGCGATGAGGGTAACGCGTTTGGGATTTTTCCGTAGCAGGCGTTCAGCGACCTGTAACATGTACTTCAATCCACCAGCGGCTTCAAGAATGGATGCACAGGTGACCACGGCCAAAATGATGAGCATGACATTGATGGGCGGGGAAGTCGGAGGCATTTTGAAGATAAATACTTCGATAACCAAACCGATCCCAGACACCACGCCCAAGCCGATACCACCGTATCGAGAGCCAATGTAAAGCATCAATAATAGGAAAAAAAACTCCATATACAACATATTGTAAACTCCTATAACAATTCGTTACTTCATCATCATCGATATGGTGAAAAAAATATTGACGATAATCATGTTCACTCGTCGTTTTTTTAAAAGTGTTACGCGATCGGAGAGAACTCACATTATGGAATAAAAACGTGACTGCGATGCAAATATGATGTGTTGTTTACTGGATGGGAGTGTTAATAGGTTGTGGGGGATCATACCGTTGATTGATCTCCCACAACATTTAGGTGGGAAAATTAGTCGTAAATTGTCGGAATTGGCTGACGTTTATGCTGAGTGGCCTGATAAATTGCGACTAATCGATCAATGACGCCCTGCGGAACCGGTTTTCCTTCCAGAAAATCATCAATCTGATCGTAGGTCAGATTCAGCGCTGCTTCATCCGCTTTTTGCGGTGCCAGTTCTTCCAAATCAGCCGTCGGAACTTTATTGACCAGTACATCCGGTGCACCCAGTGTTGCAGCAACCTGACGAACCTGACGTTTATTTAATCCGAACAATGGGGCGAGGTCACATGCACCATCACCAAACTTGGTATAAAAACCAGTAATATTTTCTGCGGAGTGGTCGGTGCCGAGCACAAGGCCACGCACATAACCCGCAATTTCGTATTGGGCAATCATGCGGGCACGAGCTTTGACGTTGCCTTTCACGAAATCCAGTTGTGCATGGTCTTCTGGGAGTAATCCGGTTCCTGCCAGTGCTTGGTGAGACGCAGCGTGAAGGCCGTCAACGCCCGCTTTAATATTCACAGAAACAGCATGGCTCGGCTCAATAAAGGTGATAGAGAGTTGCGCTTCATCTTCATCTTTTTGCTCACCATAGGGCAATCTGACCGCGATGAATTGATACGGGGTGTCTGGATGCGCCTCATTGAGCTGATTAACCGCCAACTGTGCCAGACGACCACAAGTGGCCGAGTCAATGCCACCGCTGATACCGAGCACCAGAGATTTACAGCCGGATTCAGTCAATTTGCGTTTGATAAAGTCAATACGACGCTGAATTTCATATTCTGGGTTGATAGTGGGTTGGACACGCATTTCCTCGCGAATAAGCTGTTCCATTTTGAGATTCCTTTTCGTACAAGAATAAACTGATAACAAGAATAAACTGATAGTATGAAGCTCAAGTCACCGTGATCGGGAGATACGCGCAATCCCGTATCTTGAGGTCACTTGGGTATATAACAACTTTTTAGTATCATACCTATTTCGTTGAATTAGAAAACCGGATAATTGCCAGAAAGGAAGGATATGTTGAAAATCGCTGTATTTGGCAGCGCTTTTAACCCACCAAGTTTGGGTCACAAAAGTGTGATTGATTCATTGAGTCATTTTGATCAAATTTTACTCGTCCCGAGTCTCGCTCATGCATGGGGAAAGAAGATGCTCCCTTACGAGCAACGATGTCGCTTGGTTGATGCACTGATATCCGATTTAGGCGGTGATAATATTCAACGCTCTGCAATTGAAGAGCAGCTTTATCTTCCCGGCAAGCACATTACCACTTATGCGGTATTGACCGCATTACAGGACATTTATCCGCAGGATGAACTGACGTTTGTGATGGGCCCGGATAATTTGTTTCAATTCGCCCGTTTTTTTCGAGCGAAAGATATCCTCAAGCAATTTAATGTCATGGCCTGTCCGGAAAAAGTGCCCGTTCGCAGCACGGACATCCGCCAAGGACTTCAGCAAGGCAAGACGATCGATACATTAACGACACCGTCTGTTGCTCAATTGATCCATTCACTATCGCTCTATCACTAATGTTTCATGTGAATAATGTTTTATGTGAATAATGCTTTATGCAAATAGTGTTTCATATGAATGATACTTTATGTGAATAATGATTCATATGTGATTAGTTGGTGCCTGTATTCCTGAGGGACGCTTGTCCGGCTCAGTGTGCTTTCGCACCATACGACTTAATATGCTTTTGACCTGTTCTCTGAGCACAATGTATCGGTTTCAAATTGATGCAACCTAAATTGTAACTTTGTGACCCAGGTAGTGACTGTCCCCGTAAAGGTAACTATTTGATTTGAAAATATAACGCATGTGAAAGGCCCATGCTTTTTTGATGTTGTTCCGATAAGTCAGAATAAAACCGTTAAGAGTGATAGGGATGTGCTAAAACTATATTAGGCCGATGAAAAAGAGGTGTTTATGGAATTATTTGCAGATATGCGTTCAGGCTCTTCAGATCATGAAGAAAATAAAGACAGTCATTCATCGGCAAATGTTCAGGGTTTAGAGCCTTGGAAAGTGTTGCTGGTCGATGACGATGCACAAATGCACCAGATTACAAAGCTGGCGCTCAGTAATTTTGTTTTTCAGAAACGTCCTTTGAAATTGATCTCTGCTTACTCTGGCAGTGAAGCGCAAGACATCTTTAAACAAGAAGATGACATTGCACTGGCACTGATCGATGTCGTGATGGAAACGGAATATGCGGGACTGGATTTGGTTCGCTTCATCCGGGAGACCTGTCGTAATCGTATTATCCGGTTGGTCCTACGGACAGGGCAAGCGGGTCAGGCACCGGAAGAAAAGGTGATTCAAGATTATGAAATTGATGACTACAAAGAAAAAACGGAGCTCACCACCCAGAAGTTACGGACTTTACTCTATTCGATGCTGAGAGCATACCGGGACTTATGTCTCATTGAAGAACAAAAGGAGGGACTAAGCAGAGTCATTGAAGCCTCAGCCAAGGTTCAAAATACCAGAACATTGAAAACTTATGCGACAACGGTATTGAAACAACTGACTTCTCTTCTCGGGCTCGAAGCCTCTGCTTTTTACTGTATCGTCTATCCCCATGATCGTGAAGACGGCGAGCGTGCTCTGACACTGGCCGCAACAGGGAAATATGTTTCCTTTTATAAAGAGTGTAGTTTCAATGTGCTCCCGGATTTGGTCGCTCAGCGCTGTCAGGAAGTCTTGGCAAAATGTGCCTCCCAAAATTATGGGGATGCTTATGTTTTTCATACCCGCGATGAACGGGATGTCTCGAATCTCCTCTATGTCAATTTGAACGGTGAATTATCGGATATTGATAAACAGTTGTTGGAAATATACATGCAGAACATCTGCATGACATTCGACAATATCAACTTGTTTGTCGATTTGCAGGAAACCTCGGTGGAGCTGGTATATAACCTCTCGAATGCTGTTGAAGCTCGTAGCAAAGAGACTGGTGCACATGTCCAGCGGGTGTCATTGTATAGTGAGCGTTTGGCTCAGTTGTATGGCTTGAATGAAACGCAGGTTAAAATGATCAAACATGCAGCACCGTTACATGATGTCGGAAAAGTAGCCGTGCCCGATAGCATTTTGCATAAGAGCAGTAAGTTGGATCATGAAGAATGGACCATTATGCAAAAACATGTGGAGTATGGTGTCGAAATTTTGAGTAAATCAGCGCGTCCGTTGATGGTGATGGCGAAAGACATCGCTGAGTATCATCATGAGCGATGGGATGGTAGCGGTTATCCTCATGGTTTATCCGGAGAAAGTATCCCGATTTGTGGCCGAATTACGGCACTGTCGGATGTTTTCGATGCCCTGGGGGCGAAACGTTGTTATAAAGAAAGTTGGGCCGATGACAAGATCAAACAGGAAATTTTAGACCAGCGAGGCAAACAATTTGACCCACAGCTTGTGGACTTGTTCATTGCACACTGGGATGAATTTATCAACATTCGCAATAGTCTGCCCGATTGAGTCTGAATCGTTACAATACCGTTTCTTGCTCTTGAATGTTTAATTGCTTGGGAAGCTTGAGCCAATAGTGGAGACCTTGTCCGGGAGTGGATGAAAACTGTAATGTTCCCTGAAGTTGTTGGGTCACCAGATTAAACACTAAACTCAGGCCAAGCCCCGAGCCACCGTGCCCTCTTTGGGTGGTATAGAACGGTTCAAATATTTTTTGATGTAAACTCTCAGGGATGCCAATGCCGTTGTCGAGATACTCAAATACAATTGACTCCCCCTCGGCATGAAAACGAATCATAATCTGCGGTGCGACTGGTGTGTTTTCGTTGTCGAATGCATGACGGATGCTATTCATTATGAGGTTGGCAATCACTTGCGTCAAACCGCCCGGAAAACTATTCATCATGAGGTTCTCATCTCCTTCCAGTTCTGGCTCAACCGGCACTTTTCTGGTTTCCGGATACATACTGACAATTAAGGCTTGCAAGACCTGATAGATGTTAAATTGACTCTGACACTCAGAGATTTGATCAACCGCTGTCTGTTTAAAGTTCTGCATTAATTGAGATGCCCGGGTGAGATTGCCTTTCAACAGATCGACACTTAAATTTAATTGTTGGATCAGTTCCGTAAACTGATGGGTGGTGAGTGTTTGATTATGGAAGCTCTCTTCCAGCATTTTTCTGACATCTTCTGCGACCGATGTCGCTGTAATGGCAATCCCAAGCGGGGTGTTGACTTCATGCGCCACACCGGCAACCAATCCTCCGAGTGCGGTAAATTTTTCTGATTGAATCAGTTGCGTTTGAGCTTGTTTGAGTTGCGCCACATTGTGTGCCAGCTCATCAGTGCGTTGTTCGACTTTATCTTCCAGCGCTTGATTGAACTGCTTTAAGGCCAGCTGCCCGGATTTCAGCTCAGTGATATTCAGAGCCGTTCCCCGAAATCCGAGGAATTCATGCGTGGCGCTATAGCGGGCCAGTGCCTGAAAAACAAACCACTGTCGGGCACCATCCAAAATGATGGTGACTTCACACTGTTGGAAACTCTGCTTGAGAGCGAGCAAGCGGTGTAGCTCCTGTGCGGGTTGTAACACTTCGATTTGCTTGAAAGGGGTCGGATGACTTTCCGATAGATGTAAGGCGTTCAACATGCCTTCCGAGGCATAAGTCAGCCGGAGTGAGTTATCCGTTTCCCAGAGCCAGTCCGATGATATCAGTGCAAAATGTCTTGAGCGAGTCCGTTCCAAATGATTGCTCTGGTAAAAATCCCCGAGGTTTTGGGTTAATTTATTGGTCTCTTTGACCAGTAACGATAACTCATCATCGTGCTGCGTAATGAATGGCGTCTGATAAACTTCAAGTTGCATCCCCGGGTTCATCGGGTTGTAACGTTGCAGGAAGCGCACAATCGAATATATCCGCTGATTGATGCTTCGATGAAAAATAACGAGGATCAGATAACAGACCAATGTGGTTTTGAGGGCATTAATCGCCAATGTCGTCAAAAATGCACGAATCAGGATGTTGTAGATATTATCGAGGCTCGATTCAACGGTAATGGTGCCGATCAATTTTGTTTCATCACTCACCGGTTCGCGGACAGTCAGTGGGTAGACATGTCGAATCACCTTTGAAGTGCGCGGGTTACCAACAGCGAGGCTGTAATTACCCGATTGAACCTTTAAACAGTCAATATCAGATAAAAGCACCAAGTGATCCATTCTCTGCTGCAACCGTGGCAGGTTAAAGTCCCAAATAAACGAAGCCAGCACATGCGCGTGCACGTCGCGAATTTCTATATGGCGTGTTTCAATATGATCCATATGTTGTGTGTAATTGAAATAGAGCTGAGTCACTGTGGAAATCAATGTAAACACGCTACTGATCAGAATCAGGATGAAAATCATGCGTCGCCCAAGACGGCTCCGTAACGGGGAAATCAATTCTGTGCTGTATTTACCTGTTGTCATATTCTTGAGGCCCTAGCCGACAATCGTCCACCTTGGGGACATCTGTTTTTCAAATTAATCCAATGTCTGCGGGAGTTGAATGCGATACTGAACGCCTTGACCCGGCTCTGAGGTAAATTTCAAATGACCTTTCAGCCTCTGAGTGACCAGATTAAAGACCAGATTGAGCCCCAGTCCCGACCCGCCATGACCTCTTTTACTGGTATAAAACGGTTCAAAAATCTTTTCGTGTAATGTCTGTGGAACACCGATGCCATTATCTTGATATTCAAAAATAATATGCTGGCCTTCTGCATAGAATTTGATCTGAATTTCCGGTGACGGATGTTCACCTTCAAAAGCATGAACTAGGCTGTTCATAATCAAATTCGAGATAATTTGAGTTAATGTTCCCGGCAGGCTCGTCATCATCAGCGCTTCATCCCCTTCCAGTTGTGGTGACACCGGAATCTTGCGGGTTTCTGGATGCATACTGGCAATTAATGCCATCAGCACCTGATGAATATTGAACTTACTATGGTTTTCAGACACCTGATCAACTGCAGTCTGTTTGAAATCCCGAATTAACTTCGATGCCCGGCTCAGGTTGCTTTGCAGTAATCCTGAGCCCGATTTCAGTTTTTCCGTCAGTTCAACAAACTGAGTCGAGGTTAAAGTTTGAGCGCGAAATGCTTGTTCAAATTCCGCGGTTACTTCCTCAATGAGCGATGTTGCGGTTACCGCAATACCCAACGGGGTATTGACCTCATGGGCAACACCAGCCACCAACCCACCGAGTGCCGCCAATTTTTCCGATTGGATCAGCTGTGCCTGTGCCTGTTTGAGTTGTTTGAGACTCTCGGCTAAATCATGCGTCCGTTCTTGAACGGTATGCTCTAAGCTTTGATTGAGTTGTTCCAGCTCAGCTTGTACCGATTTGAGTTCGGTAATATTCAGCGCTGTGCCACGAAAGCCCAAAAATGTATCCTGCTCATTGTCATAGCGCGCCTGTGCCTGAAACATCAGCCACATCTTATGTCCGTTTAAGTTGAGCGCGACTTCACAGTGGTGAAAGTTTTGCTTGCCGTTTAAGGATTGTTGTAACTGAATTGCTGTTTGAAATTGTTCAATTTCATGGAATGCCAAACGATGGTTCTCTGGTAAATTGAGGGCTTCCAGCATCGTTTCTGAGCAATACACCAGTTTCAGGGCGGAGTCGGTTTCCCACAGCCAGTCAGACGAGACATGGGCAAAATCCGCTAAACGCGCCTGTTCGAAGCGAATATTCTGATATAAGATCGTGAGATTTCTGGTTAACTTATTGGTTTCATTGCATAAAAGAGATAATTCGTCATTTTTTTGCGTAATAATCGGATAGCTATAGACGCGTAAGGGGTGGGTTCTATGTCTGGGATTATATTGCCTCAGGTAGCGGACAATTGCGTAAATCCGTTGATTGATACTGTGGTGGAAAATAATCAGAATCAGATAGCAGACCAAGGCTGTTTTAATGGTATTGATTGACAGAATGACCAAAAAGTCATGCATCAGTGAGTTATAGATTTGCTGAAGATTCGACTCAACGCGAATCGTCCCGATTTGTTCTGATTTTCCGGTGATCGGATCTTGGAAGGTCAGCGGATAAAGATGACTGGTCGCTTGGCCTGTCACTGGTTTTCCCGCACTGATTTTATAGTTGTCAGACTGTATTTCCAAATAATCGATATGAGGCAGATTGATCAGCCCATTGACTCTTTGCTGCAAAATGGTGAGATCAAAATTCCACAGTGATGAAGCCAGCAGGTGGGTATGGATATTCCGAATTTCTTGATGACGCCGATCAACGTTACTAAATTGTTTGTTGTAGTCGAAATAGAGCTGCGTTAGGGTCGCTAAAAAAGTAATTGTCCCACTGAGTAATACCAAAATAAAAATGATTCTTCGTCCCAAGCGGCTGCGCAGTGGGTGAATCGATTTTATCTCTATCTCTTCCATCTCTTGAGCTGCCTCTTGTATCGGCTTTTCAGTCTTTGATGTCATATTGTCAATGCCCTGATTTCAGTTCGTATCGTCGTCATTTGCAAGAGACGCGCTGCTGTCAGAGCGAACACGTCTTAGTTAATTATTGATGACATTAAGTTTTTCTGCTCAATAGTTGCTAAAAAAATCCTGATTCTGTCGGCAAGACTCACAGAAGTCTGGGAAAAAAGGCATTTTCTGTGCCGAAAGAGACCGATGTCCTCATTTTCATGATTAATTAACATGATTTTACACCGACCCGATTTAGCAATGGTGAGTTAGTGAACGACGCACATGAAAACCAAGGCTCATGTAAAATCTTTTCTTTTGCGAAATTGCATCAGTTGAATCCTGAAGAAACGCTGGCTTGCTTTGGGGACTTTTATCGTCAGGATGTTCTACAACACCCTGAAAATCAGGACCATCAGAATATCCGTAACTTTATGCGCACCGGTTGGGCAGGGATTCGGTTTGAGGGCCACGCATTCGCGGTAAAATCGTAACGTCGCACTGAGACAAGAGAGACCAAGAAAGAGATACTGAGACAAAATGGTGCTATCGCAGCGGCTGTTGGGCAAGGCAGCGACGACACAGGCAGAGGGCTGTCCCGGTTTTCTCCCGGGGTGACACATGAAAACACCAACAGTCTGATTCACCGGCACTGATACCACAATGTGTCGGCTCTGAGCATTGCGGACAAGCATGAGATGTTGCTGTTCCGCTCAGCCGTTGCATAATTTGGTCTCTTTGTTGATCGGTGTAATGGCGCCACTGCCGGATCTCTTCCATCGTTCGGTAGCACCCCGAACAAAGACCCTCTTCATTTTTACAGTTGCCGACACACGGCGACTTGATCGCTTTTTCTGACACTTCTATCTGACTCATTTTTTGCTCTGGCAGACACTATAAGAGATCGCCCTGTGATGTTGCAATATTTTGCAATCGGGCGAGCCTTGGTGAGGCAGCGTGCAAAATTGAGAGATGCATTCAATAAAATGCATCTGGTAATGAAAGTGAACTGATAAAGGCTGAACTCCGTAAATTAAATTGAATACAATAGCAAGTTGTTGAATAAACTATCGTCGCACGCTTGGCGGGTTTGCTTATGCATCAATTCGCATTGGCGATGCAAATTAGAACAAAATATCGACACTCTCAAATCAAACATCAAAGGTTTTCTTCATGGCAACGTTAGGTTTCAGGCTCACGATCAATGGGGTCAATGATGCGTCATTGGTGGTTCGTGACTATCAGGGATTTGAATCCGTTTCAGCATCGGTGGACGCCGGCGGGCATCCGGTTTATGGCTATCGCTATCATATCGCGCTCGCCAGTCGCAACAGTGATTTGACCTTTGAACAGATGGTCGATACCACCGCGCTGCTTGAAGTGCTCCGCAACGGGCAGGTGGTACAGAAAGTCCATGGCATCATTCGCAATTTCAGCCGCGGCGATACCGGCCATCATCACACCTTCTATTCCCTGACGCTGGTGCCGTCGTTCGAACGGCTCTCATTACGGCACAACAGCCGCATCTTCCAACAAAAAAGCGTGCCGGAAATCCTCTCGGTGTTGTTACAGGAGATGAACATCACCGACTATGCCTTTTCCACCAAACGGGAATGCCCCCCGCGTGAATTCTGCGTGCAGTACCGGGAAACCGATTTAGATTTCTTCCACCGGCTCGCCGCTGAAGAAGGGCTGATGTACACCTTTACCCACGAGGCAGAAAAACACACCTTAGTGGTGACCGACAATTCAGAAGGTTTTGCCCGGCTCGGCGGCACGGTGCCGTATAACGTATTGTCCGGTGGCGTATCGGAGACCCCGTATGTCTCCGCCATCACCGCGCGCAAGCAGTCTGAAGTCAGCTCGGTGTGGTTGCAGGATTACAGCTTTAAAAAGCCGACCTACAGTTTTAAACAGACCGCGGAAGGCAGTGATTTAGACTATCAGTTGCCGAATTATGAATATTATGACGCGCCGGGACGGTATAAAGACGATGCCAGCGGCACAGCATTCAGCCAAATTCGCCTCGATGCGTTGCGACGCGATGCGCATACCGCGAGTGGCAAAAGTAATCAGGCGATGCTTCAGGCCGGGGTACGGTTTGACCTCAGTGACCACCTCGATACTGCGATGAATCAGAACTGGCTGCTGGTACAGGTCGCGCACCAAGGCAGTCAACCGCAAGCGCTGGAAGAATCCGGCGGCAGTGGCGCCACCACATATGCCAACCAGTTTACCGCGATCCCCGGTGACAACTTATGGCTGTCACCGATTATGCATAAGCCGCGGGTTGACGGCACGATGATCGCCACGGTGGTCGGCCCGGCCGGAGAAGAGATCTACTGTGACGAGCATGGCCGCGTCAAGCTGCATTTCCCGTGGGACCGCGAAAGCAACGGCGATGAACTGAGCTCCTGCTGGGTGCGGGTATCACAGCAGTGGGCGGGCAGTCAGTACGGCATGGTGGCCGTGCCGCGTATCGGCCATGAAGTGATGGTTGATTTTCTGGAAGGAGATCCGGACCAACCGCTCATCACCGGACGGGCATTCAATGCCAGCCATGTGCCGCCTTACCCTTTACCGGCAAACAAAACCAAAACCGTGTTGCGGACCGAAACCCACCAAGGGCAGGGCTTTAACGAGCTGAGTTTTGAAGATCAGGCCGAAAGCGAAAAAGTCTACCTCCATGCGCAGAAAGACACCGAAGCCCTGATTGAAAATGATGCCACCACGCTGATCCGTCACGACAGCCATTTAACCGTTGAAAACGACCGGTATGAACACATCAAGATGAACGATCATCTGACCGTGGACGGTGAGCAGCGGATCAAAATCACCCGGGATCAGACCCATGACATCGGTGGTGATTTACAGCAGCAAGTCGGCAGCCTGACCGCCGTCGAAACCGGCAGCGCCATCACCCTTAAAAGTGGTGCCAAAATTGTCGCTGAAGCGGGCTCGGGGCTGACCTTAGCGGCCGGTGGCAGCTTTATCAGCATCGACAGCGGCAGCGTCAACCTGTCCGGCGCTGCGATTAACCTCAACGCGGGCGGCAGTGCCGGCAGTGCGGTTGCTTATGGCGGCTTGGCTGCGCTGTTGCCCGAGGAAATCACCACCAAACCGGACAATCCGGCCCCGATTTTAACCCCCGCGCAGATTGCTACCATGAAATCAGCCGCGCCGTTCTGTGAAGAGTGTGAAAAATGTAAGGACGGGGTATGTGCGATTTAAACCAGCAACTGACCGCAGATTTAAACTGGTACGTGATCCTCAATGAAACCAGTGACGGCCAGCCACAGCGTTGGTTTTATCTCAACGGCGGTGAGGATGCACAGGGTATCTGGCTGAATACGCCGTATGCCGAGTGGCGTGAAGTGATGCCGAACATCGCCCGGATTTCTCCGGAGCATCCGTTTCTTGACTGGATTACGAATGAATCCTGTGCTGACTGGGGCATTGTGGTCGGCGCTGAGGCCGATTTCGCCACGGTGCAGGCTCATTTTCGCAGCCTGACCCATGTGTGGCTGCCCGCCGGTGAGCATGTGTTCTTCCGCTTCTATGACCCGCGTTTCGCGCTGGATGTGGCGAGCCTGTGTGACGATGAGCAGCGCATCGCCCTGATGGGCCCGACCCAATGCTGGCTGCGCGTCGCTGCACAAGAAGCACTCACTCGAGTCGATAACCCCGCGCCGATAAGCCAAACCAATTTTCAGGCGCGCGCCTTCCCGTGGTGGACGGTACCGGAGGCTGTGCTGGCGGGGCTGAGCGAAGACCCGGGGGTACTGGTCAACAATCTGCTTCAGGGGCTGAGTGAATATCAACAGGCCTTGTATGACGCCTATCCTGAGCCAGTGTTACGTCAGAAAACCGAACGGTTTGTGGCGCGTTATCAGGGGGAAGAAGACGGTTATCTGGCGGCTTTCATTGAATTAATCGAACAAGAGCAACAACGGCTAGGGATGCTTTGATGAGCGAACAACAACAATTTTATAATTATATCAATCAGCAGTTGAACAGCTTTCCTGATTTGTTGACTGACTATCGGCAAATGACCAAGAAAATTTATTTTCAGACTGCGGATGCTTTTAGTGCATGGCAAGATTTACCGTCACTATTTTCGATGGATAAACAGCTCAAAGTCAGTGGCGAGAGTACCACGGTGGGCAAAGATGATGCGAATTATACCACCAAGGTGAGCTGTCCGCTCAGCGGCAATCTGGAAATCCAAAGTGTCTTTCAATCGATCTACCACGTGCCGTTAGGCGGCATTGATGCGATTATCAAAGCCGAAGACGGCAGTGAAACCCGAACGGTAACCCTTGATGCCGAGGGGAAAGCGACCGTCACCGACCTGACCCCGGGTAAATACTATGAAGTGGTGATCAATAACAAACCGACCCCGGCAGAGATGGACTCGCTGTTTTCCCATTATGATGAGCTGAGCGGAGATTTGGTGAGCTGGCTGAACGGCAAGTGGAAGACGTTCAAGCCGGAATGGGACAGCTATTTTACCAATACCGCAGCGCAGTCGGTTTTATCGGTGATCCGCCATTTTGCTGACGGGATCTGGAAAGCCTTAAAAGAGCTGTGGGATGGGATTGGTGAAATTTATGACATGCTTAAAGATCCCAAAAAAGCGCTGAAGGATATGGTTGATGGTGCTTCTGATATTATTGACGCGATTAAGAATGCTGCCAGCAGTGCGCCGGATATGCTGGAAAAAGCGTTGTTATTTGCCTCGGATGAAGCCGCATTATATTTGTTCGTCCGGGCGATGATGGCTTATATCTCGATGGTGCCGCTGGCGGGGATGTTGAATAAACTGGCTGAAATGGGTGGCAATGCGCTGGCCGGCGTGTTGTTAGGGTTACTCGGTGGTGTCATCGTGACCTTTATTGCTACACCGGCGACGGGAGTTGCTTATGCGACCTACCGGGCAGTGAAAACCGCGGGTGTGGCAATTAAAAAAGTGATCCAACCGCTGTTGAATGTGATTGGAGAAATCTTTGCCTTTGCTAAGAAACTGATTTTGAAAGCCTGTGATAAATTCAAACGGATTGCGATGAACCGGGGTGGTCGGGGTACTTATCGCAATGGCAAACTTGAATTTGAAGCCAATAACCGACCGAATACCAAGCTCCATGGCGATCATGATGCACTGCCGGACGACAGCCATGCGCCGACCAATGAATCCGGTCGCTCGACCCAAGACAGTAAAGGCACGGTGTGTGACAAAGACCCGATATCGATGGCAACCGGTGAAGAGTTACTGTCGCTGACCGACGGCCACCTGATTGGTCTGTTGCCGTTTGAATGGCAACGGTTGTACCGGACCGCTGCGGTTGAAACCCATGTCGGGCTCGGTTATGGCTGGTCACATTCACTGTCACATCAGCTGACCGTGGACGGTGATGCGATTATCTGGCGGGACGGCGAAGGCAAACTGACCCGTTTCCCCAGACCGACAGAGCAATTGCCGGCGATTACCAACCGCATGGCGAAATCAGCGGCATTTCTGGGTAGTGATAAACAGCAGATGATTATTGCCAGCGGTGAGCGGTTTTATACCTTTAAAATGCGTGGTGACTCGGGCTTACTGACATCTATCAAAGACCAATATGACCATTCACTGAGCATCACTTACGACCGTCAGCACCGTCCGGTCCGGATTTCAACCGAGACCAACCTTAGATTTGAGCTGGTGTATACGGATGACCTGATTACCCAAGTGGATTTGTACGCTTATCTGGCTGAGCAGGACGAATGGCAATTTGTTCAGACGCAAGTCAGTTATGGCTATAACGCGCAGTCGCAGCTCATCACCGCCACCAATGCCAGTGGGGAGACCGAGCGATATACCTACGATGCCCAACATGTGATTCAGTCGCGCGAGCTGGCCGGTGGTGCGGTGTTCCGCTGGGAATGGCAGGGCGAAGGGAAGGATGTTCGGGCGGTGCGCCAGTACAGTAACCTGACGCAGGTCGATACCCGCTATGACTGGGATGAAGATGCCGGGACGGTGACGCTGACCAACAGCGACGGCTCGCAGCAAGTTTACCAGCATGATGACAACGCGCGGCTGATTAAAGAAGTGGACGGCAGCGGCGGGGAATACCTCAAGGCCTACGATGACAAAGGGCGGTTGACCCAAGAGACTGATGCGCTCGGCAATGTCACCGAATCGGTGTACAACGATGCCGGTGAGCTGATTGCTAAAGTCGAGCCCAATGGTTTAACCACCCATTTCAGCTATAAAAACGGTTTACTGGCTCAGGTGCAGCAGGACAAAGCGGTGTGGCGTTACCGGCATGACCGCTGGGGTCATATCACCGAGCAGAGCGACCCGCTGGGCCATACCACCACTTATGATTACAACGACCACGGCCTGATTGAGAAAATCACCTATCCGGACGGTGGCATTCACCAACTGACATGGAATCGCAACGGTCATCTGGTCGATGAGACCACCCCGCAGGGGGAAGTGATTCGTTACCGCTACGATATTCTGGGGCGGTTGCGGCTGCGTCATGACAGTCAGGGCGTCACCGAGCTGTCGTATGACCGCAGCGGGCGGTTGACCAAACAGGTGTTGCCGGGCGGTCAGACCCGCTTTTATGAATACAACGCCTATAACAAGGTCACCAAGTTCACCGATGAGCAGGGCAGAGCCACCACCTACGATTATGAGTTCCCGCTGCATCTGGTGACGCAGAAGACCAACCCGGACGGCAGTACGGTCCAGTATCGTTATGACAACCCGTTCCACTTTGTCAGTGCCATTATCAATGAGCGCGGTGAGCACTATCAGATAGACTACACGCCGACCGGCCATGTCCAGCGGGAAGTGACCTTTGACGGGCGTCAGTTTGTCTATGAATATGACGCGCACACGCAACTGACGGCAAAAACCGAAATCGGCAGTGAAGGCACCGAGCTGACGACCCGTTACGCGTATGACGCACAGGGCAAGCTGATTGAGAAGACCCTGCCGGATGAATCGACAATTCAGTACAGCTATGACTTACTCGGCAATCTGACCGGTGTGGATGACGGCCGCTGGCCGCTGGTGTATGCCTATGATGTGCTGGGCCGGTTGACCACCGAGCATCAGGGCTGGGCAACCACCGGCTATCGTTATGATGCGCTGGGCCACATCACGGCTCAGTTACTGCCGGACGGGCAGCAGCTTGACTATGACTTCCAACATGGGCGGCTGCATCAGGTTAATCTGAACGGTCACTGCCTGACACAACACCACTATCAGGTCAGTGGTCTGGAAACCCGCCGGACGCAGGGGGCGCTGAGCAGTCATTTTCAGTATGATGAAACCGGTCGCCTGACCGAGCATCGGGTCAGTCAGGCGCAGCAACAGACGTTGTTCCGCCGTTATCAGTACAACCGCTCGGGGAACTTAACGCAGGTGGAAGATAACCTGCGTGGCCTGACACAATATCACTATGACCCGTTAGACCGTCTGACACAGGTGCGCGGCAGTCTGAGTGAGAACTTTGCCCACGACCCGGCCGGTAACCTGATACAGAGCCGGCAGAGTAATGTGGCGGGGAACCGGCTGCTGTTTCAGGGGGACCGACACTATCAGTATGATGAATTCGGTAACCTGATACAGGAAGCGCGCGGGACCAATCAGTCACTGGTTACCACTTATCAGTACGACGGCCAGCACCGCCTGACTCACGTTGAAAAGCCCGACGGCACCCTTGCGGAATACCAATACGATGCCTTTGGCAGAAGGACCCATAAAACGGTCACTGACAAAACCGGTCACCAGACCACCACTGAGTTTTTATGGCAGGGCGACAAGCTGCTGGCAGAATCGGGTGAGCGTCATTATCAGACCTATCTGTACGAATACGGCAGCTTTAAACCGCTGGCACTGGTCACCGGTGAAGGGGCGGAGAATGCAACACCGTACTTCTACCACCTTGACCAAATCGGCACCCCGCTGGAAATCACCGATGTAGAAGGCCGTGTTGCCTGGTCGGTGGATTACCACAGTTACGGCAATGTGGCTTACCAGCGCAAGGCCGAAATCGTCAGCCCGCTGCGTTTTCAGGGGCAGTATTACGATGAAGAAACGGGTTTACATTACAACCGTCATCGTTACTATAGCCCTGACTCCGGTCGGTTTATCACCCCGGATCCAATCGGCCTCGCGGGTGGTTTAAACAATTACCAGTATGTGGTGAATCCGACGGGATGGGTGGATCCGCTGGGGTTGAGTCAGTGTTTGGGGGATTGTCCGGGGGCAGGAAATTCAACCTCTAAACCAGATTTTTATGTAGGACCATCGGGGCCGTCTTCTACGTTACCATCTACAGGCTATCGATATATGAGATACCTTGATGATGATGGCAATGTAAACAAATTTGTTTCTTCAACTATTGAGAATAAGTCCGCTCCAAGTACATATATTGGCTTTGAAAGGTATGAAAATGGTTCTGACGCTAGGAAGGCATTTCAAATTAAGGGGCCAGAAGTAGGTCCTGATGCAACAGGCTCAGGATCATGGAGTGATGCTCGTCTTAGAGGTGAGTTTGATACTCTCCAACTCTATGAAAATGGGCAGGTACAAGCTCGAGTGCCTTACTGGGCCGGGGATAATGTCAAAACCAAGCTCGAGCCTTTTGCTGAAGCCTATCCCGAGTATGGAATGGGAGGAGCAGTGCAATTACAGGCAGAAGGTCGATTAATCAATTTTAGAAATGTAGATATTTTGCCGGAGGAATAGTTATGTCTGATGTATATTACATTATTGCCAAATTGGACAAAAGAGCTCTAAATGAAACACATAGCTCAAACTGGCCAAAACTAGTTGCATTTTCCTTTGATGCACAAAAAATTTTATTAGAAGAAGGATTTGGACATGGCTTAATGGGAGGTAGTTTCCCTCTTTCCTCATTTAATACAGCTCAATGGAAAGATATATTTAAAGAAACAGACTCTCAGTGGTTTAGTGATTATATATCAAATGGAATGTTGGCTAGTTTAAAAACGGAAGATGATCTTATTAAATTATTAGAGAGTAACAATTGCTCTATAGTAAAAATTACATATTAGTGGAGACACTCTAATTCAATTCCCCCATCCTCAAAAAACAGCCGGGCTAAAAATAGTCCGGCTGTTTTTATCCATATCAACTGATATCGGGGACGAGTACAATACAATCCGCTGCAATATTGGCGGTGATTCTTACCCCGGTCTAAAACACAGCCTCACTCAGCCACTTGCCCTTGAGATGAATATCTGGGGTGCAGGTGTTGCCCTGATAAATATGTAGCCGACGAGTTACACCTTATATTTCAGATAATTCAAATCGAGCCGCAACTGCGGCTCGAAAACTAAATCAACCAATCAATCATCACACCAAATCTGATTCATCCGGCTCTTCATGATAGCGCACATAATGGGTGGTAATCAGATTATTCAGATACAGCAGCACATTGCGCAGCTCTTGACTATTGTGCCGCTGTTCGGCTTCAAATATTTCTTCTAACTGGCGCAGATATTCGCGGGCTTTTTGGGCAAACTCGGGATTATAAGGGATGGTTTCGTACATAGTGGAACTCCTTGTGGTTGTTGAGATATGAACACCACACGAAATTCCTACGTTTCGGGTGGTGAACTGGAACAAGGTGTAGGAATACCGCTCCACAAGGTTAGCAGCCAGCCGAAGCTGCCTTGCCCAGCCCACCATAATCAGGCGAGCTAAAGCGTAACATAGAAAAATACCAGTATAAACTGACATCTATTATGCCTTGTGGGGAAATGCGGGTTCCTACGCCCGGCACTGGATTTTGCCAGTGCAGGAGTTAGGTTATCGAATTCAGGGAAATAAAAAGTATTAAAAAAGTATGAGATTTTGGGTGTGGGTTCTCAAAATAATCAGCCGATGAGCGTTTCAGCGAATTTGAATACAGTTTTAAAAAGGAATTGAACAGAAATGAGTTTGGAGTTTCGGCGGCTATCTACCATTTGGATAATTTTTCTATATCAAGTTGCGATCAGGCACCGCTTATTGCAGTGCCTGAGATGGAAGGAAATAGACAGAATAAAGCATTAATCTTTCAGTATGTCACCTTTACTTTATGTGTGTAAGTTTACAGATTATGCATTCTAACTTACGTAGGGCAAAATCGAGTTGATGGAACCACTCTTAGCAACTTTTCTTCCAATGGCTTTGTTAGTTTATTTCTGCTCTTGGATACATCGGTTCTATTTTTGCTATTTTATTCTTATACTTAAAGGGTTTTATTAACATTAATGTCTCTAAGAACGAATTTTCAATACGTCTTTCGTATTGGTCTTGAGTTATTTCACCATTAATGAATGAAAACTTATTGCATACTAGCCAAAGGTTGAAATCTACGATTTTTAGACTTTGACAGCTAAACTCATCTTTATATTTTTCGGTAGTGTTCAAATTTCTGTGTCATTTCTTTAAACTGAACCAAAAAGGAAATGACACCTTATGTCTGACGATAAATTCGAAATTGATATTCAAGCTTTTGCCAAAGCATTGCAATCCGGTCAGGGCCTCAACGGCAAAGACGGTTTGCTCACCCCGTTGATTAAGCAAATCACTGAAGCCGCGCTCGGGGCTGAAATCGAACAGCACCTTGAAGCTGAGCCCGACAATCGCAAAAATGGAAAATCCCGCAAAACCGTTAAAACCTCATCCGGGGAATTTGAACTTGAAACGCCCCGTGACCGAAATGGCTCTTTTGACCCGCAAACTGTCAAGAAGCACCAGACCCGACTGACCGATGAGATGGAACGTAATGTCCTCTCCCTGTTTGCCCTTGGCAACAGCTATCAACATATCCGGGAATATCTGCTGGATATGTATGGTATCAGCGTTTCCAATGGCACGATTAACGCCATCACCGACCGTCTTATCCCTGAGCTCAGAGCATGGCAGGAGCGGGATTTAGACCCCGTCTATCCGGTCGTCTGGCTTGATGCCGTTCACTACAAAATCAAGGAAAACGGTCGCTTTGTTTCCAAAGCCATTTACACCATCCTTGCACTCAATATCGAAGGAAAAAAAGAGCTGCTGGGGATTTATCTCTCTGATGCCGAAGGCGCGCATTACTGGCTCAGTGTCCTGACCGACTTACAAAATCGCGGTGTCAAAGATATTTGTATTGCTTGTGTCGATGGCCTCAAAGGGTTCCCTCAGGCGATTGAAACCATTTACCCGCAGACTGAAGTCCAACTCTGTGTTATCCATCAAATCCGTAACTCGATGAAGTATGTCGCCAGCAAAAATCAGAAAGCGTTTATGGCGGATTTAAAATGTGTTTATAAAGCGGCAACCCTTAAAGCTGCCGAACATGAGCTGGATGAGCTGGAAGCCAAATGGGGACCACAATACCCGCTGGTGATTCAGTCATGGCGCAATAAATGGGAGAACTTATCGGTGTATTTCAAATATCCCGAACAGGTCCGCAGAGCCATTTACACCACCAATGCGGTTGAGGCGGTACATCGTCAGTTCCGCAAACTGACCAAAACCAAGGGCGGTTTTGCTAATGAAACCAGCTTGCTCAAGCTGTTGTATGCAGGTATGTTGAAAGCCAGTGAAAAGTGGACGCATCCGGTGCAGAACTGGAACCTGACACTGTCTCAGCTCAGCATCCACTTTGAAGGCAGACTCACTCCATATCTGGATTTATAAAAATGGGCGTGACACAGAATAATGAACAGTCTCGGTGCAGAACTGGAACCTGACACTGTCTCAGCTCAGCATCCACTTTGAAGGCAGACTCACTCCATATCTGGATTTATAAAAATGGGCGTGACACAGAATAATGAACAGTCTCTTTACACATGCTGGTATGGCTCAAATGATTTTCAGGCTCTTCTAGAAGTAGTACATCAACCGTTTTTTCTGGTTCTCTTTCTCTAAGAGCAAATGCTGTTTTAATGAAGCACTGCTTACCTTTCCCTCTGTGTTCAATAGGAATCCCGCCCTCCGTTAGCGTTAAGTCCGTTTCCAAATTGAACTTAGAACCAGAACGAATGAGACTGTTCATTATTCTGTGTCACGCCCATTTTTATAAATCCAGATATGGAGTGAGTCTGCCTTCAAAGTGGATGCTGAGCTGAGACAGTGTCAGGTTCCAGTTCTGCACCGGATGCGTCCACTTTTCACTGGCTTTCAACATACCTGCATACAACAGCTTGAGCAAGCTGGTTTCATTAGCAAAACCGCCCTTGGTTTTGGTCAGTTTGCGGAACTGACGATGTACCGCCTCAACCGCATTGGTGGTGTAAATGGCTCTGCGGACCTGTTCGGGATATTTGAAATACACCGATAAGTTCTCCCATTTATTGCGCCATGACTGAATCACCAGCGGGTATTGTGGTCCCCATTTGGCTTCCAGCTCATCCAGCTCATGTTCGGCAGCTTTAAGGGTTGCCGCTTTATAAACACATTTTAAATCCGCCATAAACGCTTTCTGATTTTTGCTGGCGACATACTTCATCGAGTTACGGATTTGATGGATAACACAGAGTTGGACTTCAGTCTGCGGGTAAATGGTTTCAATCGCCTGAGGGAACCCTTTGAGGCCATCGACACAAGCAATACAAATATCTTTGACACCGCGATTTTGTAAGTCGGTCAGGACACTGAGCCAGTAATGCGCGCCTTCGGCATCAGAGAGATAAATCCCCAGCAGCTCTTTTTTTCCTTCGATATTGAGTGCAAGGATGGTGTAAATGGCTTTGGAAACAAAGCGACCGTTTTCCTTGATTTTGTAGTGAACGGCATCAAGCCAGACGACCGGATAGACGGGGTCTAAATCCCGCTCCTGCCATGCTCTGAGCTCAGGGATAAGACGGTCGGTGATGGCGTTAATCGTGCCATTGGAAACGCTGATACCATACATATCCAGCAGATATTCCCGGATATGTTGATAGCTGTTGCCAAGGGCAAACAGGGAGAGGACATTACGTTCCATCTCATCGGTCAGTCGGGTCTGGTGCTTCTTGACAGTTTGCGGGTCAAAAGAGCCATTTCGGTCACGGGGCGTTTCAAGTTCAAATTCCCCGGATGAGGTTTTAACGGTTTTGCGGGATTTTCCATTTTTGCGATTGTCGGGCTCAGCTTCAAGGTGCTGTTCGATTTCAGCCCCGAGCGCGGCTTCAGTGATTTGCTTAATCAACGGGGTGAGCAAACCGTCTTTGCCGTTGAGGCCCTGACCGGATTGCAATGCTTTGGCAAAAGCTTGAATATCAATTTCGAATTTATCGTCAGACATAAGGTGTCATTTCCTTTTTGGTTCAGTTTAAAGAAATGACACAGAAATTTGAACACTACCCTTGTGTGACAAGAAGGTTTGCGACTCAAAAAAATCTTCTAATGACTACAGATTCCCGTGTTGTTCCGCATTTCTAAGGCCTACAGACAAACTTCAACGAGCAGACCAAAAATTTATATCAAAGGGTGAGCATATTCCAGTTTGCAAAATTGACGAATGTTCCAGCGAAGGGCCTCGCGGTGGAAAACTCCTTGAATATAAAAATATGAGAGAAGTGGCTTTATCTAATGAGGCTTTCGAATTCTTATTCAATAAAGGGAAAATTGGTTCAGATTATATGACTCAAGATGAACTTCATGATTTATATTCTGGGGCTCTCGTAGAAGCTTCGGCCGACAGGGTTGTGGTATATGCACAAGAGTTTAGTGCATAACAAACAGTTGCAGCGGATCAATTTACGCTGCGCTTCAATTGCCCGCTAAACTGGGCGTTATAACCTTAGAGGAAAAATGGAACTTAGAGCATTCGAAAAGGAAGATCATGACCTGCTTATCGGTTGGATCGACTCGGATAGATTGAATTATCAATGGGGTGGTCCAAACTTTGTGTTCCCATTGGATTCAGTGCAAATTTCTAAACACTGTTCTCAACCGCAAGTGTTCCCCTTTATCTTCGTTGTCTCAGGCCAGAGTGCCGGCTATGTTGAGCTATTCAAAGTTTCAGAGTCGCACTTTAGGATTTGCCGCGTATTTGTTTCAGACAGCTTTCGTGGAAAGGGTATTTCAAAGCATATGCTTGGTCAGTTAGTCGATCTAGCAAAAGAAAAATACAACGTTAGCCTACTATCACTGGCTGTATTTGAACGAAACGTAGTTGCTAAAAATTGCTATGAATCTCTTGGTTTTATTGTGATATCACATGAAAATGGCACTCGTTCTTTCGACGGTGAGGTTTGGGGTCTTTTACGCATGGAAAGACGGTTATAACAACGAGTATGACGTCAACCGTTAATGTTTCACTATCTTCCCAACACTTAGCATTTTAATCCAATCCCAATGGTTCCCTAAACAAAGAAAATCATTCATGGAAGAATGATTAAGCTTTTCCGGGCAGGACGCCCGTAAAAGCAGGTTCTGGACAGAGTGCGACTCAGCCAGACAAAAAGAATTTTCTGGTTCGTCTTTCATTGTTGAAAGATGAACTGGCGCACAGAGCACTAATGCTTCTGAAATCGAAAAAAATATATTGTGCGTCATACTTGGGCGTCAAAGGCGCATTCAGTGGGTAAGATTACGGGGGGAGTGGGTCACACCGTGGCAATGGCAGTTATTCAGCAGGTTGAAAATAGGGAGTCCACATAAGCAACTTGTCTGTATAAATGTTCCACCCAATTCAAATCAGCCCCTCAACTAAGAAAATCATTCATGGAAGAATGATTAAGCTTTTCCGGGTAGGACGCCCGTAAAAGCTGGTTCTAGACAGCGTGCGATTCAGCCAGACCAAAAGAATTTTCTGGTTCGTCTTTCATTCTTGAAAGATGAACTGGCGCACAGAGCACTAATGCTTCTGAAACCGAAAAAATATATTGTGCGTCATACTTGGGCGTCAAAGGCGCATTCAGTGGGTCACACCGTGGCAATGGCAGTTATTCAGCAGGTTGAAAATAGGGATCCCACATAAGCAAGTTGTCTGTATAAATGTTTCACCCAATTCAAATCAGCCCCTCAGCCAAGAAAATCATTCATGGAAGAATGATTAAGCTTTTCCGGGCAGGACGCCCGTAAAAGCTGGTTCTGGACAGCGTGCGACTCAGCCAGACCAAAAGAATTTTCTGGTTCGTCTTTCATTCTTGAAAGATGAACTGGCGCACAGAGCGCTAATGCTTCTGAAATCGGGAAAATATATTGTGCGTCATACTTGGATGTTAAAGGCGCATTCGCAATTGTGCATCATATCTCAATCCCTAAGGTTTGGATTATGAAACCAATGCCAAGCATTATCACCACAATACACAACCAAATGCATTAATTTCCCGGCAATTTAACGCCATTTTAGCGATAAATTTAACAATTACTTGAAATAGGAATTAAACTCATTTAGATTTTCATCTCTTTTAATGGACATCTCAATTGAATAAACGGATCAGACCATCTCATGATTCATGCCAAACACAATAATCAAACGCCGACATCTTCTCCTTTAGGTAAAAAAACACCTTTAGCGTTGATGATCGCGCTCAGCTTTTCTGCCGCAGCAGTGGCAAGTGACGACACCAAGACAACTTCTGCCGATGCAACCTCTGCCGATGCAACCATGACGGTTCACGGGCGGGCACTGTCTCTTTATCGTGCGGAAGAAACCTCTCTGGCAACCAAAACCCCGACCGCGATTGATGATACACCGCAGTCGATTCAGGTGCTGCCCCGCCAGTTGATCGAAGATCAGGCCGCTCGGCAGATTACCGATTTGTACCGCTCCATGAGCGGGGTCAGCCAGTACAACTATTCTTATGTGACGTTCCGGGGCTTCCGTCAGGACCACGTACTGTATGACGGTGTGCGCGGTGACCCGTTTGAAGGGTTGTCGATTCCACAGTTATTTAATATTGAGCGGGTTGAAGTGTTGAAAGGCCCTGCGGCGGCAGTGATGGGAAGTGGTGAACCGGGCGGAACCATCAACTATACGACTAAGAAACCAACCTACGCGACCAAGCGTCATGTGGCTGTGACCGACGGCAATCAAGATTTTACCAGTGCTCAGGTTGAGTTGTCCGGTTCTGCCAATGCCGATCAGTCGCAGCGTTATCGTCTCGGCATTTATCAAGATCATGAAAATCCTTATCGTAAAAATACCGACACCCGTAACCGCATTATCGATTTAGGTTATGAGTGGGATGCCGGAGCTGATACTACGATTGGTCTGCAATATATCAATGTGACGCAGCATATCGGCGGGGGACGAATCCGCGGGATTCCGACCGATGATGACGGTAACTTTTTAGCCGATGCATCATGGAATGCCAATGACGCCAGTGATTACCACGATCTGGAGGCGCAAGTCTATCAGGTACGTGTCAATCATAATATCAATGACTGGCTCTCCGGTGATGTCACTTTGCGTTATTTTGAAAATGAAGATACGCAAAAATACCATGAGTCGCGCTCGTTGAAAGATACCAACGGTGACGGTATCAATGATACGGTTACCCGTGAATATCGCGATCAGTTGCGAACCAATAAAGCGGGCTCTGTGACCGCGAATCTGGTGGCGCAGCTTGAACAACACACCCTGCTGTTCGGGGCTGATTATTATCGGCTCGACAATGAATTTAATTATCACCGCGCGAAGCGTAAAAATGGCGTTTCTGACCGGAGCCTGACCCATCCGGATTACACGCCGGATGATGTTTCCTCATATAACCTGTCGCTGGCAAAACATACCGACTCACGTGAAGAGCGGTACGGGGCGTACCTTCAGGATCAATGGCAAATCACCGATGCATGGAATGTCCTGTCGGGGATTCGGCTTGACGGTTACCGCGATAAAGTGGTTGATTTGAAAAAAGAGACGCAAGAACAGTACACCGGAACAGGGTTCTCTTACCGAGTCGGGTCTACCTATAAGATCAACGCGCAATTCCATCCTTATGCCGTGATTGCAACCGGTTTTGTGCCTCAATCTGCGGCTTCTCAGGCGTCCGATAATGGCGGGCCGTTCGATCCGGAAGAGAGTTTGATGTATGAAACCGGGGTGAGAACGTACCTGTTTGATAATCGGGTCAATATGAATGTGGCGCTCTACCATATTACCAAGGAAAACGTCCTGCAAACCGATCCGAATGACAGTGATAAGCAGGTGGCTTATGGCAAAGTTCGTAGTCAGGGTATCGAAGTTGATATATTGGCTGACTTAACGGAAAACTGGGTTGCGAACCTGTCTTACGCGTATAACGATACGTTGGTTAAACAGGGATATGGTAAGTTTTCTAACCGGACTGCCGGAAACCGTTTTGCCAACGCACCGCATAACCAACTGGGTTTATGGACGCGCTATCATTTCCCTGCAATTGATTCCTCCATCGGATTCGGAGCGGATTATGTCAGTGAACAGCTCACCCAAGCCGCGCAAAAAGTGAAGCCGTTCACCGTGTACGATATGTCATGGCAGACCTTGTGGCATGACTGGAAGTTCCAGCTGAATGTGAAGAACTTGTTTGATAAATCCTATGCTGTCAGTGGTTTCACTGAGGCAACCGGCTCGTTTGTCGGTGAGCGGCGACGCGTTTACTTACAAGCTGATTATTCATTCTGATATGTATTGGCCCGGTGTTTCTCCGGGCTTTTTTGTATCTACTTTTGGTACTAGCTTTTTATCTCAGCTTTTTATTTCAGTCATAGCGGATGGGATTGAGACAAACCGTTTCTTATCTCTGGTGTTATATCTGAGTTTTTCGTAATATAAACAATTCTCATTTAATATGACTCAATCCTTTGATTTTTGGATGTTTTACAACATGCTGAAGTGCGCTATGCGACGTATTGCTTTACTACTCTTGCTCTTGTGCGGTTTTTCCACATCGGTTCTGGCGGTGACGGTTCAGGATCAACGGGGCACATTTTCAATCGATTATATTCCGAAGCGAATTGTTGTCTTGGAGTTCTCTTTTGCGGACGCATTGGCGGCTGTCCATGTGAGCCCTGTCGGGATTGCCGATGATAAAGACGCTGAGCGGTTGTTACCGGCTGTCCGGGCGCAATTTTCTGATTGGGTGTCGGTGGGGACGCGTTCTCAACCGTCCTTGGAGATGATTGCCGCGCTGCAACCGGATCTGATCATTGCTGATGTGGATCGTCATGCGGCTGTATATGATGATCTGGCGAAAATTGCCCCGACGCTGATGTTACGCTCTCGCCGGGAGACCTATGCTGATAATCTGGCTGCCGCTGCTGTCATCGGCACCGTTGTCGGCAAAGCGCAGGCAATGCAACAACGATTGGCTTTACATCAACAGCGGATGGCGGCATATCGTCAGCAATTACACACCTTACAGGGTAAAACATTGCTGTTTGGGGTGGCGCGGGAAAATGCTTTTCATGCGCATGGCAATGATTCATATGCGGGTGGGGTGGCTCAGGCGTTGGGCTTTAAGTCGCCACCGGCACTATATAATGATCGTGCCAGTCACCAGATTGGACTGGAACAGTTGTTAGCAATCAATCCTGATTATCTCGTTGTCGGTGACTATACCCCGAACAGCATTGTCCATCGCTGGAAAAAGCAGCCTTTGTGGCAGATGTTAGGGGCGGTACGGGCGCATCATGTGCTTTCCGTGAGTGGCAATCTCTGGTCAAGATGTCGGGGAATTCTGGCGGCTGAATATATGGCAAAAGACTTGCTTCAACTGGTGTCGCCATCGTCATGAGTTGCCCCTCTCCAATCATACTCCCCAATGTGGCTCACACCCGGATGATACGTATCACGCTGCTCTTGTGTCTGAGTGGATTGGTGGTGTTACTCGCATGGTGGGGGTTGTGGGCTTTTTCTGCCATTCCGATGTCGCTCAGTACACCTTATGATGCCTTTTTTTCGTCTCAACCCCCGGGGATTGCCGAAACGGTCATTGTTGAGATCCGCCTTCCCAGAGTGATTGAAGCGATCTTGGTGGGTGCCGGGCTGGCCGTTGCCGGGCTGTTAATGCAGACGCTGACCCGTAATCCGCTCGCATCACCGAGTTTATTTGGCGTCAATGCCGGTGCCGCTTTGGGCGTTGCGCTGACGTCAACCCTGTTTTTACAACAAGCCTATCTCAGCCAGCCGATTGCCGCGATTGTCGGCGGGGCACTGGCGTGGACCATTGTGGTGGTGCTCGGGGGCGCATGGCGCACCGGAGCCGAGCGTAAACAGTTGGTTTTGGCTGGTATTGCCGTCTCTGCGTTGTGCGCGGCGATGACCAAAGCGCTGGTGATCTTGGTTGAAGATCAGGCCACAGGGGTGATGACGTGGCTTGCCGGTTCTTTTGCCAGTGTGAGCTGGCAACAGGTCGTTTTGAGCTGGCCGCCGTTATTGCTCGCTTTGCTGATGGCATGGGCTTTGGCGCCCAAGTTGAATTTATTTGCTCTGGGGGATGAGCGGGTCCAAAGCCTCGGTGTTCGTTTGACATGGATTCGCGCATTCACCGGACTATTGGTTTTTATCATCGTCGGTGTGTGTGTCAGTGCCGTGGGTTCGATTGCGTTTGTCGGCTTGATCGTGCCGCATATGGCGCGGAAATTATTTGGCTATGATCTGCGTTGGTTGGTGCCGGGCACCGCTTTGGTCGGGGCGATGCTGACGTTAAGCGCTGACATGTTGAGTCGCTGGGTGATTTTCCCCTCAGAAACCCCCGCAGGTGCTGTACTGGCACTGATGGGCGCCCCTTGTTTTATCTATCTGGTCAGGAAGGAACGATGAATCATACATTGAAGATACCGTTGCTCCTGAGTGGACTGATTATCGTCAGTTTTTTAGCGAGTCTGAAATACGGCGCGGTTGATCTGAACTGGACGCAGTTATGGCGCGGATTACACAACCAAGGTGCCTTTGCTTTTACGATTTATGATTACCGTTTTCCGCGCGCGATTGTGGCGATTGTGGTCGGGGCGATGCTGGCAACGGCCGGTGTCCTGATCCAAGGTGTGATTCGCAATCCGCTCGCATCGCCTGATATTCTGGGCATCAGTCATGGTGCGGGGTTAGCAGCCGTCGCGATGATGACCTTGTTTCCGGCAGTGTCGGTCTTATGGCTGCCGTGGGTTGCGCTGGTCGGGGGGATTGTTTCAGCCTTGATTCTGGCGTTGTTGGTGCGAGGCAATCTGGCACCGGTGAAACTGGCGATTACCGGTGTGGCACTCGCCGCTTTTTATGGCAGTGCGATTGATTTCATCATGCTGATTCATCCGCTGGATATTAACAACGCTTTACTCTGGCTGACCGGGAGTCTATGGGGACGCAGTTGGGAACAGATTCAGCTATTGTTGCCGTGGTGTGTACTTCTGCCGGTTGTTCTGGGGTTAAGTCATCCACTCAATATTTTGGTATTAGGCGAGCAGCGGGCGACTAGCCTCGGGGTGACCGTTAAGCTGACCCGATTGATTGCGCTGGCAATCGCGGTGGGGTGGACTTCGGCTGCGGTTGCGATTTGCGGGCCGATTAGCTTTTTGGGGTTGATCGCCCCGCATTTGGCGCGTCAACTGGTCGGCGGTAAGCATCAAATCTTGTTGCCGACAGGCATGTTGGTCGGTGCCTTGATCTTACTGATTGCGGATTTCGTTTCCCGGGTGATTGATCCGCCGATTGAACTGCCGGCCGGGATCCTCACCGCTGCAATCGGTGCGCCTTACTTTTTGTATTTATTAGTCAAAATGAGAT
Source organism: Vibrio spartinae (assembly GCF_024347135.1). Lineage (NCBI taxonomy): Bacteria > Pseudomonadati > Pseudomonadota > Gammaproteobacteria > Vibrionales > Vibrionaceae > Vibrio > Vibrio spartinae. The sequence continues at coordinate 1,102,295 of NZ_AP024908.1, read as the reverse complement.
AAACATGGGACTGAAGACAGAGAATCTTGATGTCGGATACGGTGAGACACCGATTGTTCAGCAGGTGAATCTACAGATTTTATCAGGGAAGATCACCGCCTTGCTCGGGCCTAATGGTTGCGGGAAATCCACCCTGCTGAAAGCCTTGGTGCGTATTCTCGCCCCGCAGTCAGGCTCGGTTCAGTGGCAGGGCAAAGATATCCGGGATTACTCATCACAAGCGATGGCTCGGGTACTATCGCTATTGCCTCAGTCTCAGGAAGTACCCGAGGGGATTTTAGTGCGGGATGTGGTCGGTTATGGCCGCAGCCCTTATACCGGTTTTTGGGGACAGTTAACCCAGACCGATCAGCATCAAGTCGAACAGGCCATGCAATTGACGGGGGTGACGGCATTTGCCGAACGGAAAATCGCGGAGCTGTCCGGCGGTCAGTGTCAACGGGTCTGGCTCGCGATGACGCTGGCGCAGGACACGGACTATGTCTTTCTCGATGAGCCGACCACCTATCTTGATTTGAACCATCAGGTTGAGCTGATGAAACTGATGCGCCGCTTGAATCATGAAGGGAAAACATTAGTGACGGTCTTGCATGATATCAATCAGGCTTGTCGTTATTGTGATCATCTGATTGTGATGAATGGCGGACGGGTTGTTGCTCAGGGGGCACCGGCGGAAATATTGACCATACAACTCTTGGCGGATGTGTTTGAACTGGACGCTGAAATCCATCGCGATCCGATCGCCGGCACGCCGATGTGTGTGGTGAAGTAGTGCTGCTCGATTTCGTGCGGTAATACCTATTCGTGTTAATAAAAAAGACGTGCTAATAAAAAACGAATCAATAAACTTGTGCCAATAAAAAAGCACTAAGCCAGATTGACTTAGTGCTTTGCATGATCAATTTGCTGATCGGTGTGGCTGATTACTCTTCGTTATGCATTTCAGCCCAGGTTTGTGCACATTTGACTGCGCGTTTCCAGCCTTTATAACGACGTTGCCGCTTTTCTTCATCATGATGGGGTGAGAAGGTGCGATCAATCTCGGCTTTGTTTTTCAGTTCGTCCAGACTATCCCAGAAACCGACGGCAAGACCGGCAAGGTAGGCCGCGCCCAAGGCTGTCACTTCGGTGACTTTCGGACGAAGTACCTGCGTATCCAGTACATCAGACTGGAACTGCATCAGGAAGTTATTGGCAACCGCACCACCGTCAACTCTTAGCCCTGCCAGCTGAATACCGGAGTCCGCTTGCATGGCATCCAGCACATCCCGAGTCTGATAGGCGACACTTTCGAGTGTTGCCCGAATGATATGGTTTGAATTGACGCCCCGGGTCAGGCCGACAATGGTACCGCGTGCATAAGCATCCCAATATGGCGCGCCTAAACCGGTAAATGCCGGCACCACGTAGACACCGTTTGCGGTATCTTCTTTGGTTGCAAAATATTCGGAATCTCTGGCATCGGAGATGAGTTTCAGTTCATCTCTGAGCCATTGAATTGCCGCCCCACCCATAAAGACCGCACCTTCGAGTGCGTAAGCGGGTTCGCCATTCGGGCCACAGGCCAGTGTGGTCAGCAGACCATTACTGGAAGTCACTTTTTCCTGACCGGTATTCATCAGCAGGAAGCAGCCGGTGCCATAGGTGTTTTTCGCCTGTCCTGCCTGAACACACATTTGCCCGTACAGTGCGGCTTGCTGGTCTCCGGCAATCCCGGCGATTGGGATACGGGTTCCCCCTTTACCACCAATGTTGGTTTGACCGTAGACTTCTGAGGATTTTTTAACTTCCGGCATCATTGAAAGCGGAATGCCAAATTCTTGCAGAATTTTCTCATCCCATTGCAATGTATTGATGTTGAAAAGCATCGTCCGTGAGGCGTTGGTGTAGTCCGTGACATGGACGCGACCTTGCGTCATTTTCCACACCAGCCAGGTATCCACGGTCCCGAACAACAGTTTGCCGGCTTCGGCATCTTCACGGGCACCTTCAACATTATCCAGAATCCATTTGATTTTTGTTCCGGAGAAATAAGGGTCTAATAATAGCCCGGTGTTTTCCCGGATATAGGATTCTAGTCCGCGTGCTTTCAGGGTTTCACAGATTTCTGCGGTACGGCGACATTGCCAGACAATTGCATTGTAGACCGGTTTGCCGGTTTCTTTATCCCAGACAATGGTGGTTTCACGTTGGTTGGTAATCCCGATAGCTGCTACTTCATCACTGCGAATCCCAGCTTTACTGATTGCTTCGATTAGTGTTGAACTCTGGGTTGCATAGATTTCCATCGGGTCATGTTCAACCCAGCCGGCTTCGGGATAAATTTGAGTAAATTCACGCTGAGATACACTGACAATATTCGCGTCGTGGTCGAGTACGACAGCCCTTGAGCTGGTGGTCCCTTGATCAAGGGCGACAACATATTTTTGCTCAGTCATGGTTCATTCCTTCGTCTTTTATTGTTTCATGTTTTATTAAGTCGCTGCTTAACTTCTTTTTGTTGCTGGTATGGCGGGTGATTCAGTGCTGTTAAACATGTGCTTCGGTATTTTCTTCTTCGGGCACATCACACTGATTCGGGATCGTGCAACCTACGCCAACCGTTGGCAGATATGCGGCAATGAATTTCGGATAAGCCCAGGCGCCGAAGCACGCACCGGCAATCGGTCCGATGATCGGCACAATAAAGTAGGGGATATCCTTACCGCCAGTCAAGGCAAAGTCCCAACCTGCCAGATACGCGAACAGTTTGGGGCCGAAGTCTCGGGCGGGGTTCATGGCAAAGCCGGTCAATGGTCCTAATGAGCTCCCGATGACCGCAATGAGTATCCCGATCAGCAGGGGGTTCATTGCGTTTCGGTGTGCACCGTTATTTTCATCACCGAGCGCCAGAATCCCAAACATCAACACCGCAGTGATAGTAAATTCAACCGCCACGGCACCAAAGAAGGATAACGATGCATTCGGATAAGTTGAAAAAATACCGGCGGTTGCGAGTGCCGCCTGACTGTTGCGCAGTATGTCATGGGTGACTTCATAGTTGGCAAATAGGTTGCTATACAACGCGTAAATCAGTGCCGCAGCGCAAAATGCGCCGAGGATTTGTGATGCGATGTAAGGCAGTACTTTTGCTTTGTTAAAACCGTGGAATGCTGCCAGAGCTATCGTGACTGCAGGATTGATATGTGCACCAGAGACACCAGCCGTGCAATAGATCGCAATCGACACACCGAGCCCCCAGATGATACTGATTTCCCATTGTCCAAATGAAGCACCGGTGAGGACCAGCGCTGCCACACAGCCAACACCGAAAAATATCAGTAACCCTGTTCCGATAAATTCAGCAATGCATTCCCCTAGTAGGGTATGTTGTTTTGTTCGAGCCATAGGTAAGAATCCTTATTTTACTCACATATATGCACGTATGCAGGGCTTATTCTGCATAGAAAACTTTGCGCGAAAACAAACAAACATAATTAATGAGTGTTCGAACACAGTTGTGAGCCTTTTATTTCTATTTTTGTTAATTAGAGCATAATTTTAAGGTATGACATTCTGTTTAATGGAACAATGCTGACGCTAAAATGTCAGTTTTGAGCCGAGAAATAGCCTATATTTTCCATTTGTATTAATAAAAATGTTTATAAAAGTATTGATAGTTGTTGTGCTATCGTTGATGGATGACTGCTGTTCATCCGTATCTATAGGGGAAGGGAGGGCGATTCATGCAAGAGTCAGCTGACTCTGCTACGTTATCCTGAGCCCATCATCATTGTAATAAACCGCGTAATATGACGCTCGCTCATTGAACCATTGATTGATTAAAAATGTTCGTTCGCTCTTTTGTGAGCAATATATCGAACATTTTAGATAATAAATGACACACTATTTGTAAGTACATTGATATCAGAAGGTTCATATACATGGCGGTTGCCCGAAGATTGGAAACAGATGTCGTTATTATTGGTGGTGGTGCAACAGGCACTGGCATCGTGCGTGATTGTGCGTTACGTGGCATCGACTGTATTTTACTCGAACGGGATGATATTGCTTCCGGGACGACGGGGCGAAATCATGGTTTATTACATTCGGGCGCGCGTTATGCTGTGACCGATCCTGAATCAGCAAAAGAATGTATTCAGGAAAATCAAATCCTCCGGCGGATAGCCAAACACTGTGTCGAACCGACCAACGGTTTATTTGTCACGTTACCGGAAGATGATTTAGCTTATCAGGAGACGTTCATCAAGGCTTGTGGTGTCGCCGGCATTGAGACGACACGTTTAAGTGCCAGAGAGGCGCTGGTTTTAGAGCCGCATGTTAATCCACAGTTGCTTAGTGCCGTCAAAGTGCCTGACGGCACATTAGACCCTTTTCGGTTGTGTAGTGCGAACATTCTGGACGCGAAAGAACATGGTGCGCGTGTATTGAATCGCACATGGGTCCAAGGCCTGATTCGTCAGGGGGATACTGTGCTTGGCGTTCGGGCTTGGCGTTCGGACACCCGTGAACATCTCGATATATACGCCAAAGAGGTGATTAATGCTGCTGGTATCTGGGGACAGAATATTTGTGAATACGCAGACCTGAAAATCCGCATGTTCCCCGCCAAAGGGTCTTTACTGATTCTCGATTACCGGATCAATAACCTCGTGATCAATCGCTGCCGCAAACCGGCCGATGCCGATATTTTGGTGCCCGGAGATACCATATCTTTAATCGGTACAACCTCTGAACATGTGGATTATGACCAGATCGACAACTTGCAAGTAACTGAACGTGAAGTCGATTTACTGTTGAAAGAAGGGGAAAAGTTAGCCCCGATTATGGCCAATACGCGAGTGCTCCGGGCATATGCCGGTGTCCGGCCATTAGTTTCTGTTGATGATGATGGCAGCGGGCGGAATATCAGCCGGGGGATCGTCTTACTCGATCATGAAGCGCGGGATGGGCTGAAAGGGTTGACGACGATTACCGGTGGTAAGCTCATGACTTATCGTCTCATGGCGGAATGGGCAACCGATATGGTCGCGCAAAAACTGGGTCATTCAGCGCCGTGTGAAACGCATATCAAACCGTTGCCCGGTGCTAACGGTATGCCGAAGACGGCGAAAAAAACCGCCAGCCTCGCCAAACCCGTTTATGAGTCGGCAATTTATCGTCACGGTGAACGTGCGGAACAATTTTTAGCGGATACCCCTGAGAGTCAGGCGGTGATCTGTGAATGTGAGATGGTCACGGCCGGTGAGATCGAATATGCGATTTCGCAACTGGATGTCAAAAACCTGATTGATCTCAGGCGTCGGACCCGCTTAGGGATGGGGCCCTGTCAGGGTGAATTGTGTAGTTATCGGGCTGCGGCGCTGTTTTCAGAATATGCTGATATGGATGGTTGTGAATCCGGTGCATTGTTGACCGATTTTCTGGAAGAACGCTGGAAAGGCATTAAACCGATCTTTTGGGGCAACGCGTTGCGGGAAGCCGAGTTCAGTTACTGGATCTATCAGGGATTGCTTGGTGTGGGAGAACAACCAGTGATCGACACCGATTCGCAGCAGGAGGAACGCCAATGATGAATTATGATATCGCCGTGATCGGCGGCGGGATTGCCGGCTATTGTGCAGCGATCCGGAGTCAGCAAGCGGGTCAGAAAACCGTTCTGATCAGTCAAGGGCAGAGTGCGTTGCATTTTTCTTCAGGCTCTATTGATGTGTTGGGTCGCCTGCCAACGGGTGAGCTTGTCGCGGATCCTTTTGCTGCCATTGCTCAGTTGCAAGCCATTGCTCAGTTGCAAAATGATGCACTCACTTCGCCAACATTACCGGGACAGACGATGTTACCGCAACAGACGAGCAGTCAGACCGGGCAACATCCGTATGTGAAAGTCGGCCAAACCGTGGTGAAGCAGAGTTTGCTGTGGTTTAAAGAGATGCTGGCCGCAGAGGTTGCGCTTTCTCATCAGCCGGATCATGCGAACCATTGGCGTATTACACCGTTTGGTACGCTGAAAGCGACTTGGTTATCTCAGCCTCATGTGTATCAGCATCGCGATCGCGCGAAAGCCGATTTTCGCGAAATTGTGATTATTGCGCTGGCTGGATACCGTGATTTTCAGCCGCAAATCCTGAAGGATAATTTAACCCGCGTTGCTGATTTTGCCGGGCTGCCGATACGAATTGCCACGATTCATCTCCCCAGTGTTGAGCACGGTCAGCGTCATCCTTGTGAACGACGCTCGCTTGATATCGCTCATCTGTTGCAACAAGCGTCAATTTGGTCGGCATTTTGTGAACAACTGACCGAGATGACCCAGTCCGATGATTTGGTGATCTTGCCTGCGGTCATAGGTCATGGCGATGGGATGGCAGTCTTAGATCGCTTACAACAAGCAACGCAGCGTCATTTTCATGAAGTCCCGACGATGCCACCGTCGTTGATGGGCATTCGCCTCGAAGCGGCTTTACACCGGATTTTTATTCAGGCGGGGGGCGTTCATCTCAAGGGGGATCAAGTCCTTGGCGGCCATTTTGAAGGACATCGTCTGACGAAAGTGTATACCCGTAATCTGACCGATATTCCGGTGCGGGCCGATCAATATATTATGGCAACCGGCAGTTATTTCAGTCAGGGACTTCAGGCATCACGACAGGTGATCAAAGAGCCCGTTTTCGGGTTGGACGTCGCGCAAATCACACCGAGAACACAATGGGGCGGACATGATTTTATTGCCGATCAACCGCATCCGTTCATGACCTTTGGGGTGTCAACCAACGATCAGCTGAATCCGAGTTATTGCGGGGAAACGATCACGAATCTTTATTGTTGTGGGGCAATGCTGGCCGGATATGACCCCGTGTTTGAAGGCAGTGGTGGCGGTGTTGCCATTGCAACTGCGTATCATGCCGTTGCGCAATGCATCACCGATAATGTTTGTCCGGCAACTTGTCAGGAGGCTCTTTCATGAATCGTCGTTTTACTCAGCTTGCCCCTCAGAGCACCTCGTTTGAACAGTGTATCAAGTGCACGGTATGTACTGCTTATTGTCCTGTTTCGAAGGCGAATCCTGACTACCCGGGCCCGAAACAGTGCGGCCCGGATGGTGAACGTTTACGTATCAAGAATCCGGCTTATTACGATGAAGCGTTGAAATATTGCACCAACTGCAAACGGTGTGAAACCGCATGTCCTTCCGGGGTCAAAATTGGCGATATGATCGCTGTAGCCCGGGGGAAATATGGTCAGGAGCCGCTCAATCCGAAACGCATCCGTGATTATGTCCTCAGCCATACGGATCTGTTCGGCACACTGGCATCACCACTGGCACCGATTATCAATGCAACGACCGCGTTACCGATGGTCAAAAAAGCCATGCATCAGGTGATTGGTGTTCACCAGCATAAATCATTACCCAAGTATTCACACGGGACATTCAGACGGTGGTTCAGACAAAACTGCACCCGTCAGCCGTTGTATCAGCATCAGGTGACTTATTTTCATGGCTGTTATGTGAACTACAACCATCCGCAACTGGGCAAAGACTTCATCAAAGTCATGAATGCGATGAACATCGGGGTTCGCTTGCTGGAACGTGAAAAATGTTGTGGTGTGCCTTTGATGGCGAACGGATTTCATCAGAAAGCGCGTCAGAATGCTGAGGCAAATATTCAATCGATGATAGCGGCTGTACAGGATTATCAAACCCCGATTCTTTCCACGTCATCGACCTGCTCTTTTACATTGCAACAGGAATATCCGCATGTGCTTGGGGTCGATAATTCTCAGGTTGCTGACAAAATCGAATATGTGACGCGATTTTTATTGCGATCATTTATGAATGGGCAGCAACCGGCGATGAAACCATTGAATCTGAATGTGGTTTATCACACGCCTTGTCATTTGGAACGCAGCGGGCAAGCGATTTTTACTATTGAATTACTGAAAATGATTCCGGGAGTGACGGTAACGGTTCTCGATAGTGAATGTTGTGGCCTTGCCGGAACATATGGGTTTAAGACCGAGAACTATCCGGTATCGATGAAGATCGGTGCACACTTGTTTGAATCGATTGATCAATCCGGTGCAGACATGGTGATCACCGATTGTGAAACCTGTAAATGGCAGATCGAGGAGAACACCCAACTTGAAGCGATTCACCCAATCAGTTTGCTGGCAATGGCGATTGAGTGAAAGGCAAATAGAGTCGGGAAGATTCGGATCATCCTACTGATAGGATGACTTCGGTGTTCGTGGGGATGAACAGAAAACAACCTTTAACGACTGTGCATGCATAGCCAGTCGTTAATTACCGTTTAATCAGGCAATACCATTGTTGTTTTTCGTGTCCTTTATTCCTAGAAATTGTATTCTGCACCGATGGTGAAATAACTATCGTTTTTCAGGTACGCAATAGGTTCGTTATTGGCCATGGACGATAAGTAGTAACCTTCTATGATCAGCTTCCAATTTTCATTGATCCGTCTTGATGCCGTTAGTTTGTATATAGGTGACGTTTGTTCCAAGTCAAATAACCCAGAGAGTAATAGTTCTGTATCTTTAATATCGTTTGCCTGCCAGCGTAAACCAAGAAATAGGTCATTATTATAGATGGTTGGTGGTGCAGAGCTATCACGATCATCCCATGCATATTCGCTGATCAATCCAAGTGTTCCCTGACTAAATGAGAAGCCATAAACTGAATACTCAAATCCGGTTACAAGAGTGGTGTAGTCTCGGCCTTCTCCTGACTTATAAGTACTTTCCCATTTGAGGAGTAAGTCGTCCTGGGTCCATTGCAGATCGACACCTAGTTGGAAGATGGTGGCGTAAGATGCCTGCCAGTCATGAGTTTGTTCAACCAGCAGTGGCTCACGGCTGTTACCATAGAAAGCACTGATACCGACATCCAAAGCATCTTGCCAAAAACCGACCCGGACTGCGCTATCGATAGTCTTTTCTCCATCTGGGTAAAGAGCTTGGTCTCTGACCGGTTTAGTCAAGCTCCGACGCTGGTCTGGTTCGCGAAACTGGCGTGGTTGATGGGCGGGCAGAAGCAGCATTTGTACATCTCCCCATTGAGGGAGCCATCGCGCCTGAAGCATGGGTTGCCCTATTTTGTCCTTCGTTCCGAGGGCTATATGTCCGTCATATTGGTTCACGACATTAACTGGCTGATAAACCTCCGTTACCCCCCAATAAACAATGTTATAACCCAGTAACCATTCAATTCCGTCGCCAGCATAGGTGAGATTGGCTTCCCTAAGGTTGATAAATCCTTGTTCGGATTGAGTTTCATATTCTACGTAAGGGTTGAATGTTGCTGCCCAACCTGAATCATTCCACCACAACAGGCGAGGGGCAAATAGCATTCGGTTAGCTAATGTATTGCAGCATTGTTCGGATTGGGCATCATCTTTGTATATATCAGCTATGGCACTGACAAAGCCTTCGGTTTGCCAATCCGCCCAAGCAAACTGGGTAAAACCAAGTGCTAGCGCAGTTGTTAAGAATCGATGCTTTACTGCCATCAGTGGTACCTGTATGCATTACGTAGTTGCTTCGGCTCGAACTGAGCCTGCGAAACATCCTCCCCCATCGTCATATTTTGCCATGTTAGTGAAGAAGAACGTTTACTTTGCAGGTTATCCATTTGCGCGAATTTAGGGCGCCAGTAATGTTGATTGTGAAGCTCATATTGAGAATTGGTTAGCTGTTTAAATAGAATGCCTTTACGATCATAATATTCAATTTTTCTCGGTTGATAGATATCTTGATCAATCCAAGCGATCAACTTTGAGTATCCGGAATTTTCATAGCGAGGGAAACAGGCCAGCAACCAATAGGCTCGTCCATCCTGTTTTTTTTCTTTTACTAACTCATAGCGATATTTATCCAATTCCCAAGAACTCATGTCTTCATAGGCGAATTCACTACCCATAAATGGACCCGAACGATTATTCGAGGAAATACGTTTGATCCGTTTAATGGAAGGTAGGTACAACCATTGATCGTCTGCATCAATTGCATGACTGAAAGTCAGAAGTGCAGTGCCCGCAATATCTCGGGGGGCCTGAAAGTAAGTGATGATCTTATCGCCATCATGCTCTTGCTCAATGCCTTTAATCGTGAGTTCTCTGTGTACGCTATCGCCATTTGCTGCCGTGATCGACATTTCCACATCCGACGTATAGGAAATATACCCTGTGTCGCGAGCAATCATTTCACTTGCAACATCTAGCCCAGTGAGCCCTTCTGCTGCGGTGGCTGTTGAGAGTGTTACCAATAAACTGAGAAATATCCTCATAGCTAACGCCTTATTGTTATTGAAGATTGTTATTGAAGAACGAGTCTAGCTATGAAATATACAAAGTTTAGTCAAGGAGTGAACCTATACGAACGGATAGTACCGGTAGACATTCGGACAGGATAAAAATAAATATGCAGTATGTAGAATAAAAGACTCTGGAGCCAATGCTATTTAAACAACAAGGAGTGTTTGTTTTATGGAACTGAATCTTTTAGATAAGGAAATTAACGAGGTCATCACCAGCATTGATGACATTTTGGGGCCTTCTGAGCAGCGTTATTTTGGTGAAGGCTATAAGCGTACACAATATGAATGCAACATCAATTATGACAAAGATAATGCGCAAGGTTTAGTGAATGTTTTATATAAAACTGACTGGTCACAAAAGAACACACAACATCGCCGTCCTCATATGAGTACGATTGATGCGTTCTTAATTGCTGGACGTGTTTCTTATGGCATTATCAAGCGTCACTATCAACTTTCTTCTCATCAGTCTTCACAGGCGTGGATTCGCCATGTATCGATCAAAGCTGGATCTGATGCTTTAGAGGACCTGGGGAACGTTAGGCTGTCGGCTGAGCTTTCCAATACCACCAACTCTCCCGATAGCCTATTTGGTACATTAACACGAGTCAAAACCAATCTCGGTAGCATGGAAATTGAAGTGGTCATCGACCATGAGGCTATGGTCGAACATTCATGTTCCATTGAGTCAATTACAGATGATGATGAATATTTCACCAACGACTTCCGATTACGTAGCTGCCACCTTGCTAATAATACCTTTTATGATTCAACTGGTGCTGTTTCCAGTGAATTACTTTTTCAGTGTTCGGGCAAGCCATCGACTGGTGCAATGGGGCAATATCCGTATGCATTGATGATGGTAGATTGGCTGACATGTTTTGCTCAGTTGTCACAGTTGGTTATGTATCGACTCGATAAGCTTGACCGTAGTAAAACCTACAATTTGTGGATGCGTTCCGTATCGGTAACGACGCCATATCCAATTATTCCACGTCGCAAACATATGCTTACACTTTGCAGTATGAAGAATTCACTGGTGAAAAAGAAAGACTTTTCATGGCGACTTGCCACCGTAAATGGCGCTGTATCCGGCCATCCAGAATTCAGTATAACCGCCAAACTTTGTCACCAATTACCACAAGGAGAGTCAGCATGAAAATTGCCATCTCAGGAACTTACTCAACAGGAAAAACCACTCTGACAGAAGCCCTTGCTATTGCGACTCAGGTTCCTCGTACTCAAGCTCGTACTATGCGTGAGATTCTACCAGATGCAGTGCCGGGCAAAACATTGGAGCAGTGTAATCCAGCCGAGCTACTAAACTTGGGACTGAGTCGATTGAGCGAGCGTGTTGTTAATGAAGAACGGTGTGGTGATCACTTTTTCTCGGATGGTTCTTGTTTGCACGAGTGGGTATATGGTGCAGCACGCCTAGAAACGGGGATCAACCCAAATGAAAGTGATTTTGTCCTTGCAATGAAAAGATTTATCAGTAAGCCATATGCGCCTATTCACCGAGGCTATATTGATGCGTTTGGCAATGTGGCAAAGCGTTATGCGAAAAAAACTTACAGTAAATTTGTTCATCTACCGATTGAGTTTGATTTAGTAGAGGATGGGCACCGCCCCGTATCCGATAATTTTAGAAGGCTCTCTAACGACCTTTTGCTCTCCACTGTTAAAGAACTCAACATTCCCCATATCTCTGTTGGTGGTGATCTTCGTAGCCGCTTACTGACTATTGCAGAACACTTCGGGTTGCCCTTCCATGTGGACCCCGATGAAGCTATCGAAAAAGCTGTGAGCAAGGTGAAAGCAGAGGCGATAGAAATAGAAAACCATCGACTGTCAGTATTGGCTGCTCAACAGGCCTAATTCAAAGGAAGTTTCGACTCATGAAAAACTGGACAAAACTTAGAGCTTTGCTCGCCTTAGCGGGCTGGCTCTGCATCATGGCCCTTGCATTTGTTGGCTTAGGGAAGCTCAGCCTGAACAATGACTATAAGGTATTCTTCAGCGAAGATAATCCCGATTTGATCGCATTCGAAAGTATTGAGGAAAAGTACAACAGTAATGATAGTGTATTGATTGTACTCCATCCAAAATCTGGCAATGTGTTCCAGGAAAATGTATTAAAAGCGGTACTTGAGCTTACCGAGTACGGTTGGAAAACCCCTCATTCTTTCCGTGTCGATTCTCTGACTAACTACCAGTACACTCACGCACAAAGTGATGATCTGATCGTCGAAGACTTTGTGAACATGGAACAATTGGCGAATAGCCAGTTGTTAGCCCAGAAGAAAGCGTATGCACTAAAACAACCGGAGATAGTTAACCGGTATTTAGCGCAAGATGCTAAATCTACAGCTATCAATGTATTAGTGCATTTGACAACAGAAGAGCAGTCTGAAGAAGTCCGTGAAATTGCCCAATTCTGGCAAGACAAAATTGCGGAAATGCAGACCCGCTATCCAGGGGTGCAGTTTTACTTAACCGGACAGGTGATGCAAAACGATGCGTTTGGTGAAGCGACGCAACGAGACATGGGAAGCTTGGTACCTGGAGCTCTGCTACTCATTGTTATTGGTACGGGTATCTATCTACGTAGCTTATGGAGTTCTGTGGTCGTAACGTTAACTATCGTTTCTTCTGTCTTCATCTCATTGGGTGCTGCAGGTTGGCTAGGTATAGCAATTACGTCCCCGTCAGCTTCAGCACCGTTGATCATTCTGACTATGGCTGTTGCGGACTGTATTCATTATCTACAGGGATACAAACATGTTTTGAATAAAGGAGAAGAAAAGCTGGTGGCATTGAAACAATCGATGGAAAAACATCGTTTGCCAATTATCCTTACCAGTTTGACGACTGCTGTTGGTTTCCTCTCAATGAACTTTAGCGATTCACCGCCGTTTAACGATTTAGGTAATATTACTGCAATGGGGGTGATTGCGGCGATGCTTCTTACGCTGTTTTTTATCCCTGCTATGCTCGTAATCTTACCTTCTCGTCGTAGTAAAGAGTTCAAACATCAGAGATTGGATAAGCCCCTTGAAGCGATTGCCCGTTGGGCTATGGTCAAACCGGGAATGAAAATAGCGCTGGTTGTGATTGTCAGTGGTGTGATTGCTGCTAACCTAGTCCGCAATGATATTGATGACACTTTATTTGAATATTTTGATGAGTCTTATGCGGTGCGTCAGGCAAATGACTTTACTTATGCTAACTTGACAGGTGTTGCGAGTATTCAGTACGCGATTCGTCCAGAAAAGGGAGAGTTGGTGACATCACCAAGTTTCCTGAATAAATTAGATCAATTTGTTCAGCAAGCACGTAAGACCGAAGGCGTGTACCACATTCAGTCGCTGACGGACATAATGAAGCGCTTAAACAGTAGTCTGCACAATGACAAAGCGGGTGCATACCGTTTGGCGACTGATCCTGAGCTGTCTGCACAAACCTTATTGTTGTACGACATGTCATTGCCATACGGTTTGAATCTAAGTAATCAGGTGGCGCTAGACAAAAAAGAGCTTCGTATCACCGTCACCGCGAAGAAAATGTCATCGAATGACTTGATCGCATTAGAGTCAACGTTACGTAGTCAACTGTTGAGGGTATTCCCTAAAAGTAGTGTCAGTCCGGGGGTGAGTGCTGACATTATGTTTGCTCATATTGGTTATAGCAATAATATCAGTATGTTGACTGCTTCGGCTGCCGCTTTGTTAGTTATATCATTCTTGATCGGATTGATTCTGCGCTCAGTTCGTCTTGGCGTTATCAGCATCTTGCCAAATATTTTGCCTGCATCTATTGCGTTTGGCTTGTGGGGGATGACTATTGGTGAAGTCGGACTTAGTCTTTCTGTTATAGCAAGTATGACGCTGGGTATTGTCGTTGATGACACGATTCACTTGTTATATCGTTATCACTCATTGCGCAAAGGTGGAGAGTCGGAAGAAAAGTCAATTGTTGGTGCAGTGAAAGAAACGGGGGTCGCTGTTATCGGTACCTCAATAGTGCTTAGTGCCGGCTTCTTTGTACTAGCAAGTAGTTCCTTTAAGATGAATGCGGATATGGGCCTGATGACCGCAATTACTATTATTGTTGCATTAATACTTGATTTACTTTTGGTACCGGCTTTACTTAAGATTACAGGTAAAGAAGTGATCGCAACTCAGCATAAACCACAAGTGGCTTGATCAATGGTCACAGAGCTTAGGGCTTTTGCCCTAAGCTCTTTCTTATTAATTCAAACCCAGTTCCGTTGCCCTTGATACTGCATGGGTACGATTATGAACGCCTAGTTTCCGATAGATGTTTTGCAGATGGTATTTAACCGTACATTCATTAATATTGAGTAGTCGACCGATTTCCCAATTGCTTTTTCCAATCTTGAGCCAGGATAGTAACTCATTTTCTCTGCTGGTAAGTTGGTTCTCTGGAGGGAAATAAGTAGCCAGATGAGTTTTGTGATCTGATACCTTGTTCAAAACCATGTTGAGATGAGGCGTTAGTAGATATAAAACATTGATTTCTTCACAAGACGGTTGGCGGTCACCAAATGAGGTTAGATAAATGCTTTTTTTATTCCCATAATAACTAGCCAGAAGAAGTCGTCTGCCATAATCTGGATGTGTATGAGAATCCATCAGTGTAATGATGCCACTGTTTGAGTGTTGTAATACTGCGGTTAGTGGGTCGTTTTTTGTTGTATTCTTGCTAAAGCAATTAGTAAATTGAGCTGAAGAGAAACCATAACAAATCGGTTCCGGAGTATCATCATTATCAAACAAAGTAAGTATACTGAACTCAAAGCTGATTTCGTTCTGTAGTTCACTAAACCAGACATGAATTGAATCGGAGCTTTCTACACACCTTAACTGATTTGATAGTTCGAATAGCTTTAACTTATCCATAAGCAAATATATTTCCTAATAACATTGTCTTGTGATTTACATATGCTCTACTTTCTTATGTCTTTCATACTTTTATTGCTATACCAATTTCATTGAATGACGCATACAGTCAATTATCGAGTGATATATCAGTATTTTATATTTAAAGCCAACCTGTCCAATCGGTTTGAGATTAGGATGGTTGATTTTAGTATAACTTTTTGTTTTTGTTATAAAAATTAAGGATTAAACCGAGTTTTTATATATTAATTATTTAAATTATTCGTATTCATTATCTATGTCAATAATACATTTATAGTTTAATATAGGTTAGCTGTAATGCAAATATGCCATATCCATAGGCAAATTTTTTATCACTCGTTTAATGTGTATCCTGTAAATGATAAATAATTGTTATTTTTTATATGGATATATAGATAATTATATTTTCAGCCTGGATGGATAATATTGATACCTTTAATCTTTAGGGGAGAGGGTATTTATATGGCTTATGCCCGTGTAGCTACGCGACAGCAGATGATTCATTTTTCCAATTTATGATTGTTGATTTTGAGCCATTCATCTTATGACGCCATACTGAATGAGTATAAAAAACGCACATACTGTTATGCATAGTATGTGCGTTTTTAATGTGCCAGTCAGTTCTATCGTATAGTCATTCAAGCTAAATGTGCAAAGTGAACATCGCCTTTCCTATCACTTACGAGTAGTAGCCTTTGCTGGACATCCAAATCTCTATGGACAGTATCGATTTGGATTAGTGTTGTACTGAAATAAAACGATGAGTGACGATTTGTTCACCGCTTGGTTCATTGACACTAATTTTGAAGCTACGGGAATGGTTTTCATTGTTTTCTACAATGACAGTACCGTGCGCAGAAGTCATTAATGTTTGATGCTGACTGCCACCATCAACTTCAACAGGAACCTGGCTGACAGGTTGGCCGTTTTCAGTCACTTTGACAATCGCTTGATCGGGCAGCGTATAGATACTCATGTCGTATTGTGATTCAGATGCAAATACATTGGCTGAAAGTAGCGTTGCAATTGCAGTCACGGCAGCTAGTGATAGTTGGTTTTTCATAATCTCACCCATATTCGTTGTTGGTTGTATTTATTATTTCGTTATGTCGAGAGTGATTATGAGCCGAAATAAGTGTGACTTCGATAACATAATTTCGTTCGTTACTTTCAATTTTTTTGAACTTAGTCACGTTTGAAATATGTATGAGACGAATCATTCTATTGACTTATATCTATTTATCATATAGGGTTAATTTTGGGTTAAGACCCGGTCAGTGTCATCAACGTGTGTTTATGTGGTCCAAGGAATATTTGAGTGGCCCCGAGGAATAAACGAGTGCGCCTGCATTAAACATGAGCGCCGGTGGTGACGGTATACCGATTCGCGAAGCGATCACACATGATGGGTTATGCGAGCAGGCGTGTTGATTCCCGCAGTTCCAGTGCGCCGAAATATTCGAAATGCTGCGGGGGAGTGGTTATCTTATTGGCCATGTTAATCGCCAGATTAGTCGCATCAATGGTGAGTTGCTCGATAGGCAGAGAGACGGTAGACAGGCTTGGGATAGCATAAAATGCCGCGGGTTCATTATCGATACCCATTACTGAGATATCCTGAGGAACAGAAAGTCCTCGTTCATGTAACGCCCGGATGGCTCCGAGAGCCATATCGTCATTACAAGAAAAGATGGCACTGAATGTTTGCCCCCAATCCAATAATTGCATCACGGCGGAGTATCCCCAGATATGGGTGCTTTTCCCCTCGATAATCAGAGCTTCATTTACCGGAATATTGTGTTGAGCAAGGTGGTCGCGATACGCCTGTAATCGAAGCTGGCCGGTTTGATTGTTCAACGGTGTGGTCAGACAGACAATGTTGCGATGACCGAGTTGCAATAGATGCTCGACCGCAAGCGAACTGAGTTGGTATTGATCAAAGCTGAAACTGACCAACTGCTGTGTGGACAGACTGCGGTTTAAGACAACCAGCGGCCTCTGTGTCTGCTCTTGATAATGGACGAGTTGAGTTTCGCTGAGATAGCGACTGTAGATCATAATGGCATCACAACGCTGAAGCGCGAGTGTATTCATCGCTTCAATTTCCCCGGCTTCACTGTTATGACTTTCCATGACAAACAGCTTTTTTTGGGATTTTTGGAGCGTTTGTGCGGTCTGTTTTAAGATTGAACCGAAGTAATAGCTATCAAAATGAGGCAGGATTAACCCAATGGTGTTTGAGGTGTTGGTCGCCAATGCTTGCGCCAGAACGTTTGGTTGATATCCCAATGACTTCATCGCATCAAGTACGCGTATTCGGGTTTTCTCTTTGACTTGCGGGCTGCCGTTGATCACTCGGGAGACGGTCGCTTTTGATACACCGGCCGCTTTACAGACATCAATGATTGTCGCCATCTATTCCCTCAATGGATCATTTTCATGCACAAAGCGCGATTTTACCGGATTCCCTTGGGCGGGGGAATGATATTTTTCCGGGTTCATGAGGTAGACACTATTTCTCTATTTCTCTATAAGAAGCGCAGAAATAGTGCCGCACACACCAGAATTATTGGGCTTGAGATTCAGTCAACCGTGTGATGGTCAGAACGTTCTGATCAATTTGGGCCAGTTCAGACTGAACTTCATTGATATCGTGGATGCTTTCTTCAATGCTCGCAGACGCTTCGCTGGACAGGGTTAACATCTTGCTCATTTCTTCATTCAGGCCGAGTGAAGAGTGATTGACATGTTCCATCAGTGCAACGGTTGTTTCAATAACCTCTTTGATTGCATCGATTGAAGAATAAAGATTGTTCACTGTTTCTCCGGTAGAGCTGAGGCTATTTTGAGTACTTTGAGATAGATTTCTCACTTCATCGGCAACGACGGCAAACCCTCGTCCCTGTTCTCCGGCCCGGGCTGCTTCAATCGCGGCATTGAGTGCCAGCAAGTTGGTTCTCTCTGCAATACCATCAATGACGTCCAGAATATCCTGAATCTTGTTTGAATCGGTTTTTAAGGTTTCGACATATTGCTGGAGTTCCTGACTATGCTCAGTTTGTTTCTTCACTTCACTGGATAGCCCGGTAAACTGAGTCTGAACATTTTGGAGTACGTCTGAGGTATCTCTGGCGTAGGAGGCAACGTTCTGTAAACTTTGGAGCATCCGTCCCAATAGTTCCTTATAGCGGAATAAATCCCGGATCGTTGTCTGTTGCAGTGAGGCGACCTTCTTCAAGCTATGCAACTCATTCTGCAAGAAATAGGCTTTGAAATGGCTGTAGTAAATAGGAAAGTTATTGGTGTATTCGTCGTGAAATGACTCCCCTTCATGCATTTGATACAGATAAAGCGCGGTAAGCGTCTCATTTTGATGCAGCCCCAAAAACTCACCGAATGTACTGAATCCGGCAACCGCAGGAATATGATCAAAATTATGCACGGCAGCAAGCGAAGGACCATTATGTAAGCGACGCAGAATACAGTCATTTGCGAGCATCGCAATCGGTTCTCGCGGTTTACCACGCTGAAATGTTGCATAATCACGTTGGATTGATTCTGAAAAATCTTTTGCTTTCATCAGATACAATTTGTCACCGAATGAAAAATCGCAGAAGAAATTGATGGTTTCATCTTCATAGTTAATATTGGCAATGGAGCGAATATACGTTTCATTGCCAATTTTTACCCCGAAACTATATTGATCAAGCATGGACTCCAGTTTCGATGGGGTGCAAGCAAAATGTCGGCATAACATCGATAGTGGTGACTGGAGTGACATCGTCGCTTCATCAAGGAATGTTTTCACGGTGCGCGTCGCGGCATTTGTTTCGGCAATCGTAAAGTGAGTTGAAGTTACTTCAAAGTTGTGTGTTTTTAAGATGCCATAGCGAATGGCTGGTGCCAGTTTCACAAAGACCAGACAGACTTTATTGGTTAGGATTTTTCCGTCTAAGGCGACATCGGCCTGGCCGAAATCCAGTTTGCCGCCGGCTGAGCTGCCAATGAAGTAGCAGGGAAAACAATCAGACTGATAGAGCGCTTGTACAAAGAAATTTTCAGAAGAAGAGAGACCATCAAAGAATGTCAGTGCCACGGTATCGAGGTAGCTGACAGGAAAATCAAGGTTAACTTTTTTGATTTCATCCTGAATACGTGCGATTCGATCTTGGCGGCTAAACTTGATTTGACCACTTTTGATATCTTCGCAATAGAGTGGTACCTCGGCAATAGAAATGGCTTGGAATACCTGTTCACTGAAGCTTTGGATGACAATGTTATCCCAGCTTTCCGGTGTCGTATGATAGAGCCCTTTTTTATCCCGCCCTCCCAGCTCTCCTGCACTCATGATCGAGACGACATGTTTTGCAAAAGGCATCGCCTCTTTTAATTGTCTTGAAATCGCTTCGAAAGGAAGGTGGGGTGACACATAGGCGAGAACAAGGGCTGTGTTACTGGTATGAAAGCTCATTTCTTCTAATTGATTGACACGAATCTCATGGCTGGAGATTGCCTTCACTTTGACTGGGGGTTCGTGATGTCGAGATTGTTTTTTCGAGGCATTTCGCCAGGATAGATTGAACATAAAGCCACTCCGATTGTTAGGATCCCGGAAACGTCCGAATTATTTCGTGCATATCCGTTCAGTTTTTTATTTGTTTTTATTATGAGTAAATCGTTGAAATATTATAAACATGATGCATAAAAAACAATACGATTAGTATGAATAAAATCACGATATAAAAACAAGCACATTATCACTTATTTTGAGAGGTAAGAGGACTGATTTAATCGGTTTACCCATGTTGCTCGATACTCCACGAAGCGGGCTGTGGGTCTGACTCAATCCGGACTGTAGATTTTTCGTCAGCATCACCAGTTGCATTTCTTGACTGTAAGACCGATCAAAATATGGCTTCGGAAGTCAAAAATGTGTTGATATCGATTTGAAACAATCCATCGAAAGATTTGTCATCGAGAGTTTGGGCGACCTTATTTTTATGCGCGATGTTATTCACTTTATTTATATCAATAGAACTGATATGACCAGTTCATAGGTGGAGTGAATATAATTTGAGCATTTCAAATATATCATTGATTGAAAATTTGGAATATCACCCATAAAAATATGGACTCTGTATATTTTTATATGAGTAAAATAAATGTTTGATTCATTCAATTCGTATTGAAATTGGAATCAACGTCATATTTTTATGATCTTGTTATTTGTGCTATGAATTATTTTGTTTTCTTGATTCCGGAAAATCTTGATATTTTTTATAGAAAAACCGGACATTATACATTTTTGTTGTCAGAATTAAAACTTTTTTGTGAAAATTCTGTGCAAATTATTGCTCTCTATCATAAATGTAATCTACCTGACATCTGGCCTTAGGCTGTTTTGTGATCTTCTGCGGTAAATGAAAATTTATTAAATAATAGAAATGTTTTTAGATATCCTGCACTAGATTATTTTGTCAATATAAGAGAAAATTATTTCACCAATTAGGCAATATATTGCTTGAGATAGGCAAGATATTGCCCGACTGAATAAAAAACAATCGGCAAGAATAAATAAAATAGATAGATTCTAAGTAGTTGCCGGCAAAATCTGATGATTGTTCAACCGATTTTGCATTTATTTACACTTTTATCAGCTAACAACAGAGGCATAATATGGGAAACGGAATCGTCGTTGGTAATACAGGTTCTGATCATGATGGCTTTCCTCCTACTCCTGTCACCGCAGGGTCAGGAACCGTTAAATATGATGGTATTCCTGCGGCTCGGCAAGGTGATCCTCTTGCGCCACATGATAAGCCGAAACATCCACCTCATGGACGCGCTATTGCAGCAGGTTCAGGAACGGTAATGGTTGATGGAAAGCCAGCTGCCCGTGCTGGTGACCCGATCAGTTGTGGTGGTGCTTTACAAGGTGGTACCAGTGTTAATATCGGCTAAAAAGTTAATATCGGCTAAAAACAAGGCTTTTTTGCTCAGTGCTTTTGTGCTCGCTTCTTACAGCAACGTTGTCATGGCGGACGAAGTTGTGAATCCTGAGGCGGCGGTGACAATTGATGAAAATCCATATGCCACGGGTCATCGTAACGTGGAGCGTAATAGCTTGGGTCATGGTGGCAACTTGGATCATGGTGATAACGTGGATCATAGTGGCAGCTTGGATCGTGATAATTTGAATCGTGTTTCGATTCAGATACCAGAATCAGACCAGCAGGCAGATCAGCAAAAATATGACTATGATATTAATTTTTTGACCCCGACTCAGGCTTATGAAAAAGGACGTTTGCTGCGTGCGCAGTTTAAAAATGAAGAAGCACGACATTATCTACAATATGCTGCTGATAAAGGCGATGCGGATGCTGCTTACTTATATGCGGTAGAGTTGTCGGGATATAATCCGACCATCCGGACGCCGCGGCTTGTCAGAGAATATGTTGAGCAGGCGGCAAATCAGGGTAATCTGCATGCGATGAATTACCTGTACCAACATGGCACTTGGCTACGTACCACGATTCGACGGTCATGGCATAAACGCTACCATGATGGTCTGGTCAGACTCGCAGCGACACAACCTGCAAAGGCCGCTTATTATCTGTCGCTTTATTATGAAAAAACTGACTCGGATCAGTCTGAATATTATTTACAGCGCGCAATGGATTACAGTTATCCGCTCGCGTGGATGGATAATTCCAGAAGATCACTTGATGATATAAATCAGTTATATACGGAAACAAGATTTTCTACTGGGATTTATACCAACTACCGCAATGCAGCGGAACATCATTTTATCCCGGCGATGAAAGCATGTGTTGAACTATACGAAGGTCGCGGTGATTTTAAAAAAGCTTTTGCATGGCGTCAGCGGGCATTGGATGCCGGTGACCTGACATCTCTGGCTGTAGTCGCGAAAATATATGCGGGTGAAGCATCATCTTATCGGTTTGTCGATGAAGATTTGATTAAAGCCCGTGCTTATTCTGAACTTTATCTGGATTATGCTGGTAGCGATCGCTTGACAAGCTTACATAAATCAATGGAACAATTTTTCGTTGATATTACAAATGAGATGACGCCTCCGGATATTGAACGTGCTCAAAAAATTACAGACACTTATAAGGAAAAGGTAACCTTTTATAATCACGACACTTATTGGGATTTATAAATAAGGCACAGTGTTTTTATTTATTTCCTCAAATATAAAATAAGGGGATTTAATAATTGGTTGAATTTAAGTGTAATATTATCGATTTGAAAACATTATTAAATAAGTGGATGTTTTCACTTATTTAATTGATACGAATGTGATTCGTGTTCTCATGTCTGAGTCAGAATATTATTTCTGCTTAGATATCATTTTGCTGGTGAAATGAATATACGCAAGCAACGACTATTGGCATAGGTATTGGAGACTTGATATGTCTAAAGAAGGTAGTGTCGCTCCGAAAGAGCGCATTAATATTAAATATGTTCCTGCGACAGGGGATCAACAGGCCGAAATTGAATTACCACTCAAAACATTAGTGGTTGGTGATTTTAAAGGTCATACGGAAGAAACACCCCTTGAGGATCGTCAATCTGTTTCAGTTGACAAGAACAACTTCGAGTCAGTGATGCGTGAGAGTAGCCTCTCAATCAGCGCAACTGTAAAAAATAAATTGGGTGATGACCCTGATGCTGAGTTGCCAGTCGAGCTGAGCTTTAAGTCGTTGCAAGATTTTGCCCCAGATTCAGTTGCGGCTCAGGTTCCGGAATTGAATAAGCTGATCGAACTTCGTGAAGCCTTGGTTGCTTTAAAAGGTCCTTTAGGAAATATCCCTGCATTCAGAGAGCGCTTACAGGCCCTGATCGCATCTGAAGAGTCTCGTGAAAAGCTCCTTGCTGAACTGGATATTGTCGGCGGGTCTGAAGAAAAAGAACCTCAAGAGTAACGATAGACGCAATACTTTTGGTGTTTTTTAACTTATTGTCATAGGAACTTGATTAATGTCTGCTACAGAAGAAACGGTACTAGAAAGTCCCCAGGCTGGTGAACTCAGTCTGTTAGATGAAATTATGGCTCAAACACGTCTTGCGCCGAATGAAGAAGGTTATGATATCGCGAAAAAAGGTGTTGCCGCGTTTATCGAAAACCTGATTGGTTCGAGCCAAGAAGCAGAACCAGTCAATAAATCACTTGTTGACCAAATGCTGGTTGAGCTGGATAAGAAAATCAGTGCGCAAATGGATGAGATCCTTCACCATGAACAATTCCAGCAAATGGAATCGGCATGGCGTGGACTGAAGCTTTTCATCGACCGTACCGATTTCCGGGAAAACAACAAAGTTGACATCATCCATGTCACCAAAGAAGAACTGCTGGAAGATTTTGAGTTTGCACCAGAAATCTCTCAATCCGGTTTGTATAAGCAGGTTTATTCTTCTGGTTACGGTCAGTTTGGTGGTGAACCGACAGGCGCGATGATCGGCAACTATGCGTTCACACCGTCTACACCGGATATGAAACTACTTCAGTACATGGGCGCGCTTGGCGCAATGGCTCATGCACCGTTTATTTCGAGTGTAGGTCCTGAATTCTTTGGTATCGACTCTTTTGAAGAACTTCCTAATATCAAAGATGTGAAATCGATCTTCGAAAGTCCGAAATATACCAAGTGGCGTTCGCTGCGTGAATCTGAAGATGCACGCTATCTGGGTCTGACTGCACCACGTTTCTTGCTGCGTGTCCCTTACGATCCAATCGAAAACCCAATCAAAACGTTTAACTATCAGGAAAGTGTCCGTGAATCTCATGAACATTATCTGTGGGGTAACACAGCCTTTGCATTTGCAACTCGTTTGACCGATAGCTTTGCAAAATACAGATGGTGTCCGAACATCATTGGTCCTCAAAGTGGCGGTGCTGTTGAAGATCTACCGGTTCACGTTTTTGAAACAATGGGTGCTTTACAAGCGAAGATTCCAACGGAAGTGCTGATCACTGACCGGAAAGAATTTGAACTTGCAGAAGAAGGTTTCATTGCATTGACGATGCGTAAAGGCAGCGACAACGCAGCATTCTTCTCTGCCAACTCGATTCAGAAGCCAAAAGTCTTCCCGAATACGAAAGAAGGTAAAGAAGCAGAAACCAACTACAAGCTGGGTACTCAGCTCCCTTACATGATGATTATCAACCGTCTCGCACACTACATCAAAGTATTGCAACGCGAACAGATTGGTTCATGGAAAGAGAGACAAGACCTTGAGCGTGAACTGAATGGTTGGATCAAACAGTATGTTGCTGATCAGGAAAACCCACCGGCAGACGTTCGTAGTCGTCGCCCACTTCGTGCTGCACGCATTGAAGTGTCCGATGTAGAAGGTAACCCAGGCTGGTATCAGGTATCACTGGCGGTTCGCCCACACTTCAAGTACATGGGTGCGAACTTTGAACTGTCACTCGTTGGCCGTTTAGATCAGTAATATGTCTTATATTGCGCCTGAAGAGGTTGCATTTGGCGTCGGCTTCTTTGAACGCTTAGAAGCCGGCGAAAGACCTCGGTCTTTGACTCAGGGTCCAGATGCAAACGATGTGCTTAATTCGATCAAGCGGAACGTTTCCAATGTTCTGAATACTCGGCTGGGAGAAGCGCAAAGCGCACCTGAGCTGGGGCTCGTTGATTTTAACGATGCGACACTGGAAACACTTGATCTGGCTGTCAGAATCCGCATGGCGATTAAGGACTGTTTAAGAAAATATGAGCCACGATTGAAAGACATTGTGGTGACGTCAGAAAGAGACGATTTGAACCCATTATCATTGAGATTTCGGATCACCGCAGAAGTGAACAGTAGTGCTGTTCATGACACGGTAAAACTAAATCTGTTATTGGATCAAAACCGTCAATATCGAGTGTATTGATACATGGCACAAGATAAGTACTTTCGAGAAGAACTTTCATTTTTGAAAGAGCAGGGGAAGCGTTTCACTGAAATTCATCCCCAGCTTTCTCGTTTTCTTCATGGTCAGGTGACTGACCCGGATGTTGAACGTCTACTGGAAGGTTTTGCATTCCTGACAGCACGCTTGCGTGAAAAAGTTGAAGATGAATTTCCTGAGCTGACGCATTCCATTATTAATATGCTATGGCCGAACTATCTTCGACCTGTTCCCAGCATGAGTATTGTTGCGTTTCAGCCAGAATCGAAAGTCAGTGAGAAGCAGGTTGTCCGCGCAGGTATTCAACTCGACAGTTCAGAGAAAGTCTTAGGCACGGTATGTCATTTCCGGACATGTCGTGACGTCGCAGTTTACCCTTTAGTGATCGAGGATATTACCTCTCACCACACACGGGAATCGAGTACCGTTGATATCAATTTAGCGATGAAAGGCGAGATGTCGGTCGGCGAAGCGCTGGTTGACAGTTTGCGCTTTTATCTTGGCGGCGAGCTGTATAGCGCGCAGATGCTGTACCTGTGGCTCCATCACCATCTGGATAAAATGGTGGTCGACGTCAATGGGACTGAATTCAGTATCCCGCGGGATGCACTTCAGTCGGTTGGTTTTGCCGGTGAAGACGCACTGCTGCCGTACCCGAAAAATGTGTATGAAGGGTATCGGATTTTACAGGAGTATCTGTCATTTCCAGAGGCTTTCCATTTCTTTGATATTCATGCATTGGATAAAGTGCTGCCGAAATCAGTGCGTGGCAAAATGACGCTCCGCATTCATTTTTCAAAAACATTGCCGACAGATGTCCGGATTAATCAGAACAGTTTCCAACTTTACTGTGTGCCGATTATTAACCTGTTTGAGCATGATGCAGATCCAATTGACTTGACCGGTAAGCAGTCGGAATACCGCGTGATTCCATCGAGTCGTTATCCGTCACATTATGAAGTATTCAGTATCGACGGGGTTTATGGCTGGCAGGATAAAACGCAGGATAGTCAACGGATTCGTGGTGAAAAACGCGTTTATCACCCATTTGAAAGTTTTCAGCATCAGGTTGAAAGAGCCAGACAGCGTGAAGTGCTCTATTACCGTTCACGCGTCAAAGATAGTCAGCGTAATGATGGTTTCGACACCTTTATTTCGTTCATTCGCGGGGATGAAACGCGATCAGTCGATGTTGATGAAGCGATTTCGATCCAGCTGACCTGTACCAATCGATTATTACCGATTGAACTTGGGGCCGGAGATATCTGCCAATCAACGGACACTTCGCCCGACTATGTGACGTTCAAAAATATTATTGCACCGACTCAGCCGTTGCGTCCGGTTTTGGATGGCAGCTTGCTGTGGGGGTTAATTTCAAATTTATCATTGAATTATCTGTCGCTGCTTTCGAAAGATGCACTGAGCAGTGTACTCAGAAATTATGACTTCCGGGCACTGGTTGACCGTCAGGCCGAGCGTGTGGCGAAAAAGCGTCTGGAAGGCATTATCAAAATAGAATCGAAGCCCATAGATAAATTATTAAGAGGGCTTCCTGTACGTGGTCTGCAATCCGAGATTCATATTGATCAGGGCTGTTTTGGTTCAGAAGGTGATCTTTATCTGTTTGGTCGGGTGTTGAGCCACTTTTTTGCTTTGTATGCCAACATCAATTCATTTCATGAACTGATTTTGGTCAACGTCAGTAATAACGAGAAATACTCATGGGGAACCCGGACAGGGATGCAGCCGCTGATATAGATTCAGCTCAAAAAAAGCAAGCGCTCATACCAATACCGGATAAGGTGAGGTCGTACAATTTTTTCCAACTGGTGGAATTGTTACAAAAACTTCAGCGTTCAAATCCGGAAGATGAAGATTGGGAAAGAGTTTGTCGCCTGATATTCAGTGCGAATCCCAGCTTGGGGTTTTCACCTGCTGACGTGACGGATTTGACCCAGTTTGATGACGAACATTTGATTTTACAAACCAACTTTTTTGGTTTGACCGGATCGCAGTCTCCGTTACCGGGCTTCATTCTGGAGCAGTTGGCGGTTGAAGACCCGGGCGGATTCAAACGTCCTTTTCTGGATTTTTTCAATAACCGCCTGATCAACTTGGTCTATCGAATCTGGCGTAAATATCGTTATTACGTGCGTTTTCAGGATGACGCGCAGGATCTGTTTTCACAACAATTATTCGCGCTCGTTGGCTTAGCTGATCCTGATTTAAGGGGCGATACACCAATCAACTGGTGCAAAATGCTCGCTTACGCGGGTGTCCTGGCCGGACGAAGCCGATCTCCGCAGGTGGTTGCGGGGATTATTGCCCACTGCTTTGATCTGGAAGACGTCAGCATCCGGCAGTGGGAAAAGCGCAGAGTGATGATTGATCCGTCGCAGCAATTCTCCCTTGGTCAGCAAAATGGCAACTTGGGAATGAACACGGTCATCGGTGAATCGGTGATGGATTGCAACGGTAAATTTGTGATTTGTATTAAAGGGTTGTCACGCCAGCGATTTGCAGACTTTCTGCCGATCGGTAAGGAGTTTCAACCCCTGTGTAAGTTGGTGGAATTCGTCTTGCGAGAGCAGATGGCTTATGACTTGGAGCTCTCTATGGATGAGAAAGAAGTCCCCGTACTTCGATTGGACTCTCAGGATAGTGTGGCCTTGGGGTGGTATTCGTTTCTTGGCTCAGGTGAGCGCGAGAAAAACGTGTTAATTCAGGTGAGGCAATAGTGATGGTTCAGAGTAAACAGCCTTCCCTCAACATCATTGTCACCAATGTTCAGGTGTTGGAATCCGGTTTGATCTCGCGGACGTCTTGGACGCCTGCGGGTGGCACAATCGGAACAGCGACAGATAGTTTCTGGCATCTCTCGGATAAGAATGGCGCGATTTACCCGAATCATTGTGAAATTGTGGTCGTTGACGGTGCTTTTTGCGTTCGTGATAACTGCGGTGAAACCTATGTGAACGGTTCATCGATGGCGTTAGGCCGCAACAAGTTAGCCCGATTGGAAAACAAAGATGAAATTCAAGTGGGTCCGTACTTTCTCCGTGTTCATTTAGGTAACACGGGTGATGATGATATTGCTTCCAGCAATGTACTGGAGCAGTTGTTTGATGATGATCGTCATAGTCTGTTAGCGGACGATGACGGTGAAGCCGAGACTTTACACCGCAACGATCAAATCGATCACAGCGTGACTGACCCATTAATGGCACTCGATGAACTCTCTCCCCAGAACAAAGATGACAGTTATGTGTTGATTGACGGTGATGAAGATGAAGTCCGGGCAGAAGATGAAAACCAAGAGCAACCTTTGCTTGCTGCTGAAGAATATTACCAGCGCCCATTGCAGGAAACGCAGCAAGAGAACGGTGAATACGATATGACCGCGTCGATTAGTCTGAAGAAAATCTTCAGATTCGGGGCATTGAAGTTGGGCAGAAAGCCCAAATCAGACGTACAGCAGGCAGCGCCTGTCAATACGCGCAGTAACCACACCAATGCGACAGACAATCAATCTGTGCACAACCGATCTGTGAGTCATGGATCAGTCGATTATCAATCAGTGAACAACGAATCAGAGGGCTATGGGATGGATGAGAACGTACTCGATCTACTCGAAGAAGAAGTCGCAAAAAGCATGTCATCGACATCAGAACAGTCTGATGAAACAAATCATCATGGAAAACACCTGCTGACCGGTCCGATGCTGGATGGCTTGGGTGTCGATCTGACCGATAGCCATGATATGGAAAAAATGCACTTTCTTTCCGAAGAGCTGGGCCTGTCGCTTCAGTCATGTGTCAAAGGATTACTGGAGCTGCACAAACAGGTGACTCATGGTCATTTCGATATGATGAACCGCAATCTTCAGCCCATTGAAGATAATCCGCTGCGATTGGGTCTGTCTTATGAAGAGACCATGAAAACCATGTACGACTCGCAAAAGAGTCTGGTTCATTTGTCGGCACCGGCAGCCATTACCGAAAGTTTGAAAAGCATTCAAGATCATAACGAAGCGGTTCAGTATGCGACGACAGAAGCATTGACTCAGATACTGGCAGCGTTCTCACCTCAGGTACTTTTGCGTCGCTTTAATAATTATAAGCGTCCGAATGAGCAACGCAGTGACTCTGAGGATGCGTGGGCTTGGAATATGTATAGCAGCTACTACCAAGAACTGACGTCTAACCGCCAAAAAGGATTTGAAAAGCTGTTTTGGGAAATCTTCGAACAGTCTTACGACAAGAAAATCCGTGAGAAGCAACTGGAGTTCTGATTGTGAAAAAGTTTGCTTGTGTTTTATTCGCTTTACTCATGCTTACTGCGTGCAGCAGTAGCAGTAGTACGGCAGCGGATGAATATAATCCGGCAGAAGCTCCGACAACAGTGACATTCAGTATGGTGACGGATGCTGGTGTAAACCCCAATATCTGGGGCGAAGCATCACCGGTTGAAGTACAGGTCTTTGAATTGGAAGATGATTCCATGTTCATGTCGGCTGACTATGACACGATCAAAGCCAGCTACAAGAAAGCGCTCCGCAGTAACTTTGTCAGAGATTACGATTACATGATGATGCCCGGCCAGTTTAAGTTTGTGAATGCATTCAAAATTTCTCCGGACACGCATTATATCGGTGTCATGGCGCATTTTGCCGAACCTGAACTGAGTGAGTGGAAAAAAGCCGTCAAGGTCCTGAATAAAGGCCGAGAGTATCACCTGCTGATGCTGTTCAAAGACTACGATGTTAAATTAGAAAAAGTGGAATAATCGAGATGTTTGCACGTAACCGTGTTATCTGGAACGAAGGATTGTTTATCAAGCCTCAGCATTTCCAACAACAACAACGATATACAGAATACTATGTTGATGCACGGATGAATTCTGTCAGTGGCTATCTGTACGGCATCTCTGAGCTGGCATTAAATCCGGAATATCTGGCATTTGGCCGGATTGCAATTGAACGTTTATCAGGCGTTATGCCTGACGGTACAGTCTTTAACGTCCCGCAGGAAGACTCGCTCCCTGAACCGCTGGAAATCGAAGATGCTTCACTGGCTGGGCAGTTGGTCTATCTGGCACTGCCATTGCGGACCGAATCACTGCTCGAAGTGAATTGGCCTGAGGAACGAGGCACCGGGCGTTATGAAAGTCGCCGGATGGATGTCCGCGATGTACAAAGTATGCGCGGCGACACCACCACCATCGATGTTTCTCCGGTGCGGATGCATCTGATGCTGGAAAAAGAAGATCGCAGTTCCTATGCATCATTTGCGATTGCGCGGATTCTCGAAAAGCGTCCGGATGGCAGTTTGGTGCTGGATCCTGAATTTATCCCGTGTCATCTCAATTCATCTGTCAACGTAACACTGCATCGGGTGGTGACTGAAATCGCCGGGCTGATGAATGAACGAGCGAAAAGCATCGCTGAACGGATCAGTTCTCCCGGTCAGGGCGCTGTGGCTGACGTATCTGACTTTATGTTATTACAGGCGCTGAACCGCTTGCAGCCGCTGATTGAGCATTTATCCAAACTCCGGACCCTCCATCCCGAACGGCTGTTTGAATGTTTAGCGTCGATTTGTGGGGAACTGGCAACGTTTACCGATGAAAGTCGTCTGCCGCCAACCATTCCGGTTTATAACCATGACATGCCGACGGACTGTTTTATGACGTTGATTCGTCATATGAGACAGAGTCTGAGTGTCGTGCTTGAACCGCGTGCGGTTTCCATCCAGTTGGATAAACGGAAATATGGCCTGATGGTTGCGCCAATCCATGATACCAACCTCATGGAAGATGCTGACTTTATTATTGCGGTGAAAGCAAGAATGCCACTGGATGAGCTGCGTCGTGTGTTTGTCCAACAAACAAAAGTCGCTTCTGTTGAGAAGATCAGAGAGCTGATTTCTCTCCAGCTACCGGGGATTCCATTGACGCCGCTGCCTGTTGCGCCTCGTCAGCTCCCTTACCATGCCGGTTATACCTATTATCAACTTGATAAATCCAGTTCAGCTTGGTCAATGATCAAACAAGCCAGCGGTTTCGCTTTCCATGTGGCAGCAGCATTTGAAGACCTTGACTTACAATTCTGGGCGATAAGGAGTTAATGATGGTGCAGAACACGGGTGAACACATTGACAATTTACTGTTTGATAATGTGGAAAATATCAACCGGGACCAAGACTATTGGTTCCAATTACGGGGGGATAACCCCAATATTCTGATTGATGCAGCGACCCCGTTATTTGGTCTGTCGCTCCGGGTTCGGAGCATGACCAGTTGTCCGAATATCGAACAGATCTACCATCAAACGGTTGAAGAGATCAAAGCGATAGAAATCGAACTGACCGAGAAAGGTTTTGATAATGCTGTATTGATGGCTTATCGATACATCTTGTGCACGTTTCTCGATGAAGCCGTCATGGGCACTGAATGGGGCTCTTCCAGTATCTGGGCATCGCATTCCATGC
Organism: Vibrio spartinae; assembly: GCF_024347135.1. Taxonomy (NCBI): domain Bacteria; kingdom Pseudomonadati; phylum Pseudomonadota; class Gammaproteobacteria; order Vibrionales; family Vibrionaceae; genus Vibrio; species Vibrio spartinae. The sequence goes on along the minus strand of NZ_AP024908.1, from coordinate 1,070,597 downwards.
TTTCCCGTTTTCATAATGAAACTTGGGGTGGAGAAAAGGTCTATACCATTCTTGCTCGTCTCGAAGGTGAACCGCAACGCTACAAGCTTCTGCTGGAGTTTATCTATCACTGTCTAGTCCTTGGTTTCGAAGGCAAGTATCGCGTGATGGAAAATGGCCACAATGAACGCGAAAGGGTGCTCAGTCACTTATACGATATGCTGGCCGCGCTTGAAGAGAAAAAGATTCAACCGCTCAATCAAGCCAATCAACATATCGTCGATGCCAAGTACCGTCTGAATCGTCAATTGCCGGTTTGGTCCGTTTTTCTTGGATTCTTCCTGCTGTGGAGCGGGATCTTTCTGGGTTACACATGGTTATTGCACGAGAAATCGGCTGACGTTGTGAACCAGTTAAGTCAACTTCTTAATTAATTTTTTAGGCTAGGTGATCGCTGTGATCCGAATTGAATTACCCACTCTTATTTCAAAGTTAAACCAACAAAGTAAGCTGGCGCTTGAACAGGCGGCTTCTTTGTGTATTGAACGTCAACATCCTGAAGTCACGCTAGAACACTATATTGATGTTTTGCTGGACAACCCGCTTTCAGATATCCGAGTCATCCTCAAGCAGGCCAATATCGATTTTGAAAGTGTCAGACAAGCCATTGCCAGCTCGTACACGCGTGAACATGCACTGGACACCTATCCTGCTTTTTCACCATTGCTGGTTGAATTGCTTCAGGAAGCCTGGCTACTGTCTACCACCGAGCTGGATCAACATGAATTACGCTCCGGTGCTATTTTTCTGGCGGCACTGACTCGGGTTGACCGATATCTGCCCGTGCGACTGATCACGCTGTTAGAAAGTATTAACCGGGAAACCCTGAAGAAAAACTTCGTTGCTGTAGTTGCCGATTCCTCTGAAACGGCAGTCGACAAACCGACAGAAAAAAGTGGCGCGAAATCGCCCCTGACAGAAGCAACCACACCGTTACAGAAATATTGTTCGAATATCAGTGAGCAGGCCCGTCGGGGTGAGCTTGATCCGGTCTTGTGCCGTGAAAATGAAATCAATCTGATGATTGATATTCTGTGTCGTCGCCGTAAGAACAATCCGATTGTTGTCGGTGATGCCGGGGTCGGTAAAAGTGCCATGATTGAAGGCCTTGCGCTGCGAATTGTTGCAGGCAACGTGCCTGATCAATTGAAAAATGTCGATATCATGGCGCTCGATTTAGGCCTGCTTCAGGCGGGAGCGTCAGTCAAAGGTGAATTCGAGAAACGCCTCAAAGGTGTGATCGATGCGATTAAAACGTCACCAACCCCCATTATTCTGTTCATCGATGAAGCGCATACCTTGATCGGTGCCGGTAATCAGGAAGGCGGGGCCGATGCGGCCAACTTGCTCAAACCAGCGCTTGCCCGTGGTGAACTGAGTACCGTTGCCGCAACGACTTGGAAAGAGTACAAAAAATATTTTGAAAAAGATCCGGCGCTGACCCGTCGTTTCCAACTGGTGAAACTGGAAGAGCCAAGTATCGTTCAGGCTGTTGATATCCTGCGTGGTCTGAATAGTGTGTATGAAAAAGCACACCACGTTTTGATCACGGATGAAGCGTTGAAAGCGGCGGCTGAACTATCGGCGCGCTACATTTCAGGACGTCAGCTTCCAGACAAAGCCATCGATGTTTTAGATACGGCTTGTGCCCGAATTGCGATTCACCTGACCACGCCACCGAAACGTCTCGCTCAGTTGGAAACCAATTGTTACCAGCGTCAGCTAGAAATCGACATGCTAGAAAGAGCGCAGTTCCTCGGCAGTGAAAGTGATGTCAAACGTCTGGATGAGCTCCGAGCTCAGGAAGACCAAGACGAAGCAGAAAAATTAACGCTCCTTGAAAGCTGGGAAAGTCAAAAAACGCTGGTTGAATCAATTATTGAACTTCGTTCACAGTTGATTGCGCTTTCGTTGCAACAAACAGAGGCCGCAGCACAACCTGCCGAAGCCACTTCATTTGAAGTCTTGGATGAGCTGGTTGAAGTGCAGGAAGCATCCGCAGAGCAATCGCCACAAGAGGTGATGGAAACGCTGAAGAGCGAACTGCAAGAGAAATATGCCGCGCTTGAAGCGATTCCTCATCGTGAGCGTCTGATTTATCCGCAGGTAGATTCAGACCAAATTGCAGAAGTGATTGCAGACTGGACCGGCGTTCCTGTCGATCAGATGAACACTGATGAATTGCACAAAATTACCAATCTGACTTCCATCTTAGGGGAAACCATCAAAGGTCAGGATACAGCTATCGAACGGATTCACCGTCATTTACTGACTGCCCGTGCTGATTTACGTCGTCCCGGCCGTCCGAAAGGGGCTTTCCTGTTGGTGGGACCAAGTGGTGTCGGTAAAACAGAAACAGTAATTCAGTTAGCCGAACAACTGTACGGCGGACAACAATTCCTGACCACAATCAACATGTCTGAATATCAGGAGAAACATACCGTTTCACGTTTGATCGGTTCTCCTCCGGGTTATGTCGGTTATGGCGAAGGTGGTGTTTTGACCGAAGCGATCCGCAAAATGCCTTATTCGGTGGTACTGCTGGATGAAGTTGAAAAAGCCCACCCTGAAGTGCTGAATATTTTCTATCAGGCGTTTGATAAAGGTGAGCTTGCCGATGGGGAAGGCCGAGTGATCGACTGTAAGAACATCGTGTTCTTCCTGACATCGAATCTCGGTTATCAGACCATCGTTGATTATGCTGACGAACCGAAAATCATTGCAGACCGGTTGTATCCTGAACTGGCTGACTTCTTTAAACCAGCGCTGCTGGCTCGGATGGAAGTGATTCCTTACTTACCGCTCAAGAAAGAAGTTCTGGCTGAAATTGTTCAGGCGAAACTGACGCGTTTGGAAAACATCTTCCAAGAGCGTTATGCCGCAGAAGTTGAGATTGCCGATTCGTTGATTGAGGAAATCCTGACGCGGGCGACCCGTTCTGAAAATGGTGCGCGGATGCTGGAAGCGATTATCGAAGGACAATTGTTACCCCCCGTCTCGCTTGCACTATTGAACAAGCTTGCTGAGCGTGAACCGATTAACCGGGTCTATCTGGCTGCGGTTGATGGTGAGTTCATCGGTGAGGTTGAATAGGGATGAACCGCTGGTTAACTTACGCGACCGATCTCGTCGGTATCAGAAAAGCGCAGCAATTAGCGTCGCTTTTTATCGATACGGTTTCACGTGAGTTGGATCTTGATACTTGCTTATTGTTGGTACCCAGTGCCGATGGGCGGACATTAGTCCCTCATCGGTCTGATCTGGAGATGATGTGGTCGGTGAGTGATTTTGAGTGTCCGTTCGCCCATGTTCTCCAGTCCTCAAAACCGATGACATTGTCATTAGAGAGTTTGGTTTTTTGGCAGTCTAATCGCGCATTTGCCCAGTTGACTGAATCCGTCGGCATGTTTGACGTTGTTCGCATCGTCCCGTTGCCTCTCAATCAGGATGTCATCAAGACATTACTATTCCTGATTGGCGAGACGGAACATCTTCAGCAGATATTTTCTGATGACGATTTTTGTCGTTATGTGGATGTGTTCAGCCAACAGTGGACTCTGTTAACCGGTATTGAACGTGAAGAGCAGAATCAGCGCGATCTTCGCGAATCACTATTCGATGTTGAGCGAGCCCGTGAACAGCAACGTCTGAGTGATTCTTTATCCCAGACACTTGTGGGCCAGAGCGCACCGATGGTCAAACTCCGGGAGCAGATTGTCAGTGCCGCCGGTTCTCAGCTATCGGTGATGATTCAGGGCGATACGGGAACAGGGAAAGAGCTGGTGGCTCAGGCGGTGCATGACTTGTCTGAACGGGCAAATCAACCCTTCATTGCCATCAACTGCGCCGCGATTCCGGAAAACCTACTTGAGAGTGAGTTGTTCGGGTATAGCAAAGGGGCCTTTTCCGGGGCTGAAGCCGATAAACAGGGGCTGATCGCTCAGGCCAATGGCGGCACTCTTTTTCTTGATGAAATCGGTGATATGCCTTTGGTGCTGCAAGCCAAGCTACTGCGGGTGCTTGAGACGCGAGCATTTCGTCCGGTTGGTGGTAAAGAAGAACTGACTTCCGATTTTCGGCTGGTTTCTGCCACGCACGTCAATTTGTTGGGTCAGGTTCGCCAGAAAGTATTTCGTCAAGATCTCTATTACCGACTGTTTCAATATCCGATTACGGTGCCATGTCTGACCGAGCGAATCGACGATATTGCGTTATTGAGTCAGCATTTTGTTCAGTTATTTAATGACTCGCACGGGACTCAGATCCGTGGGTTGAATTACAAAGCGATTGATTGTCTGAAGCAGCACAACTTCAACGGTAATGTGCGTGAGCTTAAGCATTTAATCGAGTTTGGATGTGCACAGACACAAGACGGCAATGAAGTTCAGGTGAATAGTTTTATTCATCGGATTCTGCCTCGGGAAGAGGTCAACCTGTTTCAGGTTGAAGAGCCGGAATCGTGTACTGTGATTAAAGATCTCAAACAGGCGATTCAGGATTTTGAATCAAAAATTATCAGAGAACGCCTGCGATTGTTTTCCGGTGACCGTGCCAAAGCGGCAGAAAGCTTGGGGATTCCCAAACGGACACTGGCTTACAAATGCCAGAAACTGGAGATTAAAGCGCCATGAAATTAAGAATTTCTTGCTCAGTCATGAGCTTGGCGACATTGATGTTATTGCCCGCAGTTGCAGCGATAGCGGCAACCGGCCCCCAAATGCCAAAACCGGAGACTTTAACCAAACCGGAGCAGTTGGTTGAACAGGCAAATCAGTGTCGGAGTGTTTCGGAGCGTCTGGAAAGATTACGCTGTTTTGATCGCGTGTTTGAAACCCCGCTGCATCTGACGCCCATCAAAGAGCAGAAGATCGGTGCATCAGCGTCGTGGCTACATGCAAGGGATTCATTGGCGAAACTCGGTGATGGCCAAATGATGCGTCTGACCGAACAAGGGGATGATGCATGGTTGATTCTGTTGGCATCGAATCCCGCATCACGGTTCGAGAATGATCAAAAACCGGTGTTAATGATGAGCTGTATTCACCGTATTAGTCGGGTTGAATTGGCACTCCCGAGTGAGATCCCTGATGCAAGAGCCAAAGTCACGATCCAGCGTGAAACGCAATACTGGCGAAGTGATGATGCCGGATTGTTGCTCTCCTCAGGACGCGGTATGCCGGCGATTAGTCTGATGCGGATTATGACCAAGGAAGACCACACGGTGTTGCGTTCTAATTCAAAGGCCGTTGATGGGCTGACTTTCGACACCTCGGATTTGAGCGAAGCACTCAAGCCATTAAGAACACGTTGTGATTGGTAACTGAAATTATGGAACTATCTGAATATCGTCCGTGTATTACCACACCAATTGAGGGAGAGAACCCGGTCGGTGAACGGTTGATTGACGATTCATTATTTGATTTTGTCGAAGATCAGATGATGAAAGTCGGTTCTCTTTCTCATGGCAGTGTGCAGTGGGATGAAGTTGAGCACAGTGTTTTAAAACTACTCAAAGAAAAATCGAAAGATATCAAACTGTTGGTCTATCTCTTACAGTGTTTGCATCATCAAGTGACACCGGCCCGGTTTAATTTGTCTCTGTTTATCTGGGCTGATTTTATTTCGTTATTCTGGGAAGAGAGTTACCCGGCCCCGGGGCCGCGAGGCGCATTACCACGGCGTAAATATTTTGGACAAATCGTTCAGCGCTTTGGCATTGTTATCGACAAACAGGATTTCAACCGTTTTTCCGGCGAGCTGATGAGTGATCTGGAAAGTGCGTTGGAGAGTCTCAATCAGGCGGTGGAAACCAAAGGGTTGGTGACTGAAGATTTTTCCGAACTCTTCAATACTGTTCGCTCAAAAATGCGTCTGGCTGAAGAGCGTCAGCGTGCCGAACAGAAAGCGCAGAAGCCGAAAGGACAATCGCAGCAGGAAACCCCGACAACCAGCAGTCCCTTATCGGTTGACAATTCCAGTGATAAGGCGGCCAGACAGACATTGTTGAAAGTGTCTGAGTTTCTTGCTGAACAGGAACAAGGCATTGGACTTGCGATTCGTTTGCGGCGTCATGCGGTGTGGTCAGGCATTCTCTCTGAGCCCGATCATAATTCGGACGGAGAAACGATGCTGCGGCCGATGCAGCAAGATCGCATCAAAGACTACCAAGATCTGATGCGCAGCCCTGATTTGTCTTTATGGCGCAAGATTGAACAGAGTCTGACGATGGCCCCTTATTGGTTTGAAGGGCAGATGATGAGTTATCAAATCGCCCAGGCGTTGGATAAAAAAGACTGGTGTCGGGCCATCCGGGAAGAAGCGACTTATTTTCTTGAGCGTTTACCCAAGTTAAAAACGCTGAAGTTTAAAGGCGGGCAACCGTTTGTTTCAGAAGAAGTAAATACATGGCTGGGAGAGCAGGAGCAGGCGACGACGCAGGCTTCGGTGGTCGGAAGCTGGCAGGAAAAACGTAAGGAAGCGTTTACTTTGGCAAAAGAAGCCGGAATTGCTGTCGCTCTCTCCATGATTAATGGCGGCCTTGAAAAGGCGGTCGAACCCCGGGATAAATTTTATTGGCGGATGATGTCTGCTGATTTGCTTAATGAACATGGTTTTTCAGCCATGGCCGGAGAGCAGTATCAGACATTGTATCGTCAGGCGGGTTCAGCAAGTGTTTCAGAGTGGGAACCCTCACTCATGCAACGATTAGAGAAATATTCAACGTCAGAGTAAGCGAAGGATATCGTCCATGTTGAAAAAGATTTTCGGGCTGCTAAAAAAATTAATGCCGAGTATGGTAGCACTGGTACCGGCATTACTGTTAATTAGCTTTATTTTAATTAATATTGCCATTTGGTGGGCTGGTCCATGGCTCACAATTTATGATACCAAACCATTAGCGAGTATTACGGCACGGATCTTTGCCAGTTTACTCGTCTTTTTGCTGGCGGCTGCTGTATGGGGTTTCTGGCAGTGGCGGAAACTACAGAATTACGAAGCTGAACAACAAAAAGAAGAAATTTTCCGTCAAGATCCGGTCAAACTGATGGAAGAACGGCAAGAAGTCGAGCTGAATCAGGTCATTACCAATATGCGTAAGAGCCTGAAGAATAAGCGCGATTTTCTGTACTCTTCCCCTTGGTATCTGGTTCTCGGTTTAGAAAATGCGGGTAAAACCAGCCTGATTAACCGTTCCGGACAGAACTTTACGCTGTCTTCGGTGATGCGGGCTTCTGGCCAACGCAGCGAAAACCCTTATTCATTCGACTGGTGGATTGGCGATAAAGCGGTCGTCATTGACCCCGACGGTGAGTTGCTGACGCAAGGGAATCGCGATGAAGACAATGACGGTGAAATGGAACGCCGCTTGTGGAAACACTTTGTTGAATGGTTAGAGCGTACCCGCAGCCGTCGTCCGCTGAATGGGATTGTACTGGCGCTGGACGTGTCGCATTTGGCGACAGCCAAAGCATCAGAGCGAAAAGCTTATGCGAGTATCCTGCGAGCCCGACTACGTGAGCTGATGGAAACCATGTCGATTCAGTTACCGGTCTATATTGCGCTGACCAAACTGGACCTGCTCTATGGCTTTGAACCTTTTTTCAGACACTATTCCAAAGCAGAACGAGAAGAAGCATTAGGATTTACGTTTCAACTCAATCCGAATGATGATCAAGATGCTTGGTTACAAGAGTTCGAAAATGACTATCTACAATTCATGTCAACGATTAATGACATGTTGCCAAAAGCAGTTTCGGTGCCGATGGAAGCCGATGAGCGACATGGCGTTTATAGTTTTAGCCGGCAAATTTCCGGGCTGAAAGACATTCTGACGCAGTTTTTCCGCGAAACATTGGGCAATGACCAGTATTCGCTGTCTGCCGTGGTCCGGGGGGCTTACTTCACCTCGGTTTATCAGCAAGGCGTACCGACCAATGCGTTTGATGATGCAGCCTCGCGTCGCTATGGCTTAGATCACGCGATCAACCGTGCTCAAATTGCAAAAAACTCGACAGTCTATTTTGCGTCGCAGTTATTCAGCAACATTATTTATGCCGAATCAGGTCTGGCATCTGATAACCGTCGGGTTGCCAAGCGAAAACGACGTCTGATGATGTTGTCGGGTGTTACTTGTACCATCGCATCGTTATTATTATTTGGTGTATGGCAACGCTACTATGCTGTCAACGTGGCACATGCGGATGCGGTACTGACTAAAGTGAATCAGTTTAAGAATGAGTTGCCGAAAAATATTTATCAGGCATCTCAACGCGATATGCTCGACTCACTGAATAAGATTCGTCAGGCCACACTGGAGTTTGGTTTCTTCCGTAACAAGTCGAAATATTTTTCAGACATGGGGCTTTATCAAGGTCACACCATCGGGCCGATGGTTGAAAAGACCTATCTAAACCTGCTGGAAACCCGTTTTCTGCCGATCCTGTTGTCTGATGTGATCGTGAAAATGAACGAAGCCGACACTGAAGTTGAAAAACTGGATGCATTGCGGGTTTACCGCATGATGACCGACAAAGAAGGGCGTTATAAATCCATCGTGTTGGATTACTTCGGTAAATACTGGCAGCGAGAATTCCCGGCTCGCCGTGCTGTTCAGGAAGAGTTGATGGGGCATTTAGATTATGCGATGGACCATACTGACTTAACGACGGCCCGGCAAGACGGTGATCCGAATGCTGATAAAATTATGGGTGCATACGATAAGACCATTGCCAAAGTTCAGACTGAACTGAATGCGATGCCGAACAAGCAGCGTGTTTATCGTAACCTCAAACTGAATGCACCGACCGTGCTTGGACCTGCGCTGAACTTGCGTAATCTGGTGGGGCCGATCTTTGACCTCGTCTTTGATGAACGTGTTATGAATGGCGATGGGTTATATATTCCGCAAATGCTGACCAAGCGCGGCTTTGAAGACTACTTTATTCCGCAGGTTGAATCGGTTTCTAAACTGGCATTGATTGATGGCTGGGTTTTGGGACAGAACCGTTCTGCTGAGTTCAGTGAAGCTGACAAGCAAGACCTACGGGATAAAATCCGGGGACTTTATGTTGCGGACTATACCAAGACTTGGCGGGCAGCATTGGCAGAAGTGGATATCAAATACTTCAAAGATATCAACGATGCGGTCACCGTACTGGATAACATCACCAGTAGTGTTGAGCCCATCCAGCGTTTGTTGCGAACACTGGAAGCCAACACCAAAATGATCGCCGGTATCCCGGATGATTCTGCGGCACAGGACGAACTGCTGAAATCACCGAAGTATCGTGTTGCGTCGATGATCGATACCCCGTTTGCGGATCTCAACGGTATGTTGGACGCTGTCGGTGACAAACCGGCTTATATCAGCGAAGTGATGGGGTCGATTGATGAACTGAAGCTCTACCTGAAAGGTATTCAGGCATCACCTGATATGGGAATGGCCGCGCTGAATGCGACCAAGGCGAGAATGAAGCTGGTGAACGGCGATCCGATTTATACACTCAGACGGGTTGCATCAGGGTTACCGGCACCGCTGGATCGAATCTTGACCAAACTGGCTGATGAAAGCTGGTATGTGATCAAGCAAGAAGCGGTGAAATATTTGGAAGTGCGTTGGCATGATGATGTTTACCGTGTCTTCCGCGAAAAACTGGCGGACCGTTATCCGTTCAATCCAAACTCAAACAAAGATGCATCATTGACTGACTTTGAAGAATTCTTTGCCCCGAATGGGATTTTAGATAGCTTCTATCAGAATCAGCTGAAGATCTTCATTGATGAAAAAGTGGGTTTATCTGACTCGGAAAGTGGTCAGAGTGTGGTGAAATCCGAAGTATTGGAGCAGATTGAACGTGCACGGCACATTCAGGATGCATTCTTCAATCGTAAAGGTGTGCTGGATGTGAGCTTCTCGATTGAACCGATACGCTTGACGGGGAATAAACGTCGCAGTGTTCTGAATGTTGACGGGCAATTCTTGTCGTACAGTCATGGCTCAAGAGAGAATGTGGAGCTGATTTGGCCGAATACGCTACGTGATTCTGCAATTTCGAAAATCACGCTGATCCCGACCAAATCGAATTTGTCGCCACGGAGTATTATTATTCAGGGACCATGGGCATTTTTCCGCTTACTTGATGCGGGTGATGTGCTGGCCGCAAGTACCACCTCGGTAGACTACAAGTTTACGGTTGATGGCGGTAATATGGTGTACCGGATTAACTCTGAAGCCGATATGAATCCATTTACCCAGCGTTTGTTTAAATCATTCAAACTCTCAGGTAACCTGTATTAATATTCAACAAATTAGTATTCAACGAATTAACATACAACAAATTGCGGAGTGCCTACGGGCACTCCCTACATTGATTAGGGCTATTTAACGCCATGTCCCCACGATTATTGATTGAAAACACGCCTTTCATTCTCACAGCCGAACAAGAAGCATTACACAATCACGCCCTGTATCAGGCGGTCAAGAAAGAGATCTATCGCGAGCGTTCTCCTTTTGCCGGTGGCACGGATTGGGAACTGGTCAAACAAAACAGTGAGCAATTGGCACAAGTCACCGGACTTGATTTGGCAATGTGTGTGTATTACAGCATTGCTTGTCTCAAGCTGGATGGATTACGCGGTTATACCAACGGGTTAGAGTTGATGTATGGCTGTTTGGTGAGCCTGAAAGAGGATATCAAAGAGAGCGATAAATATATTGAGCGGTTATTTCATTGGGCGAATGCACAAGCGTTGATTGAACTGCAAAACCTTCGCGCCAGTTATGAAATGCTGCGTGAGCTTTACCGTTGTGAACAGCTCTGTGATCGCATCAGTTATTTGCTTCAGTCAGAAAGGCCGGGTGTGAAAGCTGATTTTGAGTCGATTGGTTATATTATTTTTGAACAGATTGATCGCTTAGAAACCTGTTATCAGGTGGCTTTAAAGCGGCGAGAGTTTACGGAAAACGGCCGTCCTGCCGCTGCTACGCCGGTGAATAGGCCGGGTACCAGCTGGTGGAAACTGGCGATGATGTTTGTGTTGGGTGGCGGTATCGCTGGCAGTGGTGTGTACTGGTGGCTATTGCAGACACTTGGCAATTGAACGATCATTTTTGCTTATCGAAAGCCCCTGATAACAGGGGCTTTTTGCGTTTTACAGTGTAAACTCCGCAGGTTACTGGTAGAACATTCCCGGCAACCATAGTGCAGATGCGGGGACATAAGTCACAATCAGCAAAATAATGATGTTACATATCAAGAATGGCACAATCGCTTTCGCGACTTTCTCCATCGATACCCCGCCGATTGAAGAAGCAACAAACAAACAGACACCGACCGGTGGTGTGGAGAGGCCGATCATGAGATTGAGGACGGCAATAATGCCGAAATGAACCGGATTCACACCGACCGATGTTGCGACGCCCAATAGGGTCGGGAACAGGATGATCAAAGCCGCAATCGTTTCCATAAAGGAACCAACCAGTAACAACAATAGGTTGATAATCAACAACACGACGTACTTATTTTCACTCAAATTAAGAATCGCGCTCGCGATCATTTGCGGAATGCGTTCTGACGTCAGAATCCAGCCGAATACATTCGCAAAACCAACCAGAATGAGCAGCGAAGCGCTGGTCACCGCTGTTGCAACTAATACACTGGGAACATCCCGCCATTTGAGACCTCGATAGATGTATAACCCGATGATCAGTGCATAAAAAGCAGCGACAATAGAAGCCTCTGTCGGGGTAAAGAAACCACCGATAATCCCAACCAGAATGAGCATCGTGAGTGACACTGCCCAACTACTTTTTCTCATTTCAATCAGCAGTTGTTTGAATGTTACTTTTTCTTCTTTCGGATAATGACGTTTTACCGCCAAAATATAGACCGTAATCATCATGCCAAAGCCAAGCAACAATCCCGGAATCGCACCCGCTAAAAACATCTGCCCGACAGAAATCCCCGTTAACGTCCCAACAATAATCATGGGGACGCTCGGCGGAATAATGGGGCCAATGGTTGATGATGCAGCCGTTATCGCCGCAGAAAATGGCGTGTCATAGCCGGCTTTGGACATGCCGGGAATCATCACGCCCCCAATGCTGGCCGTATCTGCCACCGCCGTACCGGAGACCCCCCCAAATAACATTGAACCTGCCACGTTAGCCAGCCCCAAACCGCCTCGAATATGGCCGACCATCGCGTTACTCAGATTAATAATCTGTTCCGTAATATTACCGCGATTCATCAGGTTACCCGCGAGAATAAATCCTGGGACACACAATAAGACGAAGCTATCCATCCCCGCGTACATCTTTTGCGGAATGACGGTATATGGGATATCCATTAAGAAAAGATAACTCATCGAGGCCAATGCCAATGTTATTGCGATTGGTAAGCCAACGAAGAGTAAAATAAAAAAGGTCGCGAAGAGAATGATCACTTCCATTTACATCGCCTCCGCATTGAATAAGTTCAAGAGATGTCGGATAAATCCTAGCGCTGAGAAAAACATTAAATTGACCAATATCACGACAGTCGAGTAAAAAACATAACTCATCGGGATAAACATGGTTGGTGAGAGTTGAAATTGTCCAATTTGTGCGAACTGAACCGCTGAAGGATAAAGAATCCAACTAAATATAAAGATGATGGCAGCCACCAACGCACTAAATAGATGTGCATGACGTTGGCTTAATGCATTCACCAGCAGCTCAACCGAGACTAATTCTCCCCGCTTATAAGCAATGCCGACGGATATTGCGACAGTACCGATAAACAGGTAGCGAGAAAGTTCTTCTGTCCATGCCGGGGGCGTATCTAAAAATAATCGACCAAAGATTTGTAACAGGACAACACTGCTCAATGCGACCAAACCGATAGCGGCGAGATAACCTAATAATTTGTCGGCTATCGATTCAATCCGAACAACCACGGCTAACGCTGACGAGCAACCCTGTTTTTGATTGATTTTACTCACATTCATAACTTCCATACTCTGCTCCGGTTGCACAGATAGGGGGAAGACGGGTCTTCCCCCTTACGTCACCTTGTGGCTTAAAGCTGCTGAATTTGTTCAAACAGATCGAGGGCATCGCCTTTCAAATTTTTCTTAACGGCAGGAATCGCAATCGCACGGAATTTATCCTGATCGACCTCGATGAACTTCATGCCTTTCGCTTTGAGTTCATCAACCAGTTTTGTTTCCGCTTCAGTGGCTAATTGGTGTTCGTATGCTTGCATTTCCACTGCACTTTCTAGCAGGATTTTTTGTAAATCGGCAGGTAATTTTTCGAGCTGTCGTTTACCGATTAATACATATATCCAACTCCGAACGTGCTCCGTTTTGTTCACATATTTTTGGACTTCAAAGAAAGACGCACTCTTAATTAAAGACAAAGGATTTTCCTGCCCGTCAACGGTCCCTTGTTGGAGCGCCGTAAACACTTCACTAAATGCCATTGGTGTTGGTTTTGCTCCCAAAGCACTCCATGTCGATACAAAAATGGGGACATTAGGGACACGAATCGTCAGTCCTTTAAGGTCAGCCGGCTCTTTGACGGGTTGATTCGATGTCAGGTTCCGGGCACCGCGCTCAAACCAGGCAATCGGAACTAAACCTGTACGTTCGGTGATCTGTTGTTCAATCTCTTTCCCGATTTTGCCATTCGCAACTTTTGCCATATGTTCACTATTGCGAATCGCATAAGGGACAGCAAGTAATGCTGCTTTCGGTGCCCAGTTTTGTAAGGTTTCGCCACTCATCGTCATATCAACGATGCCAAGTTGGATACCGCTAATCACGTCACGCTCAGACCCCAATTGTGAATTGGGATAAATATCAATATTCAGGCGACCGTTTGATTTTTGATCCACCACTTCTGCGAAGTGGATAAATGCTTTGTTCCAGACATGTGCTTCATTCGCAACATGACCAAGTTTTAGCGTGTAATCAGCCGCCATGACAGTGGTGGATAGTATGGAGAGTGCGAGTAGTGAAGCTTGCGTAAGTCGTTTCATCGTTATTGCCTCTTATCAGTATTTTTATATTTTTGTCGGGTAGAGTTAATGTGTAGGGTGGTGTGCAGTTAAAAAGCTAATATGATTTTTCGAGACGACTCTGGTGAGGTTTCCAGTTGATGAACCGCATCAGAGAAATTTTCAAATGCAAATTCATGGCTGACAATGGCTTCGGTATTCAGTTCACCGGCTTCAATCCATGGAATGACTTTTGAAAACATCTTGTTATTCAGCCGAGAGCCAACAATCGTCAGTTCTTTCTTAATCACTTCGATCTGTGCCAGTTCACTCGGCTCGGACAAGAATCCGAGTAGACAAACCGCTCCGGCAGGGGCTGCCAGTCGTAAAATTTGGGGAACTAAAGATGGAATACATGCTGCATCGGCAATTAACGGAACGCCCTCACCCTGAGTCATTTCCATGATCACCGCTTCAACATCTTGTTGTTTAGAATTGATAGTATCGGTTGCCCCAAGTTGCTTCGCGACGGCAAGTTTCTCATCCACAATATCAACCACAATCGATGGAATACCGAGCACTTTGGCAACTTGGACTAACGTCAGTCCAATCACGCCTGCGCCATAGATAAGGATAGAATCCCCATCACATGGACGGAGTCGGTCAAATACATTCGCAGCAATGGTATAGGGTTCGACTAATGCGGCCTGTTTCAGTGGCACTTGTTTTGAAATTTTGTACACATTACTCGCGGGTACGACTTGGTATTGTGAAAAACCACCATCTCGATGAACGCCAATCACTTGTAGATTAAGGCAAGTATTCACCCGACCATGACGGCAAGGCCGGCAGTGTCCGCAGCTAATGACCGGGTCAACAACCACATGATCATCGACCGACAATTCGCTGACCTTCGCGCCAACAGCGGCAACCGTACCTGAGAATTCATGACCGCTGGTGCGAGGGTAAACCACAAAAGGGTTGTGGCCGTGCAAAATATGCATATCGGAACCACAAATTCCCGCATACGCGACTTTCACTAAAACGTCATCGTCACCACATTCAGGGATGGCTTTCTCAGACATGATAAATTTATTCGGTTCTTGAACAACAAGGGATTTCATACATTATCCTAAGTAATCTCGCATATAACGTTATCAAGGTGTTGTTGCATTGCTTGAAATGCACGCTGTGGATCTCTTGCCTTGATTGCTTCAAATATCCGCCGATGATCATCGGCCCAGATACCTCGTTCTGCCGGTTCGCCTGCCATGATATTAAGGCGTTCCCACATCTTGCCGCCCATATGATTCTGCATCAGCTCTTTATGGAACTTAATGAGCATTGGGTTATCACTTGCCTGCGCAATTAAGGCGTGAAATTGCATATCCGCATCGACCGAGGCACTTTTACGTAAATCGGGACGGGAGAAACGCTTGGCGGCTTCCATCAAAATTAAGCATTGTTCCAATTCATCAATTAACTGATCACTTGCTTTTTCAGCCGCGATAGCGGCCAGCTGAGACTCAACCGCCCGACGCGCTTCCGTCACCTCATAAGGGGTTATGTCCGGTAAATCTGTCGGTAGATTCAGCGGTTTATCACTGATGACATAGACACCCGATCCTTTACGGATTTCGGCTACCCCGAGTAATTCGAGATAAACCATCGCTTCACGAATGACGGTGCGGCTCACCCCCATATCGTCAGACAGTTTTCGTTCAGGTGGAATTCTTTCACCAACTTGAATCGGATCATTTTGAATCTGCTGCAGAATATCTGTAGCAACCTTGATATATAAACGTTCGCTTACCGACACATATGCCTCTCTTATTTGCTTACCACGGATGTAACGTTCCATCCTCTAGGCGGTTTACAGGTAAACTCGCTCTTTTGTAAGGGTATTGTGCGGCAAGTTCCTCATTAATGTCTACGCCATGTCCGGGCGCCTCACCGACTTGGAAGGTCCCGTGATCAAACTGATAAGCATGGGTAAAGACCGACTCGGTCACCTGACAGTGAGGCATATGCTCTTGGATACCGAAGTTATTGATTGCTGTCCCCACATGCAGGGCACATCCCATCGTGATCGGTGATAAGTCTGTTGCGCCATGGAAGCCCGTTTTTATCTGATATAACGCAGCAAGGTTTGCAATCTGACGAATGTGGGTAATACCACCGCCATGAACAATCGTGGTTCGAATATAGTCAACCAACTGATTGGTGATCAGATCTTTAATGTCATAGATTGAGCTGGTCACTTCACCCACTGCAATTTTCGTGGTGGTGTGCTGACGAATCAGTTTGAATGATTCCTGATTGTCGATCGGCGTGGGATCTTCCATCCAAAACAAGCGGTATGGCTCTAACATTTTGCCCAAACTTGCGGCCTCAATGGGTGTGAGTCGGTGATGCACATCCGTCAGTAACTCAACCTCATCACCAAATTTTTCACGCACCGCCTTAAAGACTGCTTCGACGCTATTGAGGTACTTTGTGGTATTCCATACCTGTTCTTCTGGTAGGTTGGCATTGGCAGGCTCGTAAGCCACGCCTTTCTTGGTGACCCCGTAGGTCTTCGCTAACCCGGGCACACCACACTGCACGCGAATAAACTTGTAACCTTTATTGAGAGCCACTTCAAAATCTGCCAATACATCTGCGATTGTTTCGCCATTGACATGGGTATAAACGTTAATGTATTCACGACTTTTGCCGCCCAAAAGTTGATATAACGGCATACCGGCTGCTTTTGCTTTGATATCCCACAGTGCCATATCGACAGCGGCAAGTGCGGCCATGTCAATCACGCCTTTCTTCCAATAGTAACCCCGATAGAAGAACTGCCAAATATCCTCAATTTGACCAGCATCACGACCAATTAATGAAGGGATTACATGCTCCTCCAAGTATTGAGCGACCACTAGCTCACGGCCATTCACGGTTGCATCGCCCAAGCCATAAATTCCTTCATCTGTTTCGATTTTGAGTGTGACAAAATTTCGTCCGGGACTGCAGACGATAACTTTGGCGCTGGTAATTTTCATTGAGGTCTCCTGACACTAAGAATGTTGCTTGAATCTATTTAACCGTTAAAAATTGGTTGTTTTTGTGATCAATATTGAAAAGCCAATAAACAATAATTGGTCTGTACAATTTTTACTGTTTGGATCACAATTTCCAAATGTATAACAGTAAAAAATAGCCGGACTAACCGACACAACGAGTAGATAACACGATGCCTACCTTTCATAACAACTATGCTAGAAGCCAACTTAAGCCTAAAATTGTCCATATCGGTTTCGGTGCCTTCCACCGAGCCCATCAAGCCCTATTTGCGGATGAGCTCGCGAGTGTGACAGACTCCGATTGGGGATATTGCGAAGTAAACCTATTTGGTGGTGAACAGCTCATCGAAGATCTCCGCAACCAGCAACACCTGTTTACCGTCATCGAAAAAGGCCCGCAAGGCCCAAAAGTTAAAACGGTCGGTTCGGTATGTGAGTCATTCCATCTCACGTTTGACGGGCACGAAGCTATCATCAATAAAATTGCCGATCCTGAAACGAAAATAGTCTCTATCACGATTACCGAGAAAGGTTATGGTATTGATTTACATACCGAACGTCTGGATATAAATCATCCATTTATCAAAACTGACCTAGACAATTTTGATCAGCCAAAATCAGCCGTCGGATGTATTGTGCAAGGATTGAAGCGCCGCATGGAAAACCATCTTGCGCCGATCAGCATCATGTCATGCGACAACATGCCGGAGAATGGTAAGAAAACACATCATGCGATTGTTGATTTTGCTCACCATGTTAATCCTGCCTTGGCTGGTTGGATTGAAGAAAATATCTCTTTTCCTTCAACGATGGTGGATAGAATTGTTCCGGCACTCACAGAAGCAGCACAGCAAGAAGTGGATGAATTAGTCGGTGAACATGATCCATGCGGGATTATTTGTGAACCGTTCAGACAGTGGGTGATAGAAGACAATTTTGTCAGCGGACGCCCTGAGTGGGAGAAAGTCGGCGTTGAATTAGTGGCTGATGTTTTACCATTTGAAGAAATGAAGCTGCGTATGTTAAATGGCTCCCACTCCTTTCTCGCCTATTTAGGCTACCTGTCCGGTTATGAACATATCGCTGACTGTATGCAAGACCCGCAACTCAAACTCGCAGCCTATCATTTGATGTTACAGGAACAGGCACCAACTTTATCGATGCCGGACGGTGTTGATTTAGCACAATATGCGGATTGTTTAATTGATCGTTACTGTAACCCCAATATAAAGCACCGCACTTGGCAAATTGCGATGGACGGTAGCCAAAAATTGCCACAACGCTTACTGGAATCAGCCACATGGCATATCCATCACAATCGTCCGTTCCCTCATATCGCATTAGCTGTCGCTGCTTGGATAAAATACGTGGGGGCTGTTGATGAGCAAGGTCAAGCAATCGATGTGCGGGATCCGATCGCAGATATGCTTTATCAGCGCTTTCACAGCTCATCAAATGAAGTGGCACGAGTGCAATCGTTACTGGATATCACCTCTGTCTTTGGCTCAGAACTCCCGACCAACTACGATTTTGTGGAATCGGTCATCCAAGCCTATCAGCGACTTGAACTCGTAGGTGCAAAGCAGGCGGTCAGTGAATTGATTCAGTGACGGATATTCTCTGATTTCAGCCTCGGGCATCGGCATATGACGCACAATGGCGTTCTTCGGTTTCAGTCGTATCGATGTTCTGTGCGTCAGTGACTCTTACCAAGATGCTGAAATCACGGAAGAAGAACTCAATTATCTGGTGGCAGAGGTACAGCGCTTGCAGGCGTTAACAGAGCGGGTTTGTCGGGGGAGGATTGGGGCTGAGCGCCCCTAAGCGCTGTATTTTAACTTTGATTTTTCCAGCCTTCGGCAACGGACTTTGACGCACAATTCATATTAGTCAGAATAAATTATAGATTGTCCTTGTTGGATAATGTCTTTTGCTATTGGTGAAAGTTTTCCATATTTCATAACAGTATTATATCCATCATTGACTCTTTCCAAATAAAAGCTAAGCAATTTTTTTATTGTCTCAACATCAGAGATACTGATATGAGGTGATTTTAAAATACCTTTGAAAGCATAGATTAATCTCTGAACGACGAAAGTTGCATGATAGATTCCAGGTAAAGGACGAGGATCTTTTCTTAGAGGGGAACTATACCTTTCTTCATCCGAATTATAGAAAAGTTCCTCTGTGAGATTTAAAGCAAATAATAAGCTATGGGCACCTTCATGAATATATTTATCCAAGAGGAAGATCCAGCTGTTATCATGATTTCCTTCAATCATGATTAATGATTGCATTGCGTTACTGGTCAGTGAATAAAGTTTATTATTTTCATTTCCTTTTTTTGATGAAAAGAATACAACTGAATATACGAGTTTATCAATTTCATTGTATAAGTTTGGATTTGAAGCACTCAAAATAGATATACCATATTCTAGGTTTTTTCTTGCTACAAGATCAGACTCTTCTGTCATTTTTTCTAGGTGAATATTATAGTGTTCGAGACCGATTGTAGCTTGCCTTAATATTGTATTTATAAAAATATCATTTATTTCTTTATTAAGGATAATACCTGTATAGTTCTCAATGCCACTATAAATAACAGATTCTAGAATAATGTGGGCTTCATTGAATTTCTCTTCATTTAATAGTTCTATAGTTTTATGATAAGCAATGCTGTGAAAGCCATTTAATTTATCAGGCGTTAGTCGTGAAAAATCATTATGAAAATGTTTAGGAATAATTTCAGGTATGAATGAATTTGCATCATTAAGAAGTTCTAGATAACTATTCATTAATTGTTCTTGAAATTGTTTATTCAAATAATTCGGAGTTGATATGTTAGGAAGAAATTTATAATCCATGATTTATTTACCTACACAAATAATTTTTTATATTTTGTCTTATAATAAGGTTGATTTTCTGAGCTAGAACCTACGATATTTTTAATGCTGGTAGACATTATTACAATGAGCAATGATGGTATGTATATTATGATTGATGATGAAATGATGTCATTTGCAGTGAAAGTATTTAAATATAATTTAGAGATCCAGAATCCAGTTGGAATCGTTATCATACATAGAAGTAAGAATGATGATTCCATTGAACCACGATAGCCATCAGGAATAGAAATAGCTCTACATGTATTAATAATAACATTAAATAAATTAAGGCCAATACCTAGAGCGAATCCTAATAAATATTGGATGTATAAATTATTTGTTAGTGAAAATGAGAATATACTAAAAGCTATAAGAGTTTGACCTAAACATATCGTTATATGTTTTCCAAGTGATTTTTCTAAATATGGGATGAACACAATCGGAGATAATAACATGCCGATGCCAAGACATACTTCAATAATAGATATATCAACCATAGTGTTACCTTCACTAATTACTTTGCTCGGAAGGAGTAAAAAAATAAATGGAACTAAAAATAAGTTCGAACCTGAAGATATAATGGCAACAATTCGTTCTTCTTTAATTTTTATAGTTCTTTTTATACCTTCGGTTAATGCGAATATGAATTTTTCTTGAGTGTTTTTTACTATTTTTAAATTAGTTTTAATTGATAAATACAATGAACTTATAACAGATAGAAAAGAGAAAATTAATGCAGCGACCAAAATTGATTCTCCACCTAAAGTACCAGCTAGAAATCCTCCCAGCATTGGACCAAGAAATAAATTTATGATAAAGGTAGATGATTTTATCCTTATTCCAAAGGAAGTTTCATTCTGATTTGAAGAGATTTCAGGGATCAGGGATACACCTAGAGGAAGAATAAATGATGATGCGGCACTTAAAAATATAGAAATGACTAAAAACACAATATCTGTATAATTATTATGGTTAGTATAATAGTGGTAGTAAGCAAGTGTGAAAATTGAACAAATACATATAATAAAGCAAGAAATGGATAATACGGAAGTTTTCCTATATTTTTCTAAGGCAATGCCACTAATAGGGAGAAACAGTACACTGGATAACCAGACAAAAAACATAATACTAGCTAAGTTTTCTTCTTGATTATAATATTGAATGTAATACCAAGTACAGAATACTTGGAATAATCTATAGCTAACCTGTGAAAAAACATCGGAGATAATATATAGATAAATTTTATATGGAATTTTATTTATCATTTTCTACTTTTGACTCCAGAACTTTATCATAAAATATTCTCGCAGCATTTATGGCTCTCGCGTTACCAGCAAATACACAGACTTGAATAAATGCTTCTTTAATCTCTTCTTCAGTTAAACCTAGGTTTAGGGCTGCTTTTAATTGAAATTCTAATTGGTTTTCACATCCTCCCATTGCTGACAGAATGCCAATTGAAATCAGGTGCCTCGTTTTTATATCTATAGTCTCACGCATGTATGCAAAACCATATATGTCGTCAACTAAATGATCAACCAGATCAGGGAATACAGGTCTGAAGTCTTTCTTACCCCATTCTGTACCTCCTGGTGAGAATTTTTCAATTAACTCTCTATGTTTATTATGTGGAATCATTTTTTAATTTTTCTCATTGATAGATATAATAATAAAATAATTTTTCCATTGTTATTATTTATAAAATATAAGGGAGTGACTATAAGTCACTCCCTTATGGAACTTGTTACTCGTCAGAACCAATTGTCTGAACATTCATTGTCGTAGTTCCTTTCATGAGCATTTTATTTTTGAATTTCATATTATTTTCCTTTTAAATTAGCTATTAATGTTACGATGTTAACACATCGTTAATTAAATTATCACTTGCATATGATGTTGTAAACAATAAATTTACAATATGTTGCTAATATTATTTTTGTCAATATAGTGGCTGGAATGACTGGATGAAAATAGCTACAGTTTCACATGCTTGTTATTATTTAATAATATTCATGTTATGAATTATATAGAGTGATATTATTATTTTATTTTTTGGAACTGAAATATGATGTAATTAATTTTCCGGCCTCAGGGATATATATGTCCTACTCGGAAATCCCTAACCGCTTTCCCAGCCTCCGGCTTCAAATTTTGACGCACAATCAGGTTTCTCGGTTTCAGTCGTATCGATGTTCTGTGCGTCAGTGACTCTTGCCAAGATGCAAGAGTCACCAGAAAATCTTTTTTTGTTTGACGGAGTCGCGCGTTGTCCAGAACCAGCTTTTACGGGCGTCCTGCCCGGAAAGCCTAACCATTCTTCCTTGAATGGTTTTCTTGGTTTGGTGGTTGATTTGCGTGCGGTGAAACATTCTTAAAAAGTCAATTTGATCACTGAACTCAGGGGGAAAAATCATGGACGATTTTTCAGGATTGTCTGAGCAGGATGCGAATCAATCCGACCCTGATTCGGTGCGTTGAACTCAAACTCAAGGCACTTTTGGGGACTTTTGCTGCTGGGCAAAAGTCTCTGGGGCGCTGTCGGAGATGCTATTGAAATTGAGGAAAGTGATTGCGCACCAAACCGCTGCACCTCAACTTTCAACCTTCCCAGCCTTCGGCTCCAAATTTTGACGCACAATCAGCTTCTCCGGTTTCAGGGATATTGGTGCTCTGTGCGCCAGTTCATCTTTCAGAGATGAAAGACGAACCAGAAAATCTTTTTTTATTTGGCTAATGTGTATGTTGTCCAGAACCGCCTTTTACGAGCGTCCTGCCCGGAAAAGCCTAACCATTCTTCCTTGAATGGTTTTCTTGGTTTGGTGGTTGATTTGAATTGGGTGAACCTTTTTTAAAGGCGAATTGATCGATGGACTCAGAAAGACCTAGAAATCCATCCGTGGATTTCTTCCTTTGAGCGGCAGATATCTGTAATTCATTTAATCTGTTTCGGGATTGATGTTCTCTTACATTCCCCAGTGAAACTCACTGGAGTCGTATTTGGGTCAATGCATCAAATAAGGCTTTTTTATCTGCGTCAGTTAAGTATTTTGAATTTAATGTTGCTTTAAAGGTTGCCAGATCGTTTGCAGAAAAAACACCACCGTCATGCAGATAATGAGCAATATCCGTATTTATTTGTTTGCCGAGTTTGATTAATTCTGGCCGAATGACCGTTTTTAAGTCTCTGGGTGTGCCAGTTTCTGGCTGGCTTAATAAATCAGCCCGATATCTATATTGTATTGCTTTAGCGGCTGCAATCTGAGCTTTAAAAAAGCCGATCACACTGTGCTTATCCAGACCTTCTTTTTCTGCGGACAGACTGGCTTTTTCAATAACGACAGCTTCTCGCTCAAGGTCTTCTATCGGTTTTCTGTGGATTGCTTTGTACAGGGCAACATCTTCCATATAACTTAACCGAAGATTAATGGTTGAAAAAAGTTCAGCTGGTGTGGGTGTCGCGAACACATTGAATGAAAGTAATGCAACTGCAAATAAAGTAATTCTTTTGAACATAAATCCCCCATATTTCATAATAAGAGCCATTATCATAGAGTTATTTGCAATATATTCAATGGGGTTCATTTCCCTTGTAGGGGGATAGCCGTTTGTTTCTTTGTCTATTTTGCCTCCGGGCTCCGAAATATGACGCACAATTGCATTCCTCAGTTTCAGAGACATCGGTACTCTGTGCGTCAGTTCATCTTTCAGAGATGAAAGACGAACCAGAAAATCTTTTCTGTTTGACGGCGTCGCACGTTGTCCAGAACCAGCTTTTACGAGCGTCCTGCCCGGAAAAGCTTAATCATTCTTCCTTGAATGATTTTCTTGGTTGGGTGGCTTATTTGAATTGGGTGAAACATTTTTAAAGCCAAACCAACAGTGTTACGGCTTCGTGTACCAAACCGTTACATCACACCTTACTGATTGTTAAAACACTGCAATTTCTTGCAAACTCTACCTGCATCAAAGAATGTCATGCCTATACAATTTTTTCTGGATGTTTTCTGTAACCTATTCAATGCTATGTACGGTGTTTAAGTGCTTATACGAGAACCAATGGAGCTTATCCGAAAAAGGGTGAATGGCAGCAACAGAACAATGAGAGTGTTGTCTAAATAACTGTTATGTAGCTATGGAGGCATGGTAATGGCATCGGGAATTGAGACGTGGTTATTTGGATATGCAGGAACCAAACTTGCTGATCGAGTACTTAAACTATTCCAGAGAGATAAGTTAACTGTCGATCTACATAAGGCTGTAGAAAAATGGGCGTCTAATCTTCCTTCTCATGCAAGTTTGACTTCGTCAAATGCATTGTTTCCGAGTCATGTAGCAGATGAAGAACTTGCGGAACGCCCTTGTTTGTCCAATCTTCGCTCAGAGTTAGAATCTTTGAAGATTCCATCGGAGGAGAGCTGGGATTCTGCACTCACTGAGCAGTGGAAATATGTTCGCTCGAAGATTGATCATCCACAGGACTTCTTTCTGCTAAGTGAAGAAGAAGCGTCAACCCATATCAAGTCACTATCCATTGCTCTTTGTACTGCCTGTTCTCAGCACGAGACGCTATTTCGGGTAACTACGGTTTCTATGCTCCGAGAGCTCTCGGAGGCAACTAGCAAGACTCCGCAGCAAAACAGCCTGAGTGAAATCTTAACTAATGATCAAAAAAAACTACTTTATCGCTTGTACCACCAGGATAACGGGTTTTGCCGCATCGGAGCTTCAAAGGGGGAGTATGAATGTCTTTGGGTTCCCGGATATCCAATGGATATGCAATGGGGCTGGGAAAGAACGCCAGAAGAATGCTTGCGTTCAGGAAAATCTCCAGGAAACAGAGAGGAGAGGCTTCATTGGATATTCGTTGTAAAAGATTTAGTTGAAATTGGTATCTTCGAAGCTCAAGCGGACGGATATTATCAGTTAACCGAGAAAGGGTGGCGGGTCGCCCATGATATCAATAGTGAAAAAAGTGATTCAGGTGTATGAGCTAAAGCGACATAACAAGTCAATCAATTTCGCTCCTTCGGCACCGGACGCAGCAAAGCTTCGTCGATTATTGAAGCGTTATACCTACAGGGGGAATTAGAGCTAAATAGGCGTCTTGTTCGTTTTGTCATAGTGTCACCTGTTAATTTATGAGGTGACCAAATTTACCGTACCTATGACATTCAATTCTCAGTATTACGTCTGAGAAATACATTTGGCCGCTGTTAAAACATACGAGCTTCGATGAATGGGAACTTCTCTATTCTGAAAAAGCACAAGGGGGCGCTGTCGAAGAAGCCATTGAAATCAACAAAAGTAACCGCGCCCCAAACCTCAGCCCTCCGAAAACTTACTCATCCACCAACACAATCACAATTAACTCCCGTGGCCCATGTGCCCCATAAGCTAACGTCTGCTGAATATCCGCCGTTTTAGACGGGCCGGAGACTAAAACCACGTTGGTCGGCATCTGCTGGTGCCACTGTTGCTCAATCATCAGTTCCGTCAAATTGTTAAACAGCGTTGATTGTCGGATCACGGCAACATGGCAAGGGGGCACCAATGACAGGGTGCGCGGCTGATGGATATCCGGCCAGAGGACCAGTGCACCGCTGTCGGCAATACCGGCACGCGTGTCGGTCAGGCCCACATCAACGGTGGTGAATAAGTCATCTTTCCACTGCTCGATGGTTTGCTGATATTCGGTGATCTGAACGTTCTCCAGCCCTTGACGAAAATCATGATGCCACAGGCTATTGGTACCAATCGCTGCGTGTTGCCAACCGTGGTCTTGGCATAATTGATGAAGGGTGTGAATCAATTGCTGCCGTTCAATCGGTAATACCTGCGCATGATTCGCTGTTAATGCGGTACTGAAATGCGCTAATTTTTCATCGGCGCTGAAGTGATGATGCGCAAAATTGCGGGCAAGCGCTGCGGAATCATTTTCCAGTGGCTCGGGTTGGGCAGCCTTGAGGCGGTCGAAAATCTGCTGTCTGGCGTGGTTCATGACGATTCCCCTTGTTTCTGTGGCTGGCGAGCGCGTTCTTTCATCAATTGATGTAAGGTTTTGGCGGCGGGTTTCGGTGCGGTCCGGCACTGCGTCCATGGTCCCAATTTCGTTGGGATCAGGTGGCGCATCTGTCCGGCAAGGCGCGTCCCGATCCGATAAATGGTCGGGTGGGTGGCGGAATACGCAAAACTACGCATCGCGAGTTTTTCTGCGGGTTTATAAGCAGACTTCTGCCCGCGCATGGCTTCTAGGCCGGGTTGCGGTGCATGTTTGGCCTCGCGACGCAGCCGCAATAACATGTCGGGAATCGGAATGCGGACCGGGCAAACTTCGCCACAAGCACCGCACAAGCTCGATGCGGTGACCAGCTCTTTGGTTGCCGCCAGCCCCATCAGGTGTGGTGAAATGATTTTGCCAATCGGGCCGGGATAGACGGTTCCGTAGGCGTGACCGCCGATTCGCGTGTACACCGGACAGTGATTCATACAGGCGCCACAGCGGATACATTGCAGCGTTTTGCGTAACTCTTCGTCGCGATAGGCTTGGCTGCGCCCGTTGTCGAGCAATACCAGATGGACTTCTTGCGGACCATCTTTCTCGTTTGCCCGGCGAGGCGAGGTGATCATATTGAAATAGGTACTGATTGTCTGACCGGTGGCTGAGCGGGTTAACGCACTGAATAACGGGGGGACATCGGTGAGGAATTCCACCACTTT
Organism: Vibrio spartinae; assembly: GCF_024347135.1. NCBI lineage: Bacteria > Pseudomonadati > Pseudomonadota > Gammaproteobacteria > Vibrionales > Vibrionaceae > Vibrio > Vibrio spartinae. Next base: position 1,043,909 of record NZ_AP024908.1, on the reverse strand, counting down.
TTCGATGCCGGTGATAGCCACATGGACGTTCGGCACGGTGGTGGACATCCGGCCGTTGCCCTCATTTTCGACCAGACACAGCGTACCGGTCTCTGCGACGGCAAAATTGACCCCGGATAACCCCATATCTGCGGTGCGAAATTTTTCCCTGAGCTGGGCGCGGCCGGTTCGGATTAAGCGATCGACATCGGTGGTGGGCTGAAAGTCCGGCAGGTTATCGCGGAACGTGTTGCTGACCTCCTGCTTATTTTTATGAATGGCCGGCATGATGATATGTGAAGGTTTGTCGCCGTCGAGCTGAATAATGTACTCGCCCATGTCACTTTCCAGACAGGTCACCCCGTGCTTGGCCATTTCATGATTGAGTTCTATCTCTTCACTGACCATCGATTTGCCCTTGACCATCAGAGATGCCCGGTGGTGTTCCGCAATCCCGGCGATAATGGTATTGGCTTGTTCAGCATTGTCAGCCCAATGTACCTGAATCCCGTTTTTCTGGCAGTTGGCTTCCAGTTGTTCTAAGAGTTGCGGCAGTTTACTCAGACACCGCTGACGAATCGCTTGTGCCAGATCCCGGGTCTGTTTTTCTTCTTGCGGGTCTGCAAAGGCGGCTTTGCGTTTGCTTTGCAGGTAATCCATTGCGCCGCGAAAATTGGCGCGGAGCTGGGCGTCATCAAGCGCTGTTTTGGCCTGTGCATGAAATTGTTGCGGAGAGTCATTCATGATGATTGCTCCTGTGTCGGCTTCGGTAATGTTCTTTCGCGTAAGAAACTGGCTAAATGACGTCCCTGCATGGTGGCCGTCTCGCCTTGCTGATGCTGAAAATCCAGTGCACCGTTGATATTGAGTAAGCATCCCCAGTCGGCACTCACCAGATGATCAGCCTGTGTCGCTTTGAGATGACGGGTTTTATCTTCCACCATGGCCTGAGAAATATTCGGGTGACGGACCGCGAATGTGCCGCCGAAGCCACAACATTCGCTTTCGTAGTCTTGTTCTTTCAGCTCGACGTGTTCAAGCTGATTGAGTAACTGGGTGGCGGTGACATGCACATTCATTTCTCGCCGGGCAGCACAGGAGGTATGCATCACGACGGATGTGTCGGGGCCGTGATCTTGCAGTTTGGCGCGGCAGACATGCACCAGAAATTCAGTGAATTCAAACACCCGATCACAAAAGACATTGACCATGGTTTGCTGCGCGCTGCCTGCGAAGAGGCGACGATAATGGTGATGCATCATTCCGCCGCAAGAGCCGGATAACACAATCACTGGATAAGGTTCGGGAAACAGCGCGATTTGATTCAGGGCCACGGATTTGGCTTCATCATCATAGCCTGATGTGTAGGCCGGCTGGCCGCAACAGGTCTGTTTTTCAACGTAAATCACCTCGATATTTTGCTGCTTGAGCAGCGTGATGGCATCGAGCCCCGCATCGGGGTCAAATAGATCCACCAGACAAGTCGCGTAGAAATAGACTTTGTCCGGTTTCGCTGGGTAAATTCTCATAAGGCTCTCCAGTGAATGCATGAGTAAAGTAAGGCCATCACACTCAAAGAAACACGACGTTGGGGGAAATGTCGGTTGGAAAGAAGAGTGATGGCCAATTGGTAATTCTTGTGGTGAATTCTCAGCGATCAGACTGAGTTCATCAGGGCGTCTGTGGCATGAAATCCATAAATCACCAATAATCCGATCAACCCGGTTGCCACCAGATAATATGCCGTGGGGATAATGGTTTTACGCAGGGTTGCGCCTTCTCTGCCCAACAGACCGACCGTGGCTGATGCTGCGACGACATTGTGAATGGCAATCATGTTACCGGCAGCGGCCCCGACGGCTTGTAAGGCAATCACAATCACGCTTGAAACCGAGAGCGTGTGGGCCACTTCAAACTGAAATTGACTGAACATCATATTGGAAACGGTATTTGAACCGGCAATAAAGGCACCGAGCGCACCAACCGTTGCGCTTAACGCCGGAAACGCATTGCCAACCAGTCCGGCAGCTAAATCAGCGGTGGTCACCGGCATACTGGACAGTTCAGCACCGTTGACACCGGAGTTGATAAAGATCCGGACCATCGGAATCGTAAAGACCAGTACAAATCCGGCACCGACCAGGGTTTTACTTGATTCACCAAGCGCTCTGAACATCGGTGCCGGGTTTCTGGCCTGAATCAGAACAGCAAGCAGCGCCACAAACACCAGAATCCCACCGGGTAAGTACAATGGCTGGAATGAGGTACTGACACCGACTTCCCCGAGAATGTTGGCAAATGAGAGATTGATACTCTGTAATAGTGCCTTAAAGTCGGGGCTGACGCGGCTTGCGACGAGAATTACTGCAAGGAGCAGGTAAGGCGTCCAGGCCAGGGTGAGGCTCATCGGGTTGGTGCGGATGGTTTGTAGATCCATTTTCAGCGAACCGAGCCATTGACTTGGCCATTCGTGCTCAGGACGGAAATCCCAGACAGAACGAGGGACGAGAAATCCTTTTTTCGCCGCAGTGACAACCACCGCAAGCCCGACTAACCCACCGATCAGTGAGGGGAACTCCGGGCCGAGCAGCGCACCGGTCAGCGCGTAAGGGATGGTGAAGGCCAGTCCGGCAAACAGGGCGAATGGCAGAATATCTAATCCTTCGGTCCAGCTTTTATTTTTGCCGAAAAAGCGCGTCAACATCATCGCCATCAGAACCGGCATCAGGGTGCCGACGGTGGCATGGATGAGTGCAACACTGGTGGTGATCTGCTGTAGGTAGCTCTCCCAACTGGAACCATGTGCTGTCAGTAGCTGGTTGATATGGTGGCTATCGAGCCCTTTGCTGACACCGACCAGAATGGGGGTGCCGACCGCCCCGAAAGACACCGGAGTCGATTGAATCATCATCCCCATCAGTACCGCTGCCAGTGCCGGAAAACCAATCGCAACCAGCAGTGGCGCTGCAATGGCCGCGGGGGTGCCGAAGCCGGAAGCGCCTTCAATAAAAGAGCCGAAACACCAGGCAATAATGATGGCCTGAATGCGTCGATCCGGTGAAATATCGGTAAAGCCATTACGAATCACCGTAATGGCACCGCAGTGTTTGAGGGTGTTGAGCAGAAAAATCGCACCGAAGACTATCCAGAGTACCGAGACGGTAATGCCCAGCCCCTGTAGCACCGAGGCGAAGACGCGATTGGCAGACATGTCCCAGCCGAATAAGGCAATGACAACGGTCAGACCAAATGCAATTGGCATCGCTTTTTTTGCCGGCCAGTTTAAACCGATCAACAAGATTGCGGCGACAACAATCGGAGAAAAAGCAAGTAAGGCTAATAATGTTTCACGCATTGGGTTACTTCCTTATTTGTAGCATTCAGCCATGTGGGATGGCGACGTTTTACGCATCGCAACAGCGGGCCGCATGGGTAGGGATATCTACAATTTGTTTTTATTTATGATGTTTTTGTTAAGTCAGTGTAAATCTAGCGCTTTATTTTTTATGGATATAGGGAAATAATGAAAATGATTGATTCCAAAAGTGACATAATCAAATGAGAGCTGACGATCTGATTTTATTTTCTTCTGTGGTTGAACTGGGTAGTTTTAGTCTCGTTGCTGAGAAAAATAACCTTACTAATTCAGTGGTTAGCAAACGGATTGCGCGTCTGGAAAAAGAGCTCGGGGCGCAACTTTTGTATCGGACAACCCGCAAACTCACCCTGACAGAAGCGGGAAAAGCCTTGCTACAAGGTGCTAAAAATGTGAAGCAAGCCACTCAGGAGGCATTGGACGCGGTCGCCGGATATGGTGAAAACCTCAGTGGACATATCCGCATGTCGGTACCGACGATTTCCGGTGAATTGCTTCTGGCAGAGGCGATTGCCGAGTTTTGTCAGATGCATCCGGGGCTGACGGTTGATATGTCGCTGGATAATCGCTTTGTTGACCCGATTGGCGAAGGCTATGATCTGGTGATTCGGACCGGGTTACTGAATGATTCCAGTTTAATTGCCCGGCACATTATTGATTCGCAATGGGTGGTGTGTGCCACGGCTGGTTATATTGCCCGGGCGGGGATTCCGTATCGGCCTGAAGATCTGGTTCATCATAATTGTCTGCAATACGTATACCAGTCTACCGGTGCCAGTGACTGGGAATTTAAAGGTCAGGATGGTAACTACTTGTTAAAGGTGTCGGGGAGTTTTTCCAGTGATAATGCGATTGCACTGAGAAAGGCAGCGCTGAGCGGCTACGGGATTGCCTATCTGCCGCGCTGTCTGGTTTACCCGGATTTACAGGACGGGACATTAATTGATTTATTCCCGATGCAAGTCGGCAAAAGACTCGGGGTCTATGCTATCTATCCGTTTACCCGTCAGCCACCGAATAAGATTCGGCTGTTGATTGAGCATATTCGCGCCAGTTATCTCAAGATTGACTACTATTTTTATTAAATGCCATGGTTTATTCAATGCTATTCTGGCATGTGGGCTTTTAGTGCACCAATTATTGATGATTTGACTTGCTATATGAATGATTCCTGCAAGTATTATGAGATTGGTGGATTTTTTATCGTGGAATAGACAATAGGGATCATATGGCGTTTGACAATGGATTGTTGAAGAATCGGTTTATTTTTTTACTCGCATTTCTGAGCGGCTTTTGCATCATGTCGGTCGAGCTGATGGGCGGGCGGATTCTGGCCCCTTACTTTGGCAGCAGTATTTATGTGTGGGGCAGTATTATCACCATTTTTATGGTGGCATTGTCGGCTGGTTATCTGCTGGGCGGACAGTGGTCGATGCATTCCCCTTCTTTGCGTAAATTCAGTTTACTTTATCTGTGTGGTGCGGCGACGTTACTCCCGTTGGTGTTCTGGGGGGATACGGTCATGGAACTGGTTTTCATCCGAATAGAGGACCCGCGTTATGGCTCACTGGTGGCGTCTCTGTTGTTGTTTCTCCTGCCGACTCTGATTTTAGGGATGATCTCACCTTATTCGATCCGTTTGCTCGTCAGTGACTCCGGGCGCAGCGGGCAGGTTGCCGGTAAGCTCTATTTTGTCTCGACTTTGGGCAGCGCATTGGGAACGCTCGCGACGTCGTTCTATCTAGTGCTGTGGTTTGAAGTGAATACGATTCTATTGAGTTTGATTGGGATTTTATGTGCCGGAGGCGTGGTTGCATTCTATGTCCGGTTCCCCCGTGTGGTTGCAGAGGCTTAAAATGATGTTGAAGACGATGTTATCGGTACGTATCTGGCTGCCTGTATTGCTGTTCGTGGTTGGGTTTTCCGCTCAGAGTGAAGTGATCTATACCCAGAAGTCGCTCTATCGGGATATTGCGGTGGTTGAGAAAGATGGGTTGCGTTGTTTGGTGTTTGCATTGGTCAAAGGCGACAGTGTGCAGACCTGTCAGTATCAAGACGAGCACGATCATCGGCTGGTGTATTCATACAGTCAGATGGTGATGGGCGGGTTGTTAATGAATCCTCATCCGCAGCGGATACTGTTGATTGGGCTGGGCGGTGCTTCGATTCCGAATGTGTTGACGCAGCTTTACCCTGACGCTGCATTGGATGTGGTGGAATTGGATCCGGGCGTGGTGAAAGTTGCGCGGGATTACTTTCATTTTAAAGAAACGCCGCATACCTCGGTGTCCGTTGCGGACGGACGCGTTTTTGTCAAACGTGCCATTCTCCGGAAGAAAAAATATGACTTTATTATTCTCGATGCGTTTACCGGTGACTATATTCCGGAGCATTTAATGACCCGGGAATATTTACAAGAAGTGCAACGACTCATGACCAAGGATGGCGTGTTGGTGGCAAACACTTGGTCGTCCAGTCAGCTTTATGCGCATGAATCCGAGACCTATCGTCAGGTGTTTGGTCCGTTCTTTAATTTCAAAGTTAAACAGGAACAAAACTATGGTAACCGGATCATCATTGTCGGTAATGGTAAACAGCCGCTGCCTTCCCGACAAGTCATGCGAGAGCGTGCGAAGCCATTGGCAAAGCTATTAGCCCCTTATGATGTCTTGATCGAACGGTTCCCGTCATTGATGTCCACCAAGGCAGACTGGGACCGCTCCGCCCGGCCTTTAACCGATCAGTATTCTCCGGCAAACCTATTGTAATCGCTTGTTATCGGCCTATGTTGTTGAGGCAGTCTGTTCAAGACTGCCTTTTTGATCGACTAGATCAGCGCCAGTGATGACAACACAAACACACCGAGCGTGGTGGTTAACAGCGACAATAAAGTGGTCAGCACAATGACATTGGCGGCCAGTGTCGCGTTTCCGCCCATTGCGCGTGCCATCACATAGCTGGCGGCAGCGGAGGGTGCGGAACTACATAAATAGATGATGCCCAGCTCAGGGCCGCGGAACCCATAGATCCAGGCACCGAAGGTGATCAGAATCGGGCAGGCGAGTAATTTGAACGCTGTCGCCGACCAAGTCGGAGCTTTATCATGATTGAGTTGACGGATATTCAGTGACCCACCACCGCAAATCAGTGCCAATGGCAGGGTCATATTGGCGAAATATTGCCCGGCCGTGCTGGCGACATACGGCAGTGTCAGATTGAGTTGAGAGAAGCCAAGCCCCAATAATATGGAGATGATCAGCGGATTCTTGGTCAGTGTTTTGCCCACCATCACCAGTACCTTCATCCCCGACTGGCTGCCTTTTGGGGTCAGCGTGATGACCGCCTGTACGTTAAAGAGCAGCGTTATTGCTGCCACATACAGTGCGGCCTGAGCCAAACCGTCGGGTCCGTATGCATTGGCAATCAAAGCCAGCCCGATAATGCCGCTGTTGCCGCGAAAAGCGCCTTGAATAATTACCCCTTGATCGGCCTCGCGCTTGAAATAATATTTGACCACCAGTGTGATCAACAGGAAAAAAGCAAAGTTAGAGATGACGCCATAGAGCACCAATGAGCCACCGCTGGTCACATCATGTGGGGAATTGACAATACTCAGAAAGAGTAGCGTCGGGAGCGTGGCTTTAAATACAAGGCGCGATGCGATTTCAATAAAATGGTCATCGATGAGCTGACTGCGTCGAAAATAAATCCCTAAAAAGAGCATCAGACAGATCGGGCCGGTCACCGACAGTGAGAATTGCAGTTGTTGTAGTAGTAAATCCATAACGTTCCTGATTGGTATGTGAAGCTATGATTGATTCGCCTCTGCATCATGGCCGCAAATTGCTGACCGGTGAATCAAATCATTATCATTTTTACGGAGATAACTGCTTTTATTGACTCGCGTAACAGAACCAAGGTATGTCTTATGTCATTAATTGTTTATGTTGCTTATTGCGCAATTGATTCAATAATAACTCACAACCGCTTGTCATGGATGGTCATCTCACTGACCTTTTCCAGTCGGATTGTTGAGGTTCAACATAGCCCAAATAAAAGGAAGTCTAATGAATAAAAACGATAATGTCCCTCTCCCCGCGAACACCCGAGAATGGTTTTTAAACCGTAATAGTATCATTATCTTGATCGATATCGTGCTGTTCTTGTTACTTTATTTTAACTTACCGTTTCAGCCTGATGTGGTACTGGGGATCAGCCTGCTCGCCTTCATTGCGGTGTTGTGGCTAACCGAAGCACTCCATGTGACGGTGACCGCCGTTCTGGTCCCGGTTCTCTCGGTATTGTTCGGTGTATTTGATACCACCACCGCGCTGAGCTACTTTTCCAACCCGATTATTTATCTCTTTCTGGGGGGCTTTGCGTTAGCCGCAGCCATGCACCAGCAAGGGTTGGATAAAGTGGTTGCCGATAAAGTGCTCTTGATGGCGAAAGGCAGAATGAGTGTCGCGGTTTTTATGCTGTTTAGTGTCACTGCGGTGATATCGATGTGGATCAGTAATACTGCGACAACCGCGATGATGCTGCCACTGGTGCTGGGCATTCTGAGTAAAGTCGATGCAGACAAAGGCCATAAAACTTATGTTTTCGTCTTATTAGGGATTGCGTATAGCGCCAGTATCGGTGGGATAGCGACTGTCGTCGGTAGTCCACCGAATGCGATAGCCGCTGCCCAAGTCGGGTTAACATTTATCGACTGGATGAAATTTGGTTTGCCAACCACGGTGGTCATGCTGCCGGTAATGATTGGGATTCTCTATCTGTTGCTTAAGCCTGATTTGTCCGGTAATTTTGAACTGAACCATGAACCGGTGGATTGGGATAAAGGCAAGGTTGTGACGCTCGGTATTTTTGCGCTGGTGGTGTTTTTCTGGATATTCAGTAAACCAATCAACGCCATGCTGGGCGGATTCAAATCGTTTGATACTATCATTGCACTTAGTGCGATTATTCTGGTGAGTTTCGCCCGGGTGGTACACTGGAAAGAAATTGAAAAAACCGCAGACTGGGGGGTCTTACTGTTGTTCGGTGGGGGTATTTGTCTCAGTAATGTCCTCAAGCATACCGGAACCAGTGTCTTCATTGCCCACGAACTGAGCAGTATGATTTCAAACCTCGGGATGCTCTGGATCGTGATCATCATCGCGACATTTGTGGTCTTTCTGACTGAGTTTGCCAGTAATACGGCCAGTGCGGCGTTATTGATTCCGGTCTTTGCCAGTGTTGCCGAAGCGTTCGGGGTTTCACCGGTGTTGCTCTCGGTATTAATCGCGGTTGCGGCATCCTGTGCATTTATGCTGCCAGTCGCCACACCGCCGAACGCCATTGTATTTGCCTCAGGTCATATTCAGCAGTCCGAGATGATGCGAGTCGGTATTTATTTAAATATCGCCTGTATTATTCTGCTTACTCTGATTGCGGTGTACTTCTGGTAGGGCAGCGTAAAGCGCTGGGTGACCCCCAACAGAATCCTGATCATGAAGATATGATGCAGGAATGAGAGAGAAGGGAGCTGCATAGCTCCCTTTCATTGGTTTGGCGGACGGCATATTAATGTCTGCTACTTAAGTCCTGATCACTCTCGGCACCTTATTTTGTCCTGACTCGCAGATTTAAATCGTTACTCCGGTGAACCCCGGACAAAGGCATAGACATTTGTCCGGCGCCTCGCCACACTAGGGGCATTGTCGGCTAACTGGTTAAAATCATTCAATATGAAGACTGCTCTCGACCACCTTCCTGAACGAAAACAGCACGAGCTGGGGCTGATTTCGACCATTCTGCGCGATACGTTGGATGATTTCATCGCCAACAAGCAGGGGAGTAAGTCTGAGTTCAAGATCCTGAAAATCATTCTGTTCGGTAGCCATGCCAAAGGCGGTTGGGTGAGTGATATTCCGAATGGTTATGTCAGCGACTATGACATCTTGGTGATTGTGAATCAGCCCGCACTGGTGGAAGAAGATTTAATCTGGCGCCGGGCAGAAGATCAGATCGACCGTAAAGTGAAAAGTGCGCCGTTAGGTTTGATTGTTCACACTTGGCAGGAAGTCAATGAACAGCTGCGGCAAGGTCACTACTTTTTTAAGGATATCCGTCAGGAAGGGATAGAAATCTTTGCCGCGACACCAAGAGCGCTGGCCGAGCCGGGTAATTTGAGTGAAGCTGAAATGCATCAAATCGCGCAAAAGCATTATGGTCATTGGTTTGCCAGCGCTTCCGATTTCCTTGAATTATTTCAATTTTCTTTGGATAAACAAAAATTTGCTCAATCGGCTTTCCTTTTACATCAAGCGACAGAACGTTTTTTTGCCTGTACCTTACTGGTGCTGACCAACTATCTGCCGAAAACGCATAATATTGAAAAGCTGAAAAAATACTGTGCCAGTCAGGATCTCGCGTTTGCCGACATTTTCCCGATGGATGATAAATTCCACCGCCGCAGCTTCCGCCGTCTGCAACGCGCCTATATCGATGCGCGTTATTCAATGCACTATGAAATCACCTCAGAAGAGCTGGCCTATTTACAAGATGAAGTGGAGAAACTAAAAGCGCTGGTGGAACGGCTGTGTCAGGCGCGGCTGGGGAATGATGACAATTGAGATGGTGTTTGGGTTGAACATTGTCGATCTCCAGTCGATTAGAACTTTTCACACTGTTGGATATTTTTTACATAATTCCTGAGTAAATTCTTTTTGTAGCCCGCTTGTTTCGGGCATTCAACCAACCCTTGTGGCGTTATAATTTGTTGATATATCTGAAAATTAAGGAAAGCGGATAAACAGCCAGCTAACAGAGGGATCGCGTAAAGTATTTTGATATTAAGCTCCCGTTTATAAACGAGTCGGAAACATGAATTGAGTGGCGCTAACATGAGTAGTCCTGCAACAGCGATTGCATGAACAATCAATTTTGCTTCATCGACACCAAGCTTTCTCAATGTATATTCATCGCTCACGGAAATGAAGCTGGGCGGCAACTTTCCCTAAATTGAAAATGGAGATATTTTGGCTCAGTCTGTGCAGTTGGGCAGGATCAATATTCTCAACCAGTGTTTTATCCGGTGTACTCAAGAACTTCATGTCACGAAAGAGTTTCAATAGGGTTTGGTTATTTTCAGCAGTGAGTGCTTGCTTAAGCTGGGCCTGTTGTCGAGCCGAGCACTGATACATCTTTTCCTGATAAATATACAGCACAACATGCTTCTTCTGGATTGAGCTGAGTGAATTAAACCAAGCATTATCTTCAGGAAATCTGACAGGACTGTTTTGCTCCTGAGCGAGACACTGACCATAAGCTTTGTCCCATTGGGTGAGGGCTTGAACACTATTGACTCGATTTGTACAACCACTCAGCAGCATCATGAATATATAAAAAATGCTATAACGCGGCTTCACTGATATATCTCCAAAATTCCCCTTCTTTTCCACCTGTATACCAACTCATGGGTTCTGCAACAGAGCGGATTTTATAGCGAACGATTTTCGGCACAGCACTCATCGCTAAATGTTTGCCAATCATATTCATGAATATTGATCCCAGTCTCCAGTGGGCTACTGGTGATACTCGGACTCATAAAAATCTGAACAAACGGGATAGAGCCCATAGCAGTACTGAAAAGATTAGCATGATACATGATGTCATGAATCTCAAATACAGCACGTTTGCTCTGACGACTCAACTTTAAATTATCGATTTCACAATATCCCAGTTTTGCCATGTTCTATTTGAATTGTATGAATGAGCTCAAATGAGTATGTTATCTGCAATTGTTCATCAATCACAGTCTTAAAGGCGGGCAATTTGCGGTTATGCGATATGTTGCTGGAAAATAGATGTGGTTATTAACGGAATGTTCATTGAGGCACTGACTTTGACGTATCGCACTATGCCTTTTGTTGCATTCAATGCGCCAAGGCTGAGTTTGACAACCTGTTCGTGATTGGCTTTAAATACCTGAAACGGGTCGGGATGAGTGTGATGATGGATGAAATTTTGTGACGAAGCGTTAGGGCCGCCAATTATTGCTTATGCACACAATTATGCGCACGGGGACATTGAAGCGCCTCACATCCATCAGTGCGCCCAGTTTTTACATGCGCTCAATGGGGTGATTCGCGTGGATACGCAAACAGGGTCATGGGTGGTGACCGCCAATAAGGGGTTGTGGATCCCGGCAGGTGTTTCCCATAGCCTCAGAATTACCGGTGAGGTTCGCGTTCGTACGCTGTTTGTTGACCCGATGGCGCGGGCTGATCTGCCGAATACTTGTGTGTTATCGACGGTCTCCCCGTTGTTGACCTGTTTAATTGTGGAGGCGGTTGCTCTGCCCGACATTCGCATGGCAGGGACACGCGAAGAGCGCATATTTGAGTTGATTCTGGACGAGTTACGCCGATTGGACCCGATTGATTTTTATCTGCCTTATCCAAGTTCTGAAGCGTTGGTGGCGCTCTGTCGCAACATCTCTGAGCGTCTCTCGCATCCATGGACGGCTTCTGATGCAGCGAAATCGCTCGGCCAAAGCGAGCGGACGGTATCACGCCGATTCCAGCAAGAACTGGGGTTAACCTTTACCGAATGGTTACGTCAGAAGCGATTACTCCATGCACTGGAACTGTTAGCCAGTGGCTGTAGCGTGTTAGATACCGCATTAGCGATTGGCTATGACAGCCCGAGTGCATTTAGCGCAATGTTTAAAAGCCGCACCGGGTTGTCTCCGAGTGAATATTGTCCACCGACAATGCCATTAGCCCGCTAATGCATCAGGCGAAGCTTGCGGGAGCTCGCAAGAGTTGCGCATAGGCGTTTAGCAATGCCTGTAACGACGCTTTGGTGGCATCCTCTTCAATCGCAACGCCAAAAATACTGACATTAGACATCGTGGACTGAAGCTGCACATAACTCGCCGCTTTACTGTGGGTTTGTGTGCCCAGCGTGTGCTCGTGGTAATCAACCACATTAGCTTGGCAATCAAACTGCTGCATTAACCCGGTTAATAAGGCCGACATCAGTCCGATGCCGCATCCGACACAGACGATATCTTGGTCGTGGTAACGAATCTGCGCCTCAATCTTTTGTCCGTCCGCTGTCGGTTGGCTGTGATAGCGCTGCAAGCTCATCAAAGGCTGGCTGACTAACCCATATGAGGTTCTGAACAGTTGCCATAACTGTGCAATATTCATTTCACTGCCGGTGCTGTCAGTATGATTTTTCACTCTTTTGCTTAAATCAACCTGAAGCATCTTCGGTAGCACCAAGCCATGGTTTTCTTGTAGTAACCACGCGGCACCGCTCTTACCTGACTGACTATTGACGCGAATGACTTCTTCATAATTGCACCCCAGATCCATCGGGTCGATAGGTAAGTAAGGGATATTCCAGTGGCCGAGTGGTTGCGCATGATAGCGGGTAAATCCTTTTTTGATCGCATCTTGGTGAGATCCGGAGAAAGCGGTAAACACCAGTCTGCCCGCATAGGGGTGACGCGGGTGCACTGGCAATTGATTGCACTGTTCGACCAGTTCAACCGTATTTTGAATGTCGGCAAAGCGTAATTGCGGGTCGATCCCCTGTGAATAGAGGTTTAAGGCCAGCGTAACCAAATCAACATTTCCGGTGCGTTCGCCATTGCCGAACAAACAGCCTTCGACCCGCGTCGCACCGGCAAGCATCGCCAGTTCAGCGCTGGCAACACCCGTGCCCCGATCATTATGCGGATGCACACTGATGGTGACATGCGCCAATGAATGAAAGTTATGGATGAAGTGCTCTATCTGATCGGCAAATACATTCGGGGTGTTGCGCTCAACAGTCGTTGGCAGGTTAATAATCAGGGGGCGAGCCTCACAAGGTTGCCATACTTCGGCGACGGCCTGACAGATTTCAAGGGCAAATTCCGGCTCGGTAAAGTTAAATGTTTCCGGTGAATACTCCAGTGTCCATTGCGTTTCAGGATGCTGTTCACATAATGCTCTGATCTGCTGCGCGCCTTTGACCGCAAGCACTAACGTCGCTGGTCTGTCTTGATTGAAGACGATTTCTCTGAAAGCCGGTGCGGTGGCATTGTATAAGTGAACAATGGCCTTGGCAGCACCGATCAGTGACTCAATGGTTCTCTCGATCAAGTCCGGTCTGGATTGGGTAATCACCTGAATGGTCACATCATCAGGAATCAATGCGTTGTCGATCAACTGGCGGACAAAGTCAAAATCCGTTTGTGATGCAGACGGAAATGCCACTTCAACCTCCTTAAATCCACACGTCACCAGATGATCAAAAAACTTCAATTTTTTATCGATGTTCATCGGGTTGGCTAACGACTGGTTGCCGTCTCTTAAATCGGTCGAGCACCAGCGGGGGCCTTGTTCTAACTGTTTTGACGGCCAAGTTCTTTGCGGAAAACGAATGACCGGTGCGGGTACATATTTGTCTGATGGCGTGGCTAGCATGTTGAATCTGTCCATAGGTTAGGAAAGGGAACATTCATGCTAGAAGGGTTTGTGGATCATATCTGAACAGAAGTTGACAGGAATCGTCGGGTTTTGGACAAAACAGTCACCTCATGGCATTTTCGCCCTAATGATTCAGATTTTATTGATTTTCTTTGCAGAGAAAGGAGAGAGAATCTTATCTCAAGTTCACTGATAAAAGAGCGAGCGGCAGATTTTAGACAGCACAATGCTGGGATGTTATACGGCAAGATGCTGTCTAATAACTGTTATGAGTCCAGCCGAGTTTGGATTCCCAGCTAGATTTAGAAAATAATCTAATGAGTAGTAAAAATTTTGAGCAATACTTTGAAGATGATAATTTGCAAATTCGCGTTTCATGGCTTCAAGATTACGGCCATGAATCGAATGTTTGGGGAGAATGAGGACTTATGAGCATTAAAGAAAGAGAGTCAGAGTTATTTCATCAGTGGGAAAGTAACCGAGTTGGTTTTGTTACTGATGGCGTTGTTTCGGAACAAGATTATTTAAATTCTAAAATTAAACTTTGTTTTGTTCTTAAAGAAGTGAACGATGAGCATGGTGGTGGCTGGGATTTAAGAGAATTCATCCGTGCTGGCTCTTGTTCTCAAACATGGAATAATGTAACCCGTTGGGTTAAAAGCATTAATCATGGTAATGATGATATTCCATGGGCTAATTTTGAATCAATTTCTAAAAAGCAAAGAATTGATACTTTACGGACGATATGTGCAATGAACCTTAAGAAGTCTCCTGGCACTCATACAACGGTACGAGCTGATTTCGATGCGGTTGTAGCTGAAGACAAGAAGTTTATTAAAGAGCAATATGAAATTTATAATCCTGATTTGACCATTTGTTGTGGCACTGGATGGGATTTACGGTTTGCTTTGGATTTAAACGATGAACAAGTTTATGAAACTTCAAGAGGCGTAAAGTGGTTCGTAAATCAGCAGAATAAACCTGTTGTAATGTATGCGCACCCAGCAGCCCGTGTTCAAAGTTCGTTGCTTGTGTATGGTTTAATCGATGCGATTCGTGAAATTACGCATAACAAGAGCAATCATCAGACAAACTAATCGCTTAGGCTCTAGTTTGCTGCTGTTGCTAGCGTTATTTTTAATTTAGTATGGTGGTAAATATTAATGTTTGGAGTGCATGATCTTTGGCTATTTGTAATATCAGGAATAGCTTTGAATTTTATACCGGGTCCAGATTCTTTATATATTATAGGCAGAAGTGCTAGCCAAGGTTTCCGAGCTGGATCGTCAGCTGCTTTGGGCATTGGAGCTGGCACGTTAGTTCATATATTAGCAGCTGCTTTTGGGTTATCTGCAATTTTAGCTACATCTGCAATTGCCTTTACAGTAGTAAAAATAATTGGTTGTGTATATCTTCTCTATATCGGATTTTCAATGTTACTGAGTAAAAAAAGCGATAATACGGCTAGATCATCTGATCAGCAAAAGGCCTCCTTATCAAAAATATGCTATCAAGGGTTTCTGACTAATGTTTTAAATCCTAAAGTTGCATTGTTCTTTCTTGCATTTGTTCCTCAATTTATTTCTCATGATGCACCAAGTAAAGCACTCGCATTTATATTTTTAGGAGTCGTTTTCAATGTTAATGGTATGGTTTGGTGTCATTTTTTAGCTTGGTCTTCATCAACACTTAGTGTGAAAATAAAACATAATAAGCTTATAACTCATGCTCTTAATAAGTTAACTGGTAGTTTGTTTATCGGCTTTGGTCTTAAGTTAGCCCTGAGCAAGCAAAGCTAACGCATTCACTCGTAAAAAATAAAGCAGTGCCGCTCTGCAACTTCATTTTCCCGGTGATGCGAGGCGTTAGTTGTTTAATCAGATTACGGAGAAATCATTGTGGATATCATTTTTACTCAGTCGCCAAATGCTGAGGACATCGATTGTATCTATCAAGGATTAAGCGATTTTAATCAAAGATTTGTACCTGAAATAACAGATGAGTCTTTTGCTATTTTTGTTCGGGATAAATCAGGAATATCGCAGTTGATACGCATACGTTTCAAGCTCCCAAATTTTATGAGTCTCATGGTTTCAAGGAAGTTGGTCGTTATAAGGACTATTTGGTAAAAGGGATTGATAAAATTTTTTATCAAAAGGTGCTAATAAAAAACTAACAAACGACTCTGCCGTCAATGATGACTTTGTACGAGACTGATTAACTACAAACCCTATTTCTCCCTAAATCTTTTGCACGGTAAAGGTGTTCATCCGCAACTTCTAAGATACGCTCAGGATCATCAAGTTCCGCAGTACTGCTGACCCCAGAACTAAGCGTCAACTTCAGTCCCAGGGCAATTTTATGCCATTCATTTTGCTCTACCGAGTGGCGAATCCTATCGGCAATATCTAATGCCTGCTCTTTACATGTATGTGGCATTAAGATTACCAATTCTTCCCCGCCAATCCGGGCAACCACGTCCTGCTCTCGGGTATTCTGCTTTAATAAATTTGCTACTTGGCGAAGTACTTGATCTCCGATGTCATGGGAAAAATTATCGTTTACTCGCTTGAAGTGATCGACGTCGCACAAAATCAGGCTTAACTCGTCCATGTTGCTGGCCTGCCAAGCGGCAAGCTGTTCGTTAAAGAACCGGCGATTCGCAAGGTTGGTTAGTTCATCGGTGTAGCTCAGCTTTTTCAAAGCGTTGGCCTGTGCAGCAATTGTCTGATTCGATTCTCTGAGTTGCTGATGCTGTTCAGTCAGTTTGACTGACATGGCATCAAACTCCCGAGCCAATAACGAAACCTCATCTTTACCTCGCATATTGAGTAGCTGAGGCTTTTTCCGGTCGCTTAAGTGGCGTGTTGCTGCAATCAATGAGTGAACACGTTTATGAATAGAACACGTTATGGCAAAACCAAAAAGAAAAGCACCGAAAACAGCAATGGACGCAGATATCAGTAGAGTCTTTTGTAGTGTCGCCAGATACGACTCATCTTTGGGGGAGAGCGCTGCCTTACCACGAGCCAAGGCATAGCCCTGTAAAACGCGATCCTTATACAAAGGCGTGGCTTCGGATAGCTCCTGACGAGTCATTACTTGCCCTGCTTCAAATCCAAAAAAAGGCAAAATCACGTGGCCATTCGGATCGGCTAAAACAAAACGCATATTTTCAGATGCTAGGGGCGGCCCCCCCGGGGGAGGTGGTGCCTTGCCTCGCGATTGACTTTGGGCCACACGATCCAGTGCTCGTTGATAAAACCGCAGAGCAGACTCGCGGGTTCCCCAGTCATCTGACTGTTCAGCAAAACGTTGAATATCACTAGCCATACGTCCCAGATGGGTATTGCTTGCCTGCTTTAAAAAACGCTCTTCCACCATCGAAGGCGTGATCAAAATCATGATCGCCACAGGTAACAGACTGCAGATCACGGGAAGCATGATTAGCTTAAAACGTAGGGAATAAATGAACATATAAAGCACTATCCGGCGAAAATTGCATCAATTGTAAGGTCTGATCCGGTTTATTTCTTTTGCTAAAAATTCGGCATGACCCGCTTACGGCTCTGTATTATTTATAAACCACTCAGTATAGTCTACACAACAAATTTAATTGTAGGTGAAAGCAAATGTAATACTAGTTCATTTACTGCGTATAAAGACGCGTAACGGATCTAGAAGTCCTATGGGGGTTGTCAAAACTACTCTGACGTCAATTGTATCGGGATGTTTCATCATGTGCACGTCTTGACATCGAGGATGGATATGTCCATCTTCGATATTGGCTCGGAGTTTTGTCGGGCGGCAATCTTTTTATGAACGATGATATTAGCTTGTGAGTCAAGAATACAGATATAAAGTAAACGAGCGTGCAAGTCGATACCACAATAGTATGGATGTGAGTTATTATAGCATTTCATTGAGTTTTCTCCTGTTGGTTTGGTCACCTTAAGCATACCGCTGATGTGGTGAGGGAGAAGGCTCAAAAGCGAGTTACTAAGGCTATTCAAGTATTGTGGTTAATACTGTAGCGTGGGTAACCGATTTATGCAGGATAGCCTTACCACTTTAGCTGACGACAAACTATGTTACGGCTAAGAAATTCAAAATTGGGTCTCACGAGTCAGCATTTAACAAAGCCATCAATTTGATCGCTTTACGCAGTGCTTCAAGCGGGAAATTATGGCGGCGTTAGATTTTAGTGTTAATTGTTAAGGGATATTTATGATATTTGAAATGAGAATTTACACGATAAAGATTGGGCAGTTAAATAATTATATAAATCATTTTGAAACGATCGGAATGCCTATTATATCTAAATATGCCACTTTGGTTGGGTATTGGCATACCGAAATAGGCGAACTTAATCAGGTGATCCATATATGGTCGTATCATGACTTGAATGAAAGGTCTCAAAAAAGAATTGAGTTATATAAAGATTCTGAATGGTTAACTGAATTTATTCCTGAAGCAATGAATATGCTAGAGAAGCAGGAGTCGAAAATACTATCTGCTGCTAATTTTTCTCCTATTAAGTAATGCTTGGTAAGCATAAATTTAACAATTAAATTCACTGTACAAATAACGGCTGGCCATTTGTCAGTTATTAGGGGTGTTATACAAAATCAAGGGATGTTCTATGAATAGAGATGTTTTGAACAGAGAGCAGAGTCATACGAAAAAGATGACAATAGAGTTTAAAATGTTACAAACATTGCAAATTCTATAATTAAAAATCTAAACTTTCATAAAAGTATGCATCTTATGGATTTTGGAGCAGGCACTGGGTTGAGTCACGTTTTGGTTCTAAAATATACTTAGTTCAAATACCGTTACCCCAAATCGCCTGTTTTGAGTCCCTATTACCGGGTAGTCTGGAAGGGGAGCAGGCGTTTAGGGTCTTGGGTGGGTTGTATCAGTTGGCATTATGACTAATGAGTTAATTTAATATTATTCTCAGTAGTTTTCTCTTTAAATGGAATCAGGCAAATAATTGCGATACAAGCACACATTACACAAATACCTTGCCACCCATATGAAATATAGCAAATTGATGAAACCTTTGACCCAACTACACCACCCAAAATAAAAGTGGTCATATAACAACTTGCCGCCCGGGATTCATTTCCTTCGCAGTTCTTATACATGTTTGTTTGATTATTTACATGTATTAGCTGAATCATTGCATCAATGACTACTGAACCGATTATTAGTGTAATTAAACTGTAATTAATAACTGCAAGAACAGCAAAAGAAATGAACATTAATACAAATAAAGAAATACTATCATAATTTAACTTCCTCAATATATTGCTAGCAAACATTGCAGCTGATGCCCCGGCTACACCTGTTAATGAAAACAACCCAATATTAGTCTGAGTTAGATGATAATCATCAAACAAACTGAACGAAATATTATTCCAAAATGAAGCAAAGACAGCCATAACAAAAAAACCATACAGACTATATTTACGAACGGTACTATTGCTTATTAACAGGGAAAATGTACTACCAAGCATTTTCCCATAACCAGTTTCTTTGGTCTTCTCTATCTGGTCATTAGGTAGCATCAAAGCAACAAAAATTAGAGAGAACAACATTACGGCAAATGAGAATATATAAATTGAATTCCATCCCCAGATTGTTGAGAATTCACTAGATAGAAAACGTGATATTAGGGCGCCTAATAACACTCCGGACATAATTTTACCAATATAACTTAGTCCAAAATTTTTATTTTTACTTAGATAGGAAATTGTTATCGGAATGATAGCAACCCCAACCCCAAGGAAGAATGCAGCAACATACATTTCATAGATATTTAAAGATAAACTGGCACCAATACTAGCAATGGCCAGAATGATATATAAGAATGAAATCAGTTTTTTGCGGTTTATAAAATCTCCTAAAGGCGCAATAAACACTAGTGAGCAAGCATTACCAATTAACGACATTGTGTAAATCATAGCAGTGCTTTTATAATTAATATCTAAAGCATGCATAACCTCTGGAAAGATTGATTGGACATAGTACATATTTGCGACAGTTAAGCCGCAAATGATCGGTAAAATAAAACTTAATATTTTGTTTTTCATATAACGTCCTATGATATTAGTTCAATCCATTTATAATTAGTCCCAGAAACTCCCCTGTGCCAACAAACAATCTACATCATTTATAATGCTTTCATTTAATTCTGAAAACTTATCAACCATAAACTTCACGTTATTTTTTTCCATTTCGGCTTTCTGAAAATTATGAGACTGATTAGCAGGAACCCCGATGAATCCAGCTTTAAATGCTTTACAAACTTCGGCCACTCGATTTATATCATCGAAATAAACAACCTCATCGAAATTATAGCCAAAAATATCATGAGCAATTTCATACACGCCTGGTCGAAACGCATTAATATCAACATAAGGAATTTCAAGATCAAAATAGCCTTTAAATTGATGAAGAAATTTATCAAAACTGTATTCTTTGTTTCTGCCTCCATAGCAGACAATTTTCGCACCAGTTTCTTTAAGAAGTGCCAATGAGTGTTCAATGCCTTCCATAACTTCTACTGGATGAGATTTAAGGTATAAATCACGCTCTTTAAAAAACGACTTAATCGTAGCTTCACCGGAATAAGGAAGCTTGCAGGCTAATGCCATATTGTGTCCCGCAACAACCTGAGGAGAACCCCATACATGTCTTTCGATATCTGCTGTATATTCAATGCCTCTTTTCTCCACGAACTGTTTAATCACTGGACTGTAAGTGTCATTAAGTAAGACACCATCAGAATCAATTGCAAATAACTTTATTTTTTTTAGATTGTTCATTTTTAATCCTATTTTTTTGAAAAGATAATTACTGAGTTTTGTCCACCGAAACCAACTGAGCTACTTAAAATGTTTCTTATATGTGCTCTATCTATGGTCTCCGTAGCTAGATTAAGATCAATGCTGGAATCCGGATTAACTAAACCGCTAACCATAGGAATCCTCTGTTGTGAAAGTGATAAAACTGAATAGATTGCTTCTACCGCGCCAGTTGCGCCCAAACTATGTCCTGTAACTCCCTTCGTAGATGTCACTACGGGACGATGAGGAAAAATCGACTTAAACACTATTCCTTCAGTTTCATCATTTAAGTGCGTAGATGTGCCATGAGCGTTAATACTGTCTATTTTATTGGCTGATAAACCAGCATCCTCTAACGCCATTTGAACCGCTCTTTTTAAACCATCCCCTTCAGGGGCAGGAGTGGTAACATGATAAGCATCATTAGAAGTTCCATAACCACTAATGTATCCATAAATGAAAGCGTTCCTTGCTTTTGCCATCTTTTCATTTTCAACGATTAGTACCCCAGCACCTTCTGATATAACAAATCCATCCCGTTCCTGATCAAATGGTCGTGAAGAATGTTTTAAATCTGAGTTTGTTGATAAAGCCCTTAATCTATTAAATGATGAGACAATCAAGGGGGTAATTGGGGCTTCACTACAGCCAACAATTACCGAATCGCATTTACCTGTTTCTATAAGATTTTTCGCTATACCGATAGAATCTCCTCCAGAAGCACAAGCGGTATTAATCGTAATAACAGGACCTTTGATTCCAAGTAAACATGCGATCTGTGCAGCCCCCATATTCCCCATCACAGCTGGTATCATCGATGCTTTAGCACCACTCTCACCTTTCTCAAGAAATTTGGAATGGCTCTTTTCAAGAGTTTCTACACCGCCTAATGAATTTCCAACGACAACACCAACCCTTGTTCCTTTTGAATAACTTTCATTTATATCTAATTGAGAATCAGCTATGGCCTCGTTGCTGGCTTCCAGTAAATATTGAACAAATTTATCAATTCTCCACATCAATTTAGGATCAATAGATGAACGCTCATTGAAGCCAACTATGGGACAACTCCAATTAACAGAAAGACCGTCAAGCCGCTCATCTATCTTTGCCATGGGGTTACCTTGTAATACGTTCGCCCAACTTTCTTCGACATTTAAGCCAGCTGAATTCACAATGCCTAGCCCGGTTACTGCTACTTTCACTTTGTCCACGACTATGCAGCCTCTGTCATTTCGGATAACTGGTTGCTGATTGTGTTAATTGTGTCATTGCATTTAACACTTAAGGTGTCTTCTGAAATTCCAGAACGGATAGATAGTTCACATTTGAGTTCAATTAACGCAATTGAATCAAGCCCCATTTCATCAAAAGTAATACCAAAATCTTCAATCTCTAAAAATCCTAATTCTTCTTTTAATATTCCAACTACAATATTTTCATTATTATTCATGATTAATTTTCCTTAATTCTTAAAACAACTGATACTGAACACTTAGTTTTACTTTCTTGTTCAATAGAAAAAATTAATTTAATTTTGTTTGCTATAACGATTAATTCTTTAAGGATAATAACAGCTTCTGCATACAGTTCCACAAAACTAAAAAATTCAGAATTAATTTCATCGATCTCAAAAATATCTAATTTATTTGGGAATTTATCTTTTACACAATAAAAAGAAAATTGTCTACACCCTTCTACTATATTCATCCCTGTTATATGATCTTGTTTATGGTCAAAATATATGGGGTTGTTTTTATTAATAACTATAGACGCTTTATTTTTATTATTTAAGGATATTATTGAATTTAATTGATTCATATATCCTACTAATTTGCAATTCACATTATCATCTAGATTAAATTCAAGGTTTTTTCTAAGAAAATTTAAATTGCGTATTTTTTGATACACATGTTTTTTTAAATAGGAAGCAGACAAAGTAATAGCGCAAACTTCGATGTTACTTACGAATATTGTGAAAACATACACATTATTTCGCATTCTTGTACAAGCGTTTGTACTCATTTCTGAGTAAATACAACCCTTTATTTCTCCATGTTTTAATAATAGAAGACTATTTTGTTCACGCAAAGATAACGAAAAACAATTGAAAATAAACTTTTCTTCAAATCCAACATTAAAGTATTTATGAGCTATAAAGGTCTCTGCCTGACGACAGCATTCCAGTAAATACAGAGGATCAATACGATCTTGAGACCAGTAAAAGTCATTAAAATGGAAATGGCTTAACGGATTTTTTATGGTAAATTCAAATGTGTTAGTGTCTGTAGACTTTATGTTTTGAATGTAAATCTGCCTATCGTTACAGATATGAGTTAATTTACCAATACTTTCCATTTTTTCTCTGTTCTCAATATCAATCTCAATGAGCTTATTTTCATCCAATTAATATTTTAAACAACTGTCTAGTACGACAGGTTAAAGATAAAATAGAAAGATGTTTAATATGATTATACCCATATCATTGAAGATACTTGATTTTATCCGAGCAGAGAATCATGGCTCACAGCCATGAAAATGACTCTAACCAAAGAACAAAAGCAGGAACTCAAAATCCAACATTTATATAATACCTAACTTAGTCGCTTTAAATATTACATATTTTATCGAATTTGCATTGAATTTATCCAATATATTATGACAGTGAAACCTTACGGTTCTCTCTTTTATTCCCAATATCAAAGCAACTTCTTCATTTGTCTTTCCTATTTTAAGATAGTTTAATACATCTAATTCTCTATCAGAAATTTTAATATTAAATTCATCTAATAAAATATCATCAAAATAACTAAGTAAATCAAACTGAATTTTTGATTTTTGGGAATTAAAAATTGAAAGAAATTTTTCTCGATCATCCCCTGGGTATAGATTAAACAGAATGGTTTTAGTTTTTGATTTTATAATAAAAGTTGCAGCCATTGTAATGTTATAGCTAGTGGCTAAATTTAATAACTTTCTATTTTTTATATCTCCAATAGTCCAAATGAAGGGAGTCAATTTATGGTGTGACTTAATGATGATGTCGCTATTTAGATCCATTTTTAGAGCCAGAAACTCATCTAACCATTTATGAGACATATTCGAAATCGCATGAGTTGTTGTTAATGTATCAAGAAAAAATATGGAATAGTAAGGGATATTTAATGCTAGTATATATTTATCAAAAAAATCTTTATAGTCTGAATCATTCATATTCTTGGAGTCTAGTTGTTGATGGAGTTAAAATATTAGCGATTATAGTCGATTAATTTTAAAAACACTACGGAGCACATATGATAACTTATTGTTTATTCCCGAATTAAACTCCGAAGTACTCAAAGACGGTGAAGTAAATAGCTCATGTTTGTTCCTGTCATCATCGATGAGCAATTAATTCCGGGAACCATTGAGTACGCCATTTCTCACATCGTCGATAAACGCTTAGATTTATCTCCATTTGATGCGCTTTACCATAACGAGAAACATGGCGCGGCCGCTTATCCTCCTTCGATCATGCTTAAAATTATATTTTACGCCTACTCGCTCGGCATGCTATCTATCCAGCCGACGGATTGAACGAGCCTGCATCAATAATGTCACCTTTATGTGCCTGTCAGGCAATCACGGAAGGATTTTTCAGGTCTCGTCTGACAAAAACTTCTGCGCCAGGGCCAGCGCTTCGTCCTTGGTGGCAACCATGAGCATTGGATAACCCCAGAACTTCTCATATACCGAGGCGAACGCTTTCGTTGCCATTCGCTTGGCGATATTCGGCTCGATGTAGATCGCAGCTTTCACAAAGGCTTTCAACTCGCTTTTATTACGTTTCATCCAACGCGATGTTTGTTTCATTTCATCCGGCGAATGTTCGTGATCGCCTTTATCAAGCCCCTCGTCGTTGAGCAGCACAAAGGCGCTCTTGCGAGCGAGTAATGCCTCGAACTCGGCAAAAGGCGAGGCTTCGGGATCGGTGCCCGGCGCGTTGAATCGCGTCCAGACCAGAGGAAACTGCGAGGTATCAATCTGCATACCAATACTCCTTCAGAACATTACAAGAAATTGCTGGTGGTCAGCTCCGAGCGAGCAGAACAGGCAGCATCGTTGATCCTAATGGTGGTAAAGGAAAAGACATCCATTACCGAAGAATCGGAACGCGTGAAAATGTGCCGATTGGCCCCCAGTCGAATATTCAGTCGTCCATTACTGCAACCAATCATTTAACGATCAATGCTGCCCAAACGAATAACTCGGTGATGAGTGGTGGTGTTACTCCGCCACCGATGAGTGCTCAACCGACAGGCGCGACAACGGGTGTCTTACAACCCACCACAAGTCACGGCAGACAGGTGATGCCATCGGAGCTCTTGCCTCAGGGACTTGATCAGTTATTTATTATTTCAACAGAGCCAGATAGTCACTATGTCATAGAGACTGATCCCATTTTTACGGATAAAGCGCAATTTTTGGGGTCGGACTATTTCAGAAGTCAGGTGAATTATAATCCTGCTCAAGCAGTGAAGTTTCTCGGTGATGCGTATTATGATACACGAATCATCACTCAAATGATTTTTGAGCAAACAGGAAAGCGTTATCTGAATCAGAGTGTCGGAAGTGATACTGAGCAGATGGCGCAGTTGATGGATAACGCTGCCAAAGAGCAGCAATCACTCGCGCTCACGGTCGGTCATGCACTGACGGCCGAGCAGGTGGCAAATTTAACCCATGACATTCTCTGGTATGAATATACAGAAGTCGGCGGACAAACAGTATTAGCCCCTCGATTGTATCTGGCGAAAGCACGAGTGAATGATATTTCAAATGGTGCGTTACTGGCTGGTAACCGGGTTGATATCAACACCGGGACATTAGCCAATGAGCGCGGTGATATTCAGGCCGATACAACACTGTCTGTTGACGCCCAAGGCAATATCATTAATAAAAGTGGCACGATTGTCGGTGATAATGTCTCTCTAACCAGTGCTCAGGGCAGCCTCATCAATTCGACCGAATTTCAAACGGATACCTATCTGGATGACTGGGTTGATACACATGTGGGCAGGCTTGGTTCAATACGCGCCGGCAATGACCTGACTATTGGTGTCGGCAAAGATATCGTCAATCAGGGCGCAGCGCTTCAGGCCGCGAATAATCTGTCTCTCAATGCGGGAGAGAATGTTGAATTTAGCGCAATCCAAAAGGATAAGCGCAGAGTGTTCTATCAAAATGGTGGGGTTGATATTACCCAATCGATTCGCCATCAGGGCGCATCGGCTCAGGCTAACCATGTAGAAGTCAACGCCGGGCAGGATATTACATTGTCCCGGGCACATATCAGCGCAACCAATGATGCAACACTGACGGCTAAAGGTAATGTCAATGTCCTTGCGGTAAACGATAGCGATTATTCGTATTCCAAGCATACCCATAAAAAATCGTTCGGCCGTTCGAAAACCACTATTCATGAAAGCCTGAAAGAAACCGTCCGCGGTAGCTCGATTGCCGCCGGTGGTGAGATCACTATCAAGGCACAAAAATATACCAAAGCCAAGCTGGCCGGTGGCGACAGTGATATTCAGGTGGTCGGCTCGAACCTCAATGCCGGGGATACTATCAACCTCAGTGCCGACGGCGATGTGATTCTGGCTGCGCAGCAGTACCGTGAATACGAATACAACCAGACCATCAAAAAAGGCTTCGGCGGCCTGAGTGGCAGTAACCGCGGTAATCTGGACGATGCGACGCTGCTCGAAGGTGCCAACACCATCGCGGCCAGCCATATCAATATCAACTCCGGTAACGATATCGGGGTGATCGCCAGTACCGTCAGTGCCGGTGGTGATGTCAACATGCAGGCGCTGGATGAAGTGTTGGTGACCGCAGATAACATCCTGCGCCAAACTCAGCAGTGGGATGAAAAGAGCAGCTTCCTCAGTGGCGGACATCTGATGGAGATGTCCTCAGATCGCGAAGGGATGCAAAGCAGTACCGCACAGGGCAGCCAGATCGCCTCACACGGCAACGTTAACATTCAGGGCGGCAGTATCGCACTGGTGGGCTCCGATGTCGTCGCTGGTGAAGATACGGTCTTGAAAGCGGATACCGGTCATCTGGATATTCGTTCGGCACAGAATCGTATTCACCAGACCTCACAGCATAAGAAAATCAGTGTGGATATACCGATTTTTGAGATGCTGAGTCACCCCGAATCGGCGCTGCAAATTACCGATGGTCAAATTCGGCTGCAAATTGGTAAAGCGACCTATGATCAGGTGGATAACCAGACAACAGCTACGACGCAGACAGGCTCGAATGTTCTTGCCAACAATGATGTATCACTCAGTGCAGCCAACGACCTGACGGTGATGGGCAGCCGGATCGCGGCAGACCAAGATGGCAGCGGTGCAGGTGATTTGAGTTTGGCAGCAGACAATATCCTGATACAGGAAGCCAAAGAGACCGAGCAGACCCAGAGTAAAGAAGTTCACGCTAAAGCTGCAGCCAGTCTCGTGGTTCAGCATCAGTCTGTTGAAGTGGCGAAGGCGGTCAAAGGCGTTCAGGAAGCAACTAAAGCCCTGAAACAGGCCAAGCAAGATTATCAACAGTACAAAAAACAACTGGCGTCACTGCAAGGTACGCTGGCGACGCTGCAAGCTGACTATGCAGCGAAAAAGCCGGGGGTTAATTTTGAGGATATCGAGGAACTACAAGACCTTGTCTCAGACCTCAAGGGGGATGAAGCGTGGTATGCCGCTGGCATTGCGCTGGCTGCGGAGAATGTCACTTCAAAAACCACGCTCTTGTACAAACAAAGTCATGCTGCGGTAAACAGTATCACTTCCGGGGCGTTTGGTTTTGATGCCGGGCTGCATCTGGATATTGATGCCGACAAACAAAACAGTCAGTCACAGCGGGTGACGTCGGTCGGCTCTCAATTGTCGGGGCAGAATGTCACCATTGAGGCGGGTCACCAAGCCGGACAGTCAGCGACGGTTCAGGGCTCAGTCATTCATGCGGATGACACCCTTGCTGTCAGTGGCAATCAGGTGAGCCTGCTGGCGTCGGATGAGCAAAGCAGCAACACCAATGGCAGCGAGTCCGCGCATGTCGGTGCTTCGGTGACGCTATTCGGGGCGAACAGCGGGATTAACCTTGATGCCAGCTATAGCCGCAATGAGACTGTATCTAACAGTCAGACCCACACCAACAGTGTGTTGAGTGGCGATCATATTCAAATTACCTCGGACGGTAATACCGATGTGAACGGTGCCGACGTTGCGGCAGATGAGCAACTGGATATGTCTGTTGGCGGTGACCTGAATGTGGCTTCGGTACAGAACCGTTACAGCAGCACCAATCACGGCGGCTCTGTCAGTGGTGGAGTGGGCCTCTCCGGTGGGGATGTCGGTCAAGGCGGTGCTGTGAGCGGTTTTGACCATGCCGGGAACTTACAGGGCGTGAATAGCGGTGTGAACCTCTCAAACGGGCGTTCACATAGCCGGGAAACCGTGCTGACCCATATTACTTCCGGCGGTGATGCCAATATCACCGTGGGTGGTAATACCGATATCAAGGGCGCGACGATTGCGACGGTGAATGAAGACGGCAGTGACGCAGGAAAGCTCAATCTGAAAACAGACACGTTGAGCTATACCGACCTGAGTAATACCGGTTATACCAGCAGCCGCAATGCAGGTGTCAGCTCGAGTGTCAGTATCGGCCCGGATAAGGATGGTGCGACTCAAATAGACGCGTCCCGTAATTCATCGAGATATCAGTACACCAATCAAAGCGGTTATCACAAGAGCAAAACGTTGGCGACGGTCGGACAGGGCGTGCTGCGTATCGAGGACACACACCACAGTGATGATACCGAGCGTCTGAACCGGGATGTCGAGCATACCGAGAAAGACCTGTACTCAGTGGACCGTCAGCAGGGCAACGTTGATGTCACGGTTGACCACCGGTGGCTGAGTGAGACCGGTCAGAATGAGATTGCTGAGGATATACAGCGGAACAAATTGGCTGGGAAATCTTTGGTGGATATCGCTTTAGAGGATTCGGTCACACTGAGTAATGCGCTTGAGCATGTCGATGTTGTTCAGAAAGAGCTTGATGTTGAAATGCTGGTCGCCAGCCGTAATGGTGAGTCTACAGTTCGTCTGAATCATCTGAATACAGCGACGGCCGCCCAGAAACAGCAGGCAATTAATGATTACGCTGCGGCGTACGCACAGGTTTTCGATATCAGTATAGAAAGTGCGCTTGTGATTGCTGTCGATAAGTCGATGGGGGGCGCGCATTACATGGGGCAAAACGGCAGCAATATCGTGATTAACGATGCGGCTATGAAAAATGCTCAGGCTTATATGCGGACGCTTGCCCATGAGGTGACACATGGGTTGACTGCTCAGGGAGCCGTCTCTGACAAAGGAAGCTCGTCACTGAATGAGGAATATTCTGACCTGATTGGTGGCTATGCCGAGGATAACTTTGCTTTTGCGCTGGAGCATGCCGGGCTGGGTGACCTGAATCCGGGAGATGTGAACAGCCATATTGGTAATGGTTCGGTTCTGACACAGAACAACTGGAATACCATTAAAGATGTTCCGGTAAGCCAATTAGATTTTGAGATTGTCAGAGATGGCGGTTACAAAAATTTCTCCCAATTAGTGCAGTCCGAGCCTCGTTTGAATGAGATGACATTAGGGCAGATGAATGCGTTGCTTGATAATGTCACTTATCTGATGACTTATGGTGATGGTGTTGCTAATTCACCAGCAGCGGCTTCTGAGAAAATGGCTTACGTTGTTGAAAAGCTGCAACAGCAGGGAACGGATCCGAGAGTCATTCAATTCCTGAAAGATAATACATCCAGAATGTCAGACATTATCGGTCCAGATCGTGAACAATATCATGCGTTAGGGAGAGCATTGATCAATGTCACGACTATGGGTGTGGCAGATATGATTCGGGATCCGTCAACCAGTGAGCGAGTGCGGGCAATTCAGGAAGTCTGGGATAATGCATTTACAGCGGCAGGAGTCCCTTCAGCTGGAATCGGGCTTGCAAGTTTAGGAGCAGATATCGCCCAGTTATTGGGTAAGAAAGGCGTCGCGCAATTAAGCAAAGAGGAGTTTATTGCCACGGCAAAAGCTTGGGATGTGGATATCACTCAAGCGTCGAAGCAAGAAATGGATGGTCTATATCAGTCGTATGCGCAGGCGAGTGGGAAGCTGGATAGTGCCGTTGTTGATAGTAAATCTGTGCCGAAGTCTTTGGGAGGTAATGGGTCGTCGGTTGTTGAAGGGGAGTTTGATGGACAATCTGCTGCACAAGGGGCCATAGATAACACAGAGCAAGCTATAAATTTACAGCGGGGAGTGAAAGGTGATTGGAATAAGATGGCTAACAACCCGGAGCCAGATTCACACTATCAATTTGAAAATGGTTATAGTTATAAAACTGATTCCGATGGACGAGTGAATTCGGTGGAAGCAGATCTCAAATTAGATCCTTGGGATCGTAACACTTACCAGCAAAAAGTTTCTGGTCGAGAGTGTCGGAGCCCGGATGATTGCGGTGGACATTTGATTGCCTCTATGTTTGGTGGTCCCGGTGAGGGGATCAATTTGGTACCCATGAATGGAAAATTAAACGGTTCTGGTGGTGAGTGGTACAAACTTGAAACACAATGGCGTAATATTCTTGGTAAAGGAGGCTCTGTGAAAGTGAAGGTAGAGCCGATATATTCAGGTAAGAGTAAGAGACCTGATACTTTTAAAGTTAGGTATTCGGCTAACAGTGGTAAGACAATTACCCGTATACTGCAAAATACTCCTACAGGTGAATAATGACAGACGACCAAAAAATATATGCAGAAATAGGAAGATCTCTTTGGAATATAATGCCTCATACAGCCTCGGAGATTTATTTTTATGGTGATATTTTTCCTAAATCAAAAGGTTGTACAACTGAGTTTAAGTTAAAAAAAGATAGCTCAATTTCTTGGTTTAAGTTTGGTGAAAATCCAGAGGATGTTGAGCTATTTATTCTTAGCAAGGCTGAACTATTACAAAAAACTGAACCGTATAAACAAGAGCCTTGGACACATTTTAAAGCGACATTGACAGAAGCTGGTAAATTTAAGATGGACTTTGCGTATATACCAGAAGATGATTCCTGGCCAGGCTTGTTTATGAAACGGGTCAGTGAATTGAGTTTGGAAGAAGCAGAAGAAAAATATATACCAGAGGAAGAGTGGAAGAAATGCGTCGATAAATACGGTTCCTGAAGAGACTGTTCATTATTCTGGTATCACGCCCATGTTTATAAATCCAGATATGGGGTGAGCCATCCTTCAAAGTGGATGCAAAGCTGAGACCACGTCAGGTTTCAGCTCTGCGTCCGCCCCAAACAAACCCGTTCCACCAATCCTTTCAGCTTCTGCACTTCACCCTCCAGATATGCCAATTCTTCCACGGTAATCTCGTAATGCTCCGAATAGCGGGCTTCGATATAGGCGCGTTGCAGGCGACGGAAGCAGCGGCGGTGGAATTTGTTGTCGAGTGGGAAAATGGTTGCAAATTCAGCATCGATTTGGGCGCATAGTTTGCCCAGTTTTTCGATATTGTGGGACTTGGGTAAATAATTGGTGCAGGTGAGTAGGGTACAGGCAAAGAGTCTTTCTGTGACTTGATGAAGCATGAATGCAGAAATTTTCTCATCCCCTTTTTCTAAACTGAACTGGAAATGATCAAAGAAACCATTGGCGCTTTTGAACCACTGTTCATAATGCTTACGGGCAATTTCCTGCTTTTCTGCTTCGGTTAAATCCCCCGGCTCGGCCAATGGTTTCGGTGTGGCGGCAAACAGTTCAATCCCTTCTTCACGGATATCCTTAAAAAAGTAGTGCCCTTGCTGTAGCCGTTCGTTCACTTCCTGCAAATCATGGACAATCAATCCCAGTGGTGCGGAAGTGACTTTTCGGTCGATCTGCTCTTTAGCGCGTTGCCAGACCACATCTTCCTCAACCAGTGCGGCTTTGTTCACAATCACCAAAATATCGTAATCGCTGATATAGCCGTTGACCGGATCGTTGACCCAAGTGCCTTTGGCATGGCTGCCGAACAGGATGATTTTTAGGATGCGAAACTCGCTTTTACTCGCTGTTTTGCCCTGAAGATAGTCGTCCAGCGTATCGCGCAGAATGGTTGAAATGTTCTGAAGCTCGTGCTGTTTGGATTCGGGCAAATGGTCGAGAGATGTTTTCATAAAGCGATATTCGGTCTGTGTGGATTGAATCGCCATAGGATAAAAGAAGCGAGCGGCAAAAAACACTGTTTGTCATGGTTTTAGATGGGTAGCCGGGAGAAATGCGACGGGGTTCGGTTTTATTGGTTTGTCTGGTGATTCTTGTCGCCTTTGACTTCGAGGCATGACGCACAATTACGTTTTTCGGTTTCAGAGGCATCAGTGCTCTGTGCGCCAGTTCATCTTTCAGAGATGAAAGACGAACCAGAAAATCTTTTTTGTTTGGCTTGGGCGTGTGCTTTCCAGAACCGGCTTTTACAGGCGTCCTGCCCGGAAAAGCCTAACCATTCTCCCGGAATGGTTTTCTTCTTTCAGCGATTCATTTGAGTAGTCATGGGACACACAGATTAAAAGCAAATAATCAAGAAATAATAATCAGGAAACGCACCTCAAGGAATGGATTTACTTATGGTGTGTGTCCTTGTAATTTTTAGACTTCTTTTCCTAAACCAAATGAATAGGTAATAAATGGATAGTATTTTACGGTATCTAGCTGAAGCATATTTTCATCAAGACTGGCGCTATGACCACTCTACCTCTAAGTCTTTGATGGAGAGTTTTGTAAAATGTGAAACAGAAGACACAGTTCACGAGCTGTACAGTTGCCTTTTAGCACTGCGTGAGACTGATAACTTACCCCAGAGTTTTATTAACGACATTGGCGGAAGCTTTAGACCAGAATCTGAAGGTATGTCGTCATATCAATGGATTGATATGTCTCTAAGTTTGCTTTTGTCTGATAATGATGAAAGTACTAATAAACTCGGGTAAATATTAATTAAAACGAAAGAATAAATGCTTAACAGGGTAGAATTACTGAGATATATAGGCTAAAGGACCGATGTTTTCTTCTTGATAAGAGTGCTTTGAGCCAGGCTGATTTTTGTTCAAATCTAAATTGAATATATCGGCATACAGTAGTACTGAACAAGTAGTTTTCATTGGCTAAACCTCCCTTAATTTTGGTTTGTTTGGGGATCAACCCGCCCCAAACAAATCCGTTCCACCAACCCTTTCAGCTTTTGCACCTCAACCTCCAGATACGCCAATTCTCCCACGGTAATCTCATAATGCTCTGAATAGCGGGCTTCGATATAGGCGCGTTGTAGGCGACGGAAGCAGCGGCGGTGGCATTTGTAGGTTGCGTATCGAGGACACACACGGTTGCGTATCGAGGACACACACAACAGTGATGATACCGAGCGTCTGAACCGGGATGTCGAGCATACCGAGAAAGACCTGTATTCAGTGGACCGTCAGCAGGGCAACGTTGATGTCACGGTTGACCATCGGTTGCTGAGTGAGACGGGGCGTGCACAAATCAAGGAAGACTTTAAACGCAATGCAATCACTGGCACTGCGATTGCCGATACGGTAACGAAAAAGAGCGTAGGCTTATTGAGTGATGACGACAGTGGTGTCAGCAGCCTGCGGGAGCATGTGGGACAGAAACAAGGGTTCTTTACCGCAGCAAAAACATTTGTGACAAGCGATGACAATCAGGCGTATGTCGAGACACTCAATAACCCGACTGCAACTCCGGCGCAAAAGGAGACGGCTTATCAGGCACTGTCAGCCTCCATTGCTGAGCAGTTTGGTTTGAACCCGGCACAAGTGATGACAGCGCTGGTCAAAACAGCGAATGGTCAGTCCGCGAAAGGCGCATATGCTGAAGGGACGGTGCTCATCAATGATGCAGCGCATTACCGTCTTGAAGATATTGTCAACACCATCGGCCATGAAACCCAACATTATCTGGACGATGCTCAAAGTACCGGTACACATAATGATGCCTATAAGGCGAATCGGGAAGAGTATGCCGACACGATGGGTGAAGCCACTGAAGATTATGTTGGTTTCAACTTCGCCAATACAGGGCGCGGTGATTTCGGTGGCTGGAATTTACAGCGAGGCACAAATCGTAGTGATTTAGTCCAAGAAAATACACAAACGGCAGCGCCATTATTGCGAGACCCGACGATTGATTATCGTCAGCCGAATGCTGATGAGCGAACTGCGATTCTGGCACTTGCCGGGAATGATGAGCGCCGTCAGCAAGAGCTGAAAGAGGCCGCCTGTGCCTTGACGCATTGCTCTGCGGAATATGCAGTCGGCACAGAAAAATATAATGAAATGAAAGCCCTTGAAGAGGCTGGGGCCAGCAATCCGGAAGCACAGGAAGTGTTGTTGAAATATAGCTTCCTGAAAGTTGCCGATAATATGGACATGGCAACGGTAGTGGACAAATCATTTGGCTACACCGACAGCGATGCGCGGACGGATCGGTATCAAGCGGGTATGGATCAAGGGACTGAGAATAGTCTGAAAGCATTCAATGAGGCCTACGGAACCAATATCACTAAAGAGCAGTTTGAGTCAGGGGTTGGTTTCTTGAGTGGTCTTGCCGCTGGGTTAGGTGCGGCGAAAGGGGGCAAATATACTGGCGCAGCGACAGCAGAGGATGCAGCAGCATATAAGGTACTCAAGGGAATAGGGGAGAAAGCTGATTCGGTTAGTTCAGCGTCAGTTGAAGGGAAATTGTCTACGACTTCTAGCTCTAGTAGTGGTGTTCCTACTTCTGTCATTCGACGAGACAGTGATTTTTATGCAACAACAAATTATAGAAATCAGAAAAAAGCGTATATAGATGAGAATGGCAATTTGGTCCCAGCTAACCCAGATGGAAATGTTACTATTCAACAACATATTCGTGGTTCTGATCCAGCAAAAAGTAATAGTCAGTATATTTCGGCAACCGCAGTCGATGGTAACACTGCTAGAACTGAGAAAAATTATGGTTCTGATGCGATAGAAATCGATACTGGTCGCTTACAGCAAGATATTGATTCAGGTAAAATTAAACATGTTAAAATTATTACCCCTCAACAGGTACAAGCCGCACTTCAACAAAAAATTGATAAGGCGCAGAAGCGTTATGATACGAATCCTAGTCTGGACAATCTAAAAAAGCTTGATAGAGCTAAAGGTGACTTGTCTAATGCAGTGAGGGATAATGAGTGTCTAATCTCTGGCTGTGTTTCTCGTGATTACATTAAAAAAGGCGTAATGGATGAGTAGTTTGCAAGAATTAATGGGACAAGAAATTTATGATCTTTTATACATTCATTATGATAAAAGTGGATGTTTAATTGATGATATGGAGGATGTTTTCGGTTGCGAGAATGAAGAAATTCCTCAAGAACGCATCCCCCAATTAGAAGCTTTACTAAAGCCGATTCATGAACCGAAATATTCATTAATTTCTCTTGAAGCCTGTAAGCTTCTCGCTGCTTGGGGTAATGAAAAAGCTATTGATTATTATCAATACTGTATTGATCAACGTATTGATCAATTAGGGAACTTGGAACCTCATCGGTTACATACATTTTACGACACGACCTATGAATCATTTTTATCTAGTACATATGACTATTACGCAAGATGTGCAGATACATCTTTTAATCAAGGAGAGTATGCACGAAAGAAAATATTTCCTCTAGCAACAAAGATACTATTGTTGCTTTGTGAAATGACACTAGATGTGACACTTTTTATGAGGTTAATTGGAGGTCAGGGATGGAAAGAATATTTACCAACTTTAAAAGAATGTTTTTTGTATCTGGATAAACAATCCGATGATGATCTGAATAAACAATGGAATATTGATGCGATAAAAAATTTAATTTTAGAGTGGGAACCTGAATTTTTTTCAAGTGAGTAATTACTGGGTAATCTGGAACTTCAGTTCCAGCCTACCCCAAACAAACCCGTTCCACCAATCCTTTCAACCGCCGCACTTCTGTTTCCAGATATGCCAATTCTTCCACGGTAATCTCATAATGCTCTGAATAGCGGGCTTCGATATAGGCGCGTTGTCGGCGGCGGAAGCAGCGGCGGTGGAATTTGTTATCGAGAGGGAAAATCATTGCAAATTCAGCATCGATTTGGGCGCATAGTTTACCCAGTTTTTCGATGTTGTGGGACTTGGGTAAATAATTGGTGCAGGTGAGTAGGGTACAGGCAAAGAAAAAATAATCAGGACACGCACCTCAAGGAATGGATTTACTTATGGTGTGTGTCCTCGTAATTTTCGCAGAGATGAAAGACGAACCAGAAAATATTTTTTGTTTGGCGGCGTCGTGCGTTGTCCAGAATCGGCTTTTACGGGCGTCCTGCCCGGAAAAGCCTAACCATTCATCCGTGAATGGTTTTCTTGGTCGGGTGGTTTTCCCAAACTACGGAATTACAATTTACCTTCCCAGCCTCCGGCACCGAAATATGACGCACTTTAAGGTGTGTGTCCTGATAAGCTGACTCTTTGTGATGCAGACGGAAATGCCACTTCAACCTCCTTAAATCCACACGTCACCAGATGATCAAAAAACTTCAATTTTTTATCGATGTTCATCGGGTTGGCTAACGACTGGTTGCCGTCTCTTAAATCGGTCGAGCACCAGCGGGGGCCTTGTTCTAACTGTTTTGACGGCCAAGTTCTTTGCGGAAAACGAATGACCGGTGCGGGTACATATTTGTCTGATGGCGTGGCTAGCATGTTGAATCTGTCCATAGGTTAGGAAAGGGAACATTCATGCTAGAAGGGTTTGTGGATCATATCTGAACAGAAGTTGACAGGAATCGTCGGGTTTTGGACAAAACAGTCACCTCATGGCATTTTCGCCCTAATGATTCAGATTTTATTGATTTTCTTTGCAGAGAAAGGAGAGAGAATCTTATCTCAAGTTCACTGATAAAAGAGCGAGCGGCAGATTTTAGACAGCACAGTGCTGTAATGTCTACCCCCATCTCATATTTCATGCATCATTTTGTTTTTATTTTCAGCAAGATAGACAACAATGTTCTAATATCATAAGTTGTGTTATACAGCACAGTGCTGGGATGTTATACGGCGGGATGCTGTCTAATCACTGTTAGCTGGCAGGAGCGACAAGCGGCAATCGTTAAATGAAATGGTAGTACTGTTTAGATTAACTTGGAGAGAAAGTATGTATTCTATTAAAGATTTTGAACCTCAGCGTTTATCCAAGTTGATCGATAAAAATCAACTCTCTTATGATTTATTTCTGGCCCAGTCAGGTGTTATTACACTAGAAAACAATGAGCAATTCATCCGGATTGAAAGTACCAACCCTATCCCAATTTTTAATGGGGTTTTGGAAACCACAATTAACCCAAATGACCCAGATACACTTATTCGTGACATGCTGGACAGTTTAGAGTCGAGAAAGGATGGCTTCTGTTGGAAAGTGTGGTCCTCAAGTTGTCCAAAAAACTTAGGGGAAATACTTGTATCTCAGGGGCTAAAGGTTTCTTCTGAAAATCCGGGGATGGCAGCCGATCTTGCGTGTCATGAATTTCCTCCACAATCATTAGAAAAATTAACTGTAAAACAAGTGAGTACTGAGGAAGGTTTAGAAGATTGGGTCATTACTTTGTTTGAAGGTTTTCAATTAAGCCATGAACTTAGGCCAATATATAAAAAAATTCTAATGGATGCAGGTTTTAAAAATCCTGTGAAAAGTTATTTAGGTTTATATGATGGTCAGCCTGTTGCTACTGCTAGTTGTTTTTATAGCGACGGGGTCGTTGGTGTTTATTGGGTCTCAACAATACCGAGCTTTAGGGGAAAAGGTATTGGTCGAAATATGATGAATGTTATCTTAAAAGATGCTTTTAATGACGGGTATAAGGTTGCGATTCTCCAGTCCTCGAATAAAGGGTTCGGGATGTACAAGAAGATAGGATTTTCCCAATACTGTACAAATATCCGTTATGAATGGAAAAGATAGCAACACATTACTTTGAGTTTAAATGCAACAATGCCAATGCATTCAATGCTAATTCGGCATAGCCAGCTAACAAGGCAATCAAGGTGATGCGTTACACTCGTCAGTTTTGGTTTAAAGTTCGGTGCGCTTGGCTGGTTCAACGGGGCACACCTTATTGCGGGCGTTATTTCCGCTCATTATCCGAAGCCAGGCCATGTTCTCGGCTTGACGGTCGGTATGGTGCTGGGTGTTTTTTACGTAAGTAAGCATACAAAAAGCGCAAGCAAGGACGCTGAATGCGGCAGCGCTTAGCTTGGCGTTATGCGTACTCATTGACAAGGAATCATTCAATTGAAAGGAAACTGTTTATGTGGAGAGGTCTCGTTTGAGTTGTCAGGCGAATTACCACCCATTTATCAATGTCATTGTTCGTTGTGTCGCAAAGTGTCGGGTTCTTCATCAAACTCAGCTTTGATAGTTAAGGTATCCAATTTTAATTGGTGTAGCGGCGAGGAGCAAATCAGGTCGTTCTCTACTCACTCGGGTTTTAAATCTGATTTTTGTTGTCAGTGTGGTAGTCCGGTACCCAATATCAGCTCGAATGGTGATTCATACTGGGTGCCTGCTGGTTTGCTGTCCGAGCCGGTGGATACAAAAGTTGTCGCTCATGTCTATGTTGGATCTCATGCAAACTGGGATGTGGGGTTCATAAACGATGGTCTTCCGCAATTTGAAACGATGCCAAGTGAAAGGGATTGGTTAGCGTTACGTCGGTGACGTGATCATCACAAATCAAAGCAATTGATACAGTTAAGCTTCGCGGTTGCCTTTTCATGTTTTTCAACCGCTTGGTCCCAGCGCAATGCGCAATTGATTGGGGTATCATGCTACCGGTCAAAATCTTTAATAAGGAATACGATGAAACAGAACATTGTCCATATTGCTTTGGTTGTAAAAGACTATGATGAAGCAATTGATTTTTACGTAAACAAACTCAAATTTGAACTGATTGAAGATACTTATCAACCTGCACAAGACAAACGCTGGGTGGTTGTCGCGCCACCAAATTCTCATGGTGTCACATTGTTACTTGCCAAAGCCTCGAAGCCAGAACAGCATGATTTCATTGGTAATCAAGCCGGTGGTCGAGTATTCCTATTTCTAAATACTGATGATTTCTGGCGTGACTTTGAGCGCATGAAATCGATTGGTATTCACTTCGTCCGAGAGCCAACTGAACAAGACTATGGCACGGTAGCCGTGTTTGAAGATTTGTATGGAAACTTGTGGGATCTTCTTCAATTAAACCCAGACCACCCAATGGCGAAAAGGTAGCATGACAAGCGTATACGCAAGGAGAGTCACGTGGTAAAAATTCGTGAAATGGAAATCGTGGACTATGACGAAGTGATAGCCCTTTGGTGGGCGAAGCTCGGTCGTGAGTGAGTTGACCAAGCCGTCCGTTCGCTAGCTAAAATAGGTGTCCCTAAAACTCACTTATTTGTGTATAACGACAATGTGAATGCCCAACAATTTTATGAAAGGCTAGGCTGGTTTGCTCGGGATGAAGTTCGAATGTACTCATTCAACAGTTCGGGCAATAGCAACGTCTAGCACACGGAGTATGATAAACGACGATGCTGTCAAGGATGACTTTGTATCCAATTTCAGAGGCATCGATGCTCTGTACACCAGTTCATCTTTCAGGTCTCGTCTGCTAAGAACTTCTGCGCCAGAGCCAGTGCTTCGTCCTTGGTGGCAACCATGAGCATGGGATAACCCCAGAACTTCTCATATACCGAGGCGAACGCTTTCGTTGCCATTCGCTTGGCGATATTCGGCTCGATGTAGATCGCAGCTTTCACAAAGGCTTTCAACTCGCTTTTATTACGTTTCATCCAACGCGATGTTTGTTTCATTTCATCCGGCGAATGTTCGTGATCGCCTTTATCAAGCCCCTCGTCGTTGAGCAGCACAAAGGCGCTCTTGCGAGCGAGTAATGCCTCGAACTCGGCAAAAGGCGAGGTTTCGGGATCGGTGCCCGGCGCGTTGAATCGCGTCCAGACCAGAGGAAACTGCGAGGTATCAATCTGCATACCAATACTCCTTCAGAACATTACAAGAAATTGCTGGTGGTCAGCTCCGAGCGAGCAGAACAGGCAGCATCGTTGATCCTAAGATACCTGTAGGATCGCTGGACGTCATTGCATCATTTCGCCATAATATTTTTCAATTCGGCCAAAATATTTGACCTTCTCATCGTCGATCCGAGGTTCAGAACTGACTATGTCTAACATTACAATCACCGACCTGAGCACTGCCCGAGATGTTGATAATGTCCCCCGGCCGGTGGTTGCGCTGAGTGCCACATCGGTAACAAAGGACTGGGAACAGGCCCGTCATCAGCATCACAAGGCGCAACTGATTTACTCCGTTCGCGGTATTCTCAACTGCGAAGTTGAAGACGGAGTCTGGATCGTGCCGCCGCAGTGCGCTGTATGGATACCGGGAAACTTGCCCCACTCATCCCGGGGAGCGGGTGAAACGGAATGTTATTGCCTGTTCGTCGAGCCTGATGCCGCACCGGATCTGCCAAAAACCTGCTGCACGATTTCAGTATCGCCGCTGCTACGTGAATTGCTGCTGAAGGTGGCTGGCTTTCCCAAATTGTATGAACTCGGAAGCCGGGAAGATCGGCTGATCGCTACTTTACTGGATGAGCTGGCGGCAGCACCGGTAGAAAACCTCCATCTGCCGGTGCCACACGATCCGCGATTGCGTCAGCTCGCGGAGATGCTGCTGGCCGACCCCACAGATAAAACATTGAAGGGGGAGTGGGCTACCCGCATCGGCATGAGTGAACGAAACATGAGTCGGCTGCTGCTGAACGAAATCGGTATGAGTTTCGGACGCTGGCGGCGGCAATTGCATGTGATCCTTGCACTCCAGCGCCTGACCAAAGGTGAAAGCGTGCAGACGGTGGCGTTGGAATTGGGTTACGAGAATGCCAGTGGTTTCGTGACCATGTTCCGCAAGGCAGTCGGCAAGCCCCCAGCGCGATACATCTCGGAACGAATGACCAACGGAGAGACGACGGCTGTGCCAGCCATCATACTTTCCGAACAGGGTCTAACCTGATTTGGTTTCGCACCAGAAGCGTTCCTACGCTGGAGCCGGCGTGATCGTCATCTCTATAAGCCGCTCATGGCGAAATTAAGCCAATTTATTTTGCAATCCAGCCAAAAAGAGTGAGACAAATGTATTTGGCCTAAATGAATAATAATTAGGCCTAATTTCGCCATTACACCCATGCAATTTTATTATTAAATAGAACATCTAATTGCAAATGAGTATCATTTAATGGGTTGTTTCAAAACTACAGGGAAGTTGCGTGGGTCAACTGATACGCGCACCGAGCCGACTATCTATCCTCTGCCCGATGGGTTAT
The DNA here is from genome assembly GCF_024347135.1 of Vibrio spartinae. Classification (NCBI taxonomy): domain Bacteria; kingdom Pseudomonadati; phylum Pseudomonadota; class Gammaproteobacteria; order Vibrionales; family Vibrionaceae; genus Vibrio; species Vibrio spartinae. The sequence goes on along the minus strand of NZ_AP024908.1, from coordinate 1,002,684 downwards.
ACAAAGGGGCCATCAGAAGTACACCCCGCACCGTGCTTGGTTCTGCTGTCGCGGCGGTTGTTCTCATCAGCGCACAGAGCGCATTCGCTGCCAAGTCAGAGCAGCGCCAAAACAAGGATGGGAAGAAAACGGCTCAGGAAACGGCGACCTTGCCGACCATGACGGTTATGGGCGAAGGGACTGATGCCTATACGATTGGTAAGACCGCGGCGGCGACGCGCTTGCCGCTGTCGCTGCAGGAAACACCACAGGCGGTCACGGTGATCACGCGCCAGCGTATCGATGATCAGCAGTTGAATTCGGTGCAGGGCGTGTTGGACAACACCACAGGCATCGCGTCGTACCAGTCCGACAGTGAGCGAACGAGTTTCTATTCGCGGGGTTTTTTGATCAATAACGTTCAGTACGACGGTATTCCCACCGTTGTCGGTGACGTCGTCAATGGCAGTGGCATCGGTTCTCTCGATACCGCGTTCTATGATCAGGTCGAAGTCGTGCGCGGGGGTTCTGGCTTGCTGACGGGCACCGGTAATCCCTCGGCTGCCATCAACCTCGTGCGCAAACGGCCAACCCGTGACTTCTCGGCTGCCGCCTCAATTGGTGCGGGGAGCTGGGATACTCACCGAGGTATGGCCGACATATCGACACCGTTGACCGAAGACGGTCGTATTCGCGCCCGTATCGTCGGGACGTATCAAGACGGCCATTCGTACCTCGACGGCTACAAGCCGCAGCGGAAAGGGTTCTACGGCATCATCGAGGCAGATCTGACCGAGAACACGACGTTGAGTCTGGGTTATGACTATCAGGACATCACGCCGAAGGGGTCGACCTGGGGCGGTTTGCCGTTATGGTTCAGCGACGGTACACAGGCAGAGTATGCACGCGGTAAGAACTACGCGCAGGACTGGAGCCACTGGGACAACACGCTCAAGACGGCGTTTGCCGAGATCGAACACTTCTTCGACAATGGCTGGAATATCAAAGCCACGGCTAACCAGTACCGCACGGAATACGATGCCGAATTGCTCGGCTTGGTCGGTCGCCCTGATCGTGAAACAGGCCTGGGTTCCTTTCCCTATGGCGCCCGTCCGGTCGCGCTGGCATCCGGAGGTCACAGCCGTCAAAATACCTTCGACGTGATGGCAAGCGGCCCCTTCGAACTGCTGGGTCGCCAACACGATTTAGTGGTGGGGGCGACGAGTTCGCGCCGCACATCGAGCCAAGAGGATATTGCACCATTCTATGCCGGTATTGCACCGGTCAATGTCTATGACTTGGGGCCTGCCTATCCCCGCCCTGACTTCGATGCCAAGACTTCGGTTCCGACCCACACCCGAGTCAAGCAGAGCGGTATCTATAGCGCAGTCCGGTTTTCGCTGGCCGATCCTCTAAAACTCATTATCGGCGGCCGCTTCAGCAACTACGCCATCGATGACAACGTCAATGGCACTTCATTGCACTACAAAAAGAGCGGTGAATTTACGCCGTATGCCGGCTTGGTCTACGACATCAACAAGACTTATTCGACTTACGTCAGCTACACAGACATATTCAATCCGCAAACCGACTATCGGGACAGTCGCGGCAACGTGCTCACACCGTCACAGGGAAAAACCAAGGAAATCGGCCTCAAAGGGGCTTACATGGACGGGCGTCTGAATGCGTCGGTGGACTTGTTCGAGACCAAACTGGACAACGCGGCACAAATGGTTGCAGGGACCTATACACCGAGCGGATCCCAAGCTTATCAGGGCGCTGATGGAACGAAATCGCGCGGCATCGAGCTCGACTTGCAGGGCGAGCTGGCACCGGGCTGGAATATCTACGCCGGCATCGCTCACTTCACGGCGGAAGATGGTCATGGCGTGCGTCTGAATTCGAAGCTACCACGCACCACGGCCCAGCTTTTCAATACCTACCAGTTGTCCGGAGACTGGCACTCGTTGACGCTTGGCGGCGGTATTCAGTGGCAAAGTCGTTTCTACCAAACGGCCAATACTGGGACGAGCACATTGGGCGGGGAACAGGGTTCCTATGCTCTGGTATCCCTGATGGGACGGTACGACATCACGAAGGAGATCAATCTGGCAGTCAACCTGAACAACGTGTTCGACAAGAAGTACGCGCTACAGAAGGGTGACTTCGACACCGTGAGCTATGGTGCACCGCGCAACGTCATGTTAACGCTGAACTACAAGTTGTGAGTGTGTCCGTATAGCACATCTGTTCTTTTGCATACCTAACTTGATAAGAGAGAAAATTATGTCATCCCAATCTAATCTCTACCCGCGTCGCCCTGCGACCATCCACCACCAGAACAGGGTTGCCCTGTTCTGGCTGACTAGCGGCGTCGGCGCCGTGCTTTTTGTCACCTTCCAGCTGTTCTTTTACGTCAACGGCTTTGTCAGAGCACAGGGCGCAACGCCGACGATGACGTTTGAGCCCGACGTACTGTGGGTATTTCCGACATTCTATGGGTGTTGGATCATCACGGTGTTGCTCGCACTGATCGGCACCCGGAAGGCTCAGTGGGGGGCGCTGATCCTCGGTAGTCTGATGGTCGTCCTCAATACCCTCGGCGGGATCTCCGATGGGGTGCGCGACGGTTGGTACGTTGCCTTCTCCGCTGTTTTCTTCATCACTGTGCCGGGCGTGTTCGCCATTGTAGCCACTTGGTGCCACCTCAAGAGCAAAGGAGTACATGATGTCGATGAATAGCTCAAACTTTCCCTTCGTCTGGATGCGTTTTTCGCATGAGCCGGGGCATGACCACGAAAAAGACTTCGCAGCATTCGAGGCCAATCTGAAGCGCGGCGAACCCTTTGTGCTATTGACCGATACTGCACCTGCTGAAGACCATGAACATTCACCGGAAGAGAAGAGACGCACTGCATTCTGGATGAGAGAACACAAGGCTGAGTTGCGCAAGCTGGTTCAGGCCATGATTATGGTGGAACCCAGTCAAGCCAAACGCCTCGGTATCAAGGCGTTTGCAGTGCTCTTTGCTAAGTTCTGGGGCTACCCGTTGATTGTTGCTGCGTCGCACGAGGAAGCGATGGAGATTGCCAAAGGGCTGTTGGGCAATCCACGAATGGCTTTTTCAGGATTGCGTGAGTAGAAAGAAACAATCCCCTTTTCTTGATTTGAGGGAGGGTGAAAAGGGGATTGTTAAACTCGGGTTGCTGTTAACGGACATCTTTGCCATTGCTGGCAATGACTTTTTTGTACCAGTAGAAGGACTTCTTCGGTGTCCGGTTTAGGGTGCCTTGGCCTAAGTTGTCACGATCAACGTAGATAAAGCCATAGCGCTTACTCATTTCACCGGTTGATGCTGCCACTAAGTCGATACATCCCCAAGGGGTGAATCCCATCAGCGGCACGCCATCTTGCATCGCGTCATGCATGGCCTGAATGTGTTGACGCAGGTAATCAATGCGATAGTCATCGTTGATTTCACCGTTCTCGTTCGGGGTGTCTTTGGCCCCTAAACCATTTTCGACTAAAAAGAGCGGTTTTTGGTAACGGTCATACAGGGTATTCATGGTAATTCTCAACCCCAGCGGATCAATCACCCAACCCCAGTCACTGGCGGGTAAATGAGGGTTGCGAATTGATTTCACCACGTTTGCTGCACTGGTGTTGCCGTCATTCATATCGGCAGATGCGCAGCGCGAAGCGTAATAACTGAAGGAAATGAAATCGACGGTATGTTTGAGAATTTCAAAGTCTTCAGCGTCGGTCTGAAGTTGTACGCCTTTTTTCTCGAAGACCGATTGGCTGTATGCCGGGTAATAGCCGCGCGATTGCACATCGATAAAGAATAGGTTTTCGCGGTCTTTTTCCATCGCGGTCAACACATCCTGCGGCTTACAGGAATAAGGGTAGAAGTTCCCGCCTGCGAGCATACAACCGACTTGGTTTTGCGGGTCTGTTTCATGGGCGATTTTGGTCGCCAGTGCGCTGGCAACTAATTGATGATGCGCGGCTTGATACTTCACCTGGTCGTGATTTTCACCGGCTTGAAACAGTAATCCGGCACCTGAGAATGGGCTCGCCAGCAAGATGTTGATCTCGTTGAATGTGAGCCAGTATTTGACCAGACCACGATAGTGTTCGAAACAGGTGCGCGCATAACGGGTAAAGAACGTGATCATGTCACGGTTGCGCCATGAGCCGTATTGATTGACCAGATTCATGGGCACATCAAAGTGGCACAAAGTAACCAACGGTTCGATGCCATACTTGTGGCACTCTTTAAAGACGTTCAGATAGAAGTCTAAGCCTGCTTGGTTCGGCTCAGCGTCATCGCCATTGGGGTAAATGCGACTCCATGCAATCGACAGGCGAAACACTTTGAAACCCATTTCCGCCAACAGGGCGATATCTTCACGATAGCGATGATAGAAGTCAATGGCATGATGGCTTGGATAGAATTCATCTTCACTGAGTGTAACGTTGGCAACTTGCCCCAGTTTAATCGGCAGCCGATTTTCACCGTATGGGATCATATCAACCGTGGTTAAACCTTTGCCGTCTGCAAGGTAAGCCCCTTCTGATTGGTTTGCGGCAATGGCGCCACCCCAGAGAAAATTTTGTGGAAAATGCAGTTCAGACATGTGTTTCCTTTTTATCGATGCAAGCCATCTTCAATATCAGATGGCTTGCATATATCAAATACTGATTAAGTGGTCGCTTGTGGTGATGTGACTTTATGGTCATCATTCTCATCGCCAGCAGCATGGTCAGCGTTGAGCGCTTGGTCATCATCGACTTGAGGATCATCTTCAAAGCCGAGTATCAGCGTCAGAACAAACGAGAGTACAATCGCGAGGGCAATCAGACCGAACACCCAGACAATACTCATCGGGTCGTTGACATCGAAGAACTGCACACTGGTAAATAAGCTCGGTGACGCCATGGAATGACTGGCTAAACCGCCCATCCCAGCGAGCGCACCGACAATGAACCCCGTAATCATCGTCGCAATCAGCGGGCGTTTGAGACGGACAAGGACACCATACAGTGCCGGCTCAGAGATACCCGCGAAAATCGCTGAAGCGCCTGCCGCGAGCGCGGTTTGTTTGAGCGCGATGTTTTTGGTTTTGTAAGCGACGGCTAAACATGCGCCGCCCATGCCTAAATTCGCTCCGATTTCAGACGGCATGACCATACCTTCCCGGCCTGTTTCCGCAATGGTTTGGATAATGGTTGGCGTAAAGACGCGGTGCATCCCGGTGAGTACCAAGAGAGGCCATAGTGCGCCCATGATCGCAACCGATAACCAGCCCAGTGTGCCGTGAATAGTATAAACCACCGCTGAAATGGCTGTCCCGATCCAGATACCGACAGGGCCAATCACCACAATAGCAATGGGCGCGGCAATCAAGACGATTAGCATCGGTTTGAGGAAGTTTTTGGTCACGACCGGCGTAATCCGATCCACCCAGTGCTCAATGTAGGACAGGACCCAAGTCATCACCAGTGCCGGAATCACCGTATAGGTGTACTTCACCGCAGTAATGGAGACCCCGAACAGATCAACTTGCTGGCCCTGCGCTGCCTGAGCCATCAGGGCGATAAAATTGGGATGAATCAGTACCCCGGCAATCGCAATCGCCAGTGACATATTGGTTTTGAATTTGATTGCTGCTGAAGCGGCTACCATTACGGGCAGGAAGAAGAAAGCACCGTCACCAATCGCTTTGAGAATGATCAACGTCGGCGCGTTGGGTTCAACCCAACCGGTCATCTCTAAGACCATCGCCAGCAGCTTCACCATCGAGCCGCCGATAATCGCAGGGATGAGGGGCGACATGGTGCCGACAAGCGCATCCAGCATTTTTGCACCGATGACCTTTGCCGTCAGTTTTTGCTTTTTCTCTGTGGAGGTCACGGGCGGTGCGGCATCAATATCGATAAGAGACATCACTTCTTTGTAAGCAACAGCCACTTCGTTACCGATGATCACTTGGATTTTATCGCCATTATCAACCACGCCCATCACGCCTTGAGTCGCTTTGAGCTGAGGGATATCAACCAAGCTCGCGTCGTTGAGTACAAAGCGGAGCCGTGTCATGCAGTGGGTCAGCGCGGAGACGTTATCTTTTCCTCCCACGTGTGTGACAACGGATTGCGCAATTGTCTTGTAATTGTTGGACATTGTTATCTCCTAGAAACGCTTCCCGGTGATGCTCATCCGTGATTCGAGTGGCTTTGGCGAAAAATCTTAGCCGGAAAAATGCATTTGTTTTGTTATTAGATTGGTTGAGTAAGTGACTTTACAGTGCTTTAAGTTACCGGTAACATGTTACCGGTAAAGTTAATCGGGTAAACCCCTATCTTCGCGTGAATTTCAAAAATGAGATCACGCGCAAGTTTGTGATAAGGATTGAGTATGTCAGGTAGCAGTATCGTCGTGATGGGGGTTTGCGGGTGCGGTAAAAGCACCATTGGTGAACGGCTGGCGAATCGGCTCGGGCGTCAGTTTATTGATGGTGATGATCTTCATCCCAGCGCGAATATTCAGAAAATGGCAGCGGGGCAGCCGTTGGATGATACAGACCGTCAGCCGTGGCTGGAAAGCATCCGAGATGTTGCTTGTCGCTTTGAAAGTCACAATGAACATGGTGTGTTGGTCTGTTCGGCATTAAAAAAAGACTATCGTGATCAAATCCGCAAAGGGAATAAACAGGTGACTTTCGTCTTTCTGGATGGCGAGATGGCGTTGATCCTTGAACGAATGCGGATGCGACAAGGTCACTTTATGAAAGAAAATATGGTGAAAAGTCAGTTTGATACGCTGGAGCGACCAGATCATGAACCCCAGACGATTGTGGTCAGTATTCAAGGCACTATTGAACAAGTGATTGAACGGATTGTGACTCAACTTAAACAGGCGCAAATCCCTGAAGTAAAGACACCAGAAGTAAAGGCTCCTGAAGAGAAAAGTTCCTGAAGTAATGTGGCTAAATACTTTCTCCTTCACGAATGATATATCCCATATCAATAATCGGATGCGCAATAGGTTCGTTCTTGAGCCTTGCAATGATTAATTCTGCGCTTTTTTGGCCAATGTCAAACCGGGGGGTATCGATGCTGGTGATTTTGGGATGAATGGTTTTACCAATATCTAAAGCGTTGTATCCCACAATAGAAAGCTGCTCAGGCACCTTGATACCACGCTTTTGAGCCGCGAATAAGGTACCAATGGCGATATCGTCGTTGGTACAGAAGATGCCATCTAAGTCAGGGTATTGCTGCATGGCTTTATCAAGTAAATCACTGGCTAATGAAAAACTGGAGTGTTCTTTGGTGAGAATGTGTTTTGTCGCTAACCCGGCTTCTCGCATGGCTTTGTCATAGCCAAGCATCCGGAGATGCGTGCGGGTATCAAGGCGGGCACCAAAGTAAGCGATGGACCGTTTACCTGCTGCAATGATACGACGTACCACCTGATAGGAAGCATCCATATGATCCAGTCCGACGACCATATCAATCGGAGACGGCGGAAGCTCCATCGTTTCAACCACGGGAACACCAGCGTTTTTGATCATCTGTAGTGTTCTCGGGGTGTGGTTGCTGGCGGTGAGAATCAAACCATCGACCTGATAGGAGAGGAGGGATGCGATTTTGCGTTCTTCTTCTTGTTCGTCATAACCAAAGTGAGCCAAAAGCGTTTCATAGCCATTGGCTTTCGTGACGGTCTCCACGCCTTGCATAAATGAAGCGAAGATCTGATTAGATAGTGATGGGAGTAACACCCCGATCGCATTACTTGAAGATCGGGACAGCATTGCCGGTGCGCGGTTTTCGATATAACCCAGTTGTTCAATCATTGTGGCGATTTTTTCTTGGGTCTTTTGAGCCACGGATTCAGGGTTGCGCATATACCGGGAGACGGTCATCTTCGTTACACCGACCGCATCGGCTACGTCTTGTAAGGTGGTGCGGTTTTTTTTCGGTCTTCGGGGCGTAACGGTCGTTTTGGTCATAGCGTTTTGCTCAGCCTAACAATATGAATTGTCTGCTTAGATAGGGTTTCGGGTTAAAGTCGGGGTCATCTTACCTTGCGTTTGCTTGCGATAGAAGTGTCGTAAGTGCAGAACGTCATCTGCATCCGTTTTTTACGGGCAGTGTAACGGTGGCTGATTTTCATTTATCCTGAGAGGTGTACATGTTTTTTTAAGTTACATGTTTTTTAAGTAGAAAGTAGATCGTAGTGTGATATATATCACTATTTTATTGAAAACATAGCAAAGAAATATTCATAGACTACGATAAATACGACTAGTGTATCTTTTGTTTTGATTTTCTTGGAGATTCATCAAAGTATGACAGTCATCATTGCCATGTGCCTGAAATAGGCAGATAAAGTTAAAATGCTTTGTCATTGAAAATGTATTGCCATTAAAAATATATTTATTGGGAAATATATTTCATACCTCAATTTAACAAGGTGTGTCTATGTTTAAAAATTTATCACTAAAAAATAAGTTAGCGATATCGGCCAGTATCGCCATCATTGTCGGCTGCATGCTGGTCGAGATCATTTCATTTTATGCTTCTTTGGAGCGATTATCCGTTTCTGTCGAACAGCGATTGCTGAGTTCCAGTGCTTCTTATAACCAATATGTGGCTGATTGGCTGAAGTCGAAAGAACTGGCTTTAACTTCCCTATCTGAAGAAGTTCAGGAAGGGTCCGTGGTCACTCATTTGAAACAGATGAAACGTGCCGCGGGTTTTGAAAATGTATTCCTTGCTTACCCTGACGGCAGTCAGAAGAATGCCAACGGGGTCGTGTTACCTCCGGGTAATGATGATCCCAGAACGTGGGGCTGGTACATCAATGCGAAGAAAAATCCGGGTAAAGTGTTTATGGATAACCCGACTGTCGCTGCGGCCACCGGAAAAAATGTGGTGTCGATGGGGAGAGCCGTCAATCTGTTTGGTTCAGAGTTGGTACTGGGCATTGATATTGAGTTGAATGATATTCTCAATAGTCTGGAGCATGTGGTTTTGCCGGGCGATGGCTATATGTTTATGACCAATAAGGCAGGGCATATCTTCATTCATCAGGATGTTTCTTTACTGAATCAGCCGGTTGAAACGCTGGGGATCTCTTTTGCAGATATTCAGGACATTGTCCGCTCAGGTCAAGATAAAGTGATCGAGATTCAGGGGAAAAAATATGTAATTTACGCACGGGCGATCCAAGACAGTGATTTGATTACGGTCGCGGTCATTGATCAGCAGTCTTTGGTCGAACCGCTTTATCATACATTGTATAGCCAACTTGCGGTGACGGGTGTGTTGGTCTTGATTGGTATCGCGCTGTTCAACTGGATCTGTAATATTTTATTCCGTCCGTTGCAGCATGTCTCGGATGCATTGGAGCAGATCGCAAGCGGCAGCGGTGATCTGACGCAGCGGATTGAGATCCGTAGCCATGATGAAGTGGGCAAAGTGGCGCATGGATTTAATACCTTCGTTGATAGTCTGCAACAGTTAATCAGGCATATTCGTCAGCAATCCGATGCTTTAACCCTGATGTCGCAAAAGAGTACAGAGCGGGTTCATCAGACCGCAGAGGAGCTTTCGGTACAGCAGCAGGAAATCGCCATGGTTGCCACCGCAGTGACGGAGATGGCTTCTGCAACGCAGGAAATCGCCTCGCATGCAGAACAGACAGCCCATTCGGCTCAGACTTCTTCTGAGAGCACTCAGCATGGGCATCAGTTGGTGATGAATACCAGAGAATCGATCAATCATTTGGCGAGTGAAGTTACTCAGGCCAGTACGGTGATTTTAGCGCTCGATCAGCACTCTGCGGAAATCTCGGCAGTGCTGAGTACCATTCAGGGGATCTCGGAGCAGACCAATCTGTTAGCCTTGAATGCTGCAATCGAAGCTGCCCGTGCCGGAGAGCAAGGGCGTGGGTTTGCGGTGGTGGCTGATGAGGTTCGGGTGCTTTCTCAGCGGACACACACTTCAACCGAAGAGATCAAATCCACGATTCAAACGCTTCAGGAAATGACCCAAAGAGCGGTCAGTTTTATGGAAAATAGTAGCAAGCTGGCTGAAAGCTCGGTTCAGGATGCGGATCATGCCAGTCAGGCTTTAGAAGATATCCTGACCTCTGTGGGTCTGATTAGCGATATGGCGACGCAGATTGCGACCGCAGCAGAAGAGCAGACCCATGTGACCGGTGAAATCACTCAGAATGTGACCGCGATTAAAGATGTTACTGAGGGGCTGGCAAGCGGTGCTGAAGCCGGATTACGCCAGACCAATGAAATGAAAGATCAGGCGGTAGATCTGAATTCGAAAGTGGCGACATTTAAACTCGATTAATCTGTCGATTGATACATTGATGCATTGAGACAACAAAAAAACCACATGGTTATCCATGTGGTTTTTGTTGTTTCAGAGCCATCGTTGCCAAAGCTATGTTTTCAAAGTCATCGTTGCAAAGCTATCGGGCGTCAAACGCTCTGTCCATGGTAAGTCGGCCTGCAATGGTTACACCTGTTGTGTCCATCCTGCTTGTGGTATAGGCGGTTATGATAACAGTGCGGTAATCACACCGATGAGCGCACCAAACACTCCACCCCAAATGACCAACCACCCCAGATGTTCTTTAATCATTTTCTGTACCATCTCTTTGACCAGTTGCGGGGTTAACTCACTGAGTCGCTGATCGATGATCTGTTCGATATTCTGACGGATATCCGCTTTCATGGTCTCGGATTCTAACTGTTCTTTCAGCGCGTTTTGGACCGAGTCGCTGTGGCTGATTTCAACCATTGCCTGCTGCATTTTTTCGACAAAAGGCTGTTTCAGCGGTTGCAGAGCATCGGTTCCGCCAAACATGGCCAGCATGCCGCCGAAGGATGATTGAGCAATGGTTTCAACTAATGCATCAAACGTTGGATTAAAATCCACTTGCGCGATGACTGGTTCTAAGCTGAGTTGACTTGTTTGGTTGAGTTCTTGATCGAGAAATTTATCAATGTTGGTATCGGTAAAAAATTGCTCCATCATCAGAGATTTGATCGCGGAACGAAATGCATCAAAGCGTTTGGGAATCACACCTGAGCCGTATAATCCGGGCACTTTCTCGAAGAGCATATGAATGGCGAGCCAGTTGGTGATCGCACCAGAAAAGGCAAATAGCCCCGCAGTGAATAGAATATCCTCATTCAGCTGATAGCCTGCAAACATGCAGAGAATCGCAATCAGGTTGGTATAAAGGCTTTTGTTGGTCATATTGGTGTCTCATCTCCTGAAAATCTCGAAACAGGCGGATTTTAGAAGAAAACGGTTCGTTTTAGAAGCAAAGCCTTGATTGCGGAGTAACAAACAATCAAGGTTGATTCGTGAAGCGGTGTATCGGATGAGAAAAATCAGCATGCGCCACCGTAGTGGCACATGTGAGTGATTTACTTACAACCGATGAATCCGCCAGTCTGATGTTGCCAGAGGTGCGCGTAAATGCCACGTTTGGCGAGTAGTGCTTGATGCGTCCCTTCTTCGACGATTTTGCCTTGATCGAGCACGATCAGGCGATCCATCGCCGCGATCGTTGAGAGACGGTGAGCAATCGCAATCACCGTTTTGCCTTCCATTAGCTCATAGAGACTTTCCTGAATTGCGGCCTCCACTTCTGAGTCGAGGGCTGACGTCGCTTCGTCCAGAATCAGAATCGGGGCATTTTTCAGCAATACCCGAGTAATGGCGATGCGTTGACGTTGTCCACCGGATAACTTAATACCGCGTTCACCGACTTGGGCGTCATAACCGCGGTTACCGTGCGGGTCTGACAATGTTTCAATGAACTCATGGGCGTGCGCTTGTTGTGCCGCGCGAATCATCTGTTCTTCTGTTGCTTCGGGATTACCGTAGAGAATGTTTTCACGGATGGAACGATGAAGCAGCGATGTATCTTGCGTAACCATACCAATCACGCGGCGGAGTGAATCCTGGGTCATTGCATCAATGGCTTGACCGTCAATGCGAATTTGACCGCTTTCGACGTCGTGAAAACGGAGCAGTAAGTTAACCAACGTTGACTTTCCAGCGCCGGAACGTCCGACTATCCCGACTTTTTCTCCGGGTCGGATATGCAGGTTTAAGTCATTGATGACATGGATATCGGTGCCGTAGCAAAAATGGACGTGATCAAACTCAATGGCCCCTTGGGTGATCTGCAATGGTTCGGCATCCGGTTTATCTTGAACTGAAATCGAGCGGGACAGTGAGTTCATCCCGTCCACGACGGTCCCCATGTTCTCAAACAGTCCGCCGATTTCCCACATGATCCATTTGGACATTCCGTTGATACGTAGTGCCAGTGAGATCGCCACGGCGATAGCACCGACGGTAATGGCTTGTTGTGACCACAAGTAAATCGAAATGGCAGAAATCGAAAAGAGCAGCAGGTAATTGGCGACCTCAACCGAGAGATTAAATCCGGTCACCAGACGCATCTGGCGGTACACGGTACCGAGAAATCCTTCCATACTCTCTTGAACGTAGCTGGTTTCCCGGTGATTGTGTGAGAACAGCTTGACCGTCTGGATGTTGGTGTAGCTGTCAACGAAGCGTCCTGTCATGGTTGAACGGGCATCGGCTTGCAGTGACGAAACATGTTTGAGCTTGGGGACATAGAAAAACTGGATGCCGATGTAACTGATGAGCCAGAGCAGCATGGGGAGCATCAGACGCCAGTCAGAATCGCCAAGCAGGACCAAAATCGCGGTGAGATAAACACTGACGTAAATAAAAACATCAACCATTTTCATCACGGTTTCGCGAATGGCCAACGAGGTCTGCATCACTTTGGTTGCAATGCGCCCGGCAAATTCATCCTGGTAAAAAGAGAGGCTTTGTTTTAACAGATAGCGGTGTGCCAGCCAACGAATCGACATCGGATAGTTCCCGAGCATCGTTTGGTGAATCAATAATGAATGAATCGCGACAATCAGTGGCATACCGATCAGGATTAACACCGTCAGACCAATCAAAAGCGATTGATTATCGGCAAGAAATGTTTCCGGCTGGCTGGCAGAAAGCCAGTCTACCAATCGACCCATAAATCCGATCAGGGCGACTTCAATAATGGCGATTGCCATACTCAATAAAGCGATGATGATTAATGGCTTGATAAATCCTTGCGTATAATGACGACAAAACGCCCATAAAGTCGTTGGCGGTTGTTGTGGCTCTTCTGAGGGAAAAGCCTGCGTAAACCCCTCAAATCGCTTAAACATAAAGGTCCTTTGGTTTCGGTAATCATTGGGTAAATCACGGCGGTATGGTGTTGCTCTCCGAGCAGACGGTTACCCGGCAGCGAGTGAGAAAACAATCAGCCTCCATTATAATCATCTTTGGAGGCTTTCACAGTCTGTTACGATAGAGCTGTTACGATTGAGAACTGTTACGATAGAGACGTTTGCTGAGATGAGCAATCCTGAGATGCACAATAGAGAATGGCAAAAGACATGGCGGGTTGTGACCGTTCGTTCTTGTCTATGGTGGACATCATTTCAAAGGCGGCGGTATCAAATAAAACTTGCCAGACTTGCTGACCTTCGGGGAGAGAAAATAGGATCGATTCCTGGGTGCGGTTGATCAGGTAGAGGATTTCGTCACCGGTATCTCCGAGCCCCAAATGCAGCGAAACACGATTGAGTTGGTTCCAGTCGTCTTGAGTCATCAGTGAGCCATCCTCCTTACGCCAGAAAACCCGGTTCGAGTTGCGAGAGTCACCGCTGAATGCCTGAATAAACGGCACCATATATTTTTCCCGCGCGGTGACAAGTTTGCCCAGCCAAGCCTGAAACTGCTGTTCATCTTTGTTTAACTGCCATTTGAGCCAGCTAATCTCGTTATCCTGACAGTATGCGTTGTTATTGCCTTGTTGTGTATGGGACAGCAAGTCGGCCGTCAGGAGGTGCGGGATACCAAATGAAAACAGAACTGTGGCCATAAAGTTGCGTTTCTGCTGCATCCGGACTTTGTTAATCTCCGCATCTTGGGTCGGGCCTTCGATGCCATAGTTTTCAGAGCGGTTGTCGCCGTGACCGTCCCGGTTCTGTTCACCATTGGCTTCATTATGCTTGTGTTTGTATGACACCAGGTCTTGAAGGGTAAAGCCGTCATGATAAGTGATGTAATTGACCGTGAGTTTGAAAGGCCAGTTTGCAGCACTGTATAAATCCCGTGAACCCATGATTCGGGTTGCAAATTCTTTGAGGTATCCCTGATCACCACGCCAGAAGCTGCGACTGATATCTCTGAGCTTATCGTTGGTTTCGTTCCAGCCGAACGGGAAGTTGCCGACTTGATAACCGTTCGGCCCAATATCCCAAGGTTCTGCGATCAGTTTGGTTTGCTTGAGTACGGGGTCTTGAGCAACGGCTTTAAAAAACGGAGCATTCGGGCTAAATGATTCTCCGGAACGGCCGAGGGTTGCGGCAAGATCGAAACGGAAGCCATCGATGTGATATTCACTGACCCAATAGCGGAGTGTATCCATGACCAGATTGAGAGACGGCTGATAAGCCAGATCGATGGTGTTGCCACACCCGGTAAAATTGGCATAAGCATGGTCATCCGTGATGTAATATTTGGGGTCTAACCCTCTCAGGTTGAAGAGCGGCCCATCAGCGCCACCTTCGGCAGTGTGGTTGTATACCACATCCAAAATCACTTCAATACCCGCCTCATGCAGCGTGCGAATCACCGTTTTTAACTCTGTGACCGGATCATCAATCGCGTAGCGTGGATCGGGCACCATAAACAGATACGGATTGTATCCCCAATAATTGACTTGTTGTGCTTTTAACAGGTGAGGTTCATGCATACAAGCGGCGATAGGCAGGAGCTGGAGCGTTTGAATATGCTGCTTTTGATAAAATGCCATCATCGCCGGGTGAATCAGTCCGAGATACTTTCCTCGCAACTTGGGCGGGATATCCGGATGTTGTTGTGTCAAACCCTTCACATGGGTTTCGAATAGAACAGTCTTTTCCCGTGGAATATTGGGGTGAGATGTTTCCTGCCAGTCAAAGCGGTCATCGACAACCACACATTTGGGCAGTTGAAAACTTGATTTGATGGTGAATGGGGGGGTATAGCTGAGTGGCCCATCCAGTGATTTTGCATAAGGGTCGGAGATATATTGCCACTTTTTCTGCTCTGGCTGCTTGATGAGATAGCCATATTTTTGACCGGCGCGAATTGCCGGAATATAGGTAAACCGGATGCCGGCATACTCATCGTCGAGTGGATATGTGTCGTAGCGTCCTTGTTCATCGAATAATGCGAGCCGAATGGACTGCTCCCCCGGTGCATAAACAGAAAAGTTGCATCCGTCGGCGTCCAGTGTGGCACCTAAAGGATAAGGTTGAGATTGGACCGTATCGTTCACTTTATGCATTTAGTTTTCCACCCGGTTATTCTTACTTGTATTGTTTCTGCTAAAAACAGTTCTAGTAAAAAACTTTGTTGTGCATTGGTCAAGTGTTCGTTACAAAATGTACAGTTCGTCACAAAATGTACACAGATCACGCGATTGCTACAAGGTTAACGCAAACGAAGGCGACACACGCTATATATTTTAGTTATATATTTTATATACCACAGGATTTATTTTTGCGGCGGGAGTCGATGAAAGTCTGTCAGAAGTGACTAATCTTCAGCATCGATTCTCATCCTTATTTTAGGTAGATATCACTTTGTGAGGAAAATGACTCGCATGATTACATCTGTTGCTGATATTCTTTTTGATATTGGAATCATCAGGCATCAGTGCCTGATTGCTCTGCTTTGCAACCAACCAGAAATAGGCATGAATGAATATTATCGGATTTTTAATGGGACTGGCTGGTCTATCACTGATTTTATTGGTGTCTTGGATGCTGGTCCTTTCGGTAAAACAAAAACGGCTGGAAGCTGAACGTCAGGCAAGAGAAGACTCAGGGCGTCGTGCGAGAGAGCAAGCCATGGCAGAAGACCGGAAAGAGCGGCAGAAAAAAGCCGATGAAGGCCACATTCCGACTATTCTTTATTTGGCTAAAGAAGCCGAGAAACGCGATCTGCGGGAAGCATTATTTTGGTATGAGAAGGCGGCGTCTCTGGAAAATATTACCGGAATGTATGGTGTCGTGCGGATTTGTCAGCGTTCCCGCAAGGATACGATATTCGAAGAAAAAGCAAGGTTCTGGCAAGTGTATATTCGTGGTCTGGAAGGGGATTTACATGCACTTTGCGAAACGGCGAAAGCCTATTTCTCCGGTTTGGGGATTGCCGTAGATATTGAAAAAGGGGTCCGGATCCTCGAAAAGGTGGCAATGTCAAACTTCATCCCGGCCCAACTGAACTTAGGAGACTGGTATGTTTCCCGGGATAACCCGGTCCCGAAGCCTGAAGATGCTTGTTTCTGGTATGCCAAGGCTGCGAGGCTGGATAGCTCGGAGGCCATGATGAAATTAGGTTTGAGTTATCTCAAGGGCAATGGTGTGAGCCAAGATCATCGCAAAGGCTGCTACTGGCTGGAATGTGCCGGAGAAAGAGGCAATGCCGAGGCGATGTATCATGCCGGGAAAGCGTGGATGGATCATGGTGCATACGGTAATTCAGTCGCTTATATCTGGCTATTTTTATCGGCACATTGTGGTTATGAACCGGCAAAAGGGATGCGGGATGATGTCGGTAGCCGCCTTGGGGTTGACTCGATTGTGTTGTTGCAAAGTTTTGCCAAACCATTGTTGAAAAAAATTAAGTCAGGGACAATCGGGAAGCATCTGATTATTCGGGCTTTCAATAAGTTATATAAGCGTAATGTTCCGATTCCCCAACGTGAGTATCCAGATGACGACTTACCGTCAACCGATGACAGCGATGCGTTGGTTGCAGAAATGGAAGAGTTGTTGCCCGGTCCGCATGACGATACAACCAGCGGTGAAGCACCAGCGGATGCTGACACTGGAAAAGGTGGGGGTGAGGAAACGAATCTCAAACTGGACTTTACCGATAAGCATATGCACTGAGCCCCGCTCATCAATATTGATAGATGTTATCCTGCCCTTAGGCAGGATAACAAAACAACAGCATCAGACTGTCTTCTGATGCTCTGATTGACAGACTGCTGCGGTGAACACAACATCTGTTGAACTGTTTAGCGCGGTTTCTGCTGAATCTTGAATGACCCCGATAATAAATCCGACCGCAACGACCTGCATCGCCACATCGTTAGAGATACCGAAAAGGCCACATGCGAGTGGAATCAGGAGCAGAGAGCCACCGGCAACACCCGAAGCGCCACATGCCGAGATTGCTGCAATGAGACTGAGCAGTAATGCGCTCATCATATCAACTTCAATGCCCATGGTATTCACTGCCGCCAGTGTCAGAACGGTGATCGTGATAGCAGCCCCCGCCATATTGATCGTCGCGCCGAGAGGAATGGATACGGAGTAGGTATCTTCATCCAATCCGAGTTTGTCACACAGGTTGAGGTTGACCGGAATATTGGCAGCACTCGAACGGGTGAAGAAGGCGGTCACACCGCTTTCACGCAGACATTGCAGAACCAATGGATAAGGGTTGCGACGCGTTTTGACATAAACGATGATCGGATTGACAAACAGAGCGATAATCAACATTGATGCCAGCAAGACCGCAAGCAGATGGGTATAGCCGGCAAGTGCCGAAAATCCGGTTGTCGCAAATGTTGAAGCCACCAGACCAAAGATACCGAACGGCGCGAGGCGAATGACGAAGCGAACAATCATTGTGACACCGTGGCTGAGATCTTCGAGTAAGGCTTTGGTGGATGCACTGGCATGATGTAAGGCTAATCCCAAACCAATTGCCCAAGCCAGAATACCGATATAGTTGGCTTGAACAATCGCATTGATTGGATTATCGACAATCTTAAACAGAAGGGTATGAAGGACTTCTGTGATGCCTTGTGGTGGAGTTGCGCCATGCGCACCGGCAACCAGTGTCAATGTGGTTGGAAACATAAAACTTAATACGACTGCAGTGAGCGCAGCGGTAAATGTTCCCAGTAAATACAACCCCACGATAGGGCGCATAAAGGTATGTTGGTTTCTTTTCTGATTGGCAATAGAAGCTGCAACTAAAACGAAAACGAGAATGGGTGCGACGGCTTTCAGTGCGCTGACAAAAAAGCTGCCCAGCAAGCCGGCTTTTGTTGCTGCTTCGGGAGCGAAGGTCGCCAGAAGTGCGCCGAAAACAATGCCTGCAATGATTTGCAGCACTAAGTTGCCTCGGGCAAAACGAGCGAAGATGTTGTTGCTTTGCATACTAATTCCTGCGATTTAGTGATGGGGGGAATGTTGATCATCGGGATTGATTTTTGCCGGAGGACGGCTTGTCTCTGTCTCAGATCACATCCGGATTCGAATTATAATATTTCTGAACGGTCGTGAGACTGAAGTCGTGTGCTGTGATTCGTGCCACCATTCGTGTCACTCAAGTCCAGAAAAATTCATATTATAGTGACAAAATGATGTGTCTAGAATTAATTAGATTTCAGGTAGGAAAATTGTTAATCAGGCGGTAAAACGGATGATTTTGTTGTATTTGTTGATTTTTTGTGACTAAAAATTCTAGGGTGGGTTCATTTTCTCTAATTAGCCTTGTTGCATATTATCATGGGGAAGTGATCCTTCCCCAAATCGACATGTGTCTGCGATGCTTATCCATGTGACGGACGGGCAAATTTTTCAAGGGCCAGTACCAAGACAATGGCACTACACATCATTACGATTGCCAGCAACAGTTGCGCGGATTGCGATGTGAGTTGCTCATACGCCATTGGCGACAGATTGTGTTGCACAAGCGGAACTTGCTCACCATGAGAGTTGGTCCGCCAGGTCAACGTTTCTTTCCACGGCCAGATCTTCGGTAATGTTCCGACCATAAGCCCCGTCAATCCTGACAATGTGATATTCCGGTAATGTTTCAGTAACCAAGAGAGCAGGTGAGAAAAACTTAATAGCCCTACAACACACCCGACCAAAAAGACCATAAGAATATCGATTTGCATTACTTTCACCGCATCAAGAATCGGTGTATACATGCCGAGCAGCAGCAGAATAAAACTCCCGGAAATTCCCGGTAGAATCATGGCGCAAATCGCAATGCCCCCGGCAATAAAAACATTCAGCAGTGAGGGGTCTAAGTTCAGCGGTTGTAAGACGGTGATGGTGTAGGCGAGCGCTAAACCGACTCCCCATGCGACGAGGTCTAATAAACGTTTCTGCTCGATTTGTCTGAAAATATGGTAGACGGAAACCAGAATAAGACCGAAGAAGAATGACCAGAGTGGGATCGGGTGGGTCTCCAGCAACCAAGAGATCAGTTTGGCCAGTGTGAGAATACTGACAAAAATGCCACTGAACAGACTCAGTAAAAATAACGCATTGATATGACGCAATGTGTCGGCTACGCCATATTGACGTAGGTAGGTGATCAGTCTGGGGTTAATACGACGAATACTTTCCAGCAGTTTGTCATAGATACCGGTAATAAAAGCAATCGTGCCACCGGAAACACCTGGCACAACATCTGCGGCGCCCATGGCGAGGCCTTTTAAGAAAGTGATGAAATAATTCATTGAGTCAATCAGATATAAAAAGTCATTGGGCATTCAGTATATCGAATTCTGATCGAGATCCCCATAGACTTTGCAAAATTGGTGTTTGAATTCAGTTTGCTTTTTGCAAGATGAGGATGTTTTTTGCAAAATGCAATTTGTCTATTCGTATGAATGCACTCAATTGTTGACCATATCATCTAATTTTCTGTATTTGCTGGTTATTTAAAGTTGGCATGGGATGTGCATTAATCACAATGACCCTTAAGCCGAGGGTCACCTAGCCAACTGACGTTGTTAGTGAACCTTGTTGTTCACATTGATTGTGCCAAGTGCGTATTGCGCTTGGCTTTTTTTTTGCGTGATTTTCTTGTCAGTTCAGAGCCGCTGGTGATGCAACATATTCTGGGCGTTGTTCTTGATTCGGCTTGCGATGGGTTATTCTTCGACACAGACTTGGTTACGGCCGTTGGCTTTCGCACGATAGAGCGCTTTATCCGCGCGATAGAAGGTGCGCTGTGTGTTCTCTCCTTCCCGGTGTAACGTGATTCCAATACTGACCGTCAATCCTCTTTCTCCCAGAATCTCTTGCCAATTGAATTGGTATATATTTTCACGGAAGTGTTCACCATGGGTTTGCGCTTTTTCCAGTGTTGTCCCTTCGATAATCACCAGAAATTCCTCGCCGCCAAAACGCACACAAGAGGCCTGTTGAAAACCGAAATACTCGCTTAACAGTCTGGATACATTGACAATGGCTTTGTCTCCGACAAGGTGACTGAGCTCATCATTAATGGATTTGAAATGATCAATATCCACGACAAGAAAGGCGAAGGGGACTTCATGCAGCAGCAGATCTTTGAGCTTAGTATCCAACCAGCGGCGATTATGGAGTTTTGTCAGCGGATCGGTAAAGACATCTTGCTGGAGCTGAGCCACGGTATTTTTTTGATTTTCCGTTGTTTCTTTGAGTTCCCGATTTTCGATCTCTGACAAAATCAGTTTTAACTGAAGTTCAAAGCGAGATAGCCGACGAAGTTGCGTTGTGCCCAAATCGCCGATCGGAATCCGTTTCATTAAATCGGATTCGACCTGAAAGGCGCGCTTTTGACAGTCCAGTGCTTGCTGGTATTTATGTTGATATTCATAAATATAACTGAGAACCTGATATAGATCTTTTTTCAATTCCGGATGGGTAAATGACGCAATTTTCTTATTCTGACTGAGGAGTAGCATTTCTGCGAGATGAACTTTTCCGATTCGAGTGAAGCAATGCGCCAGCTCGATTTTGATTAAGCACGAGAGTGAGATCAGGTAGTGATGTCGAGTGGTATAAGGGACAGAGGCGATAACGTGTAAAGCATCAGAAACATTATTTTCTGCGAGATAAATTTTTGCTTTGTATAACAGGATCTGACCCGCCAGTGTTTTGTCACTGACCAGTATACTGAGCTCCTCACACTCTTTGATGAGCAGTTTTGCCTGTTTATAATTTTTAAGGTCGATACAGCAGGCGAGCATCGATATTCTATAGCGAAGACGGAGCACACGACTGGAGAGTGCATGATCAATACTATCGATTTTTTGATAAAAGCGCATTGCTTTAGCCGAGTCACCATAGCGATGACAGAGTGATCCCATCCCCAGAACAGCCTGAGCGTATTCATCAATAAAACCGTACTCAACAGCGAGGTTTGAAATAGAAATATACGCTTGTAAGGCAGTTTGATAATCCCCGATTGCGATAAAGCGTTCACTTAAACTGATTTCTATCGATAAGATTTTGTCAGCATCTTGTGGAAATTGCAGGAATGCTCGGGCGGCTTTGAGTTCCTCAATACTTTGTTGAAACTGATTGAGCGATACTCGGTACTCTGCGCTGATAATATAGCACTGGGCTTTTTGCCATGGTGTTGAGGCAATGTCATTTTTGACTTGTTCCCAGAAAGTGATGGCTTCTTCCCCACTGACCGCAGTGACATCAAGACCTGCATTTTTTACTTTATTGAGTAAGTCCTGCATTTTACGACCCTTTCAGTGGTAATTCAGTGAGTTGATCTAATGTAAACGGGAAAGAAAGGATATTATGAAGTGAAATATCCGGAAGGTCGCCTGTCAGACCTTTTCTTCCCCAAGGATAAATCTGAATCATCTGCTGTAAAATATCGAAAATCTGCTGAGCATTGTCACCGGTATCTGCCAGTAATAGTCCCAGTCGGTCTGAGCTCAGGCGGGAGACCAGATCCCGTTTTGAACAGAGTGAGTGGGTTAATTCGGTACAGGCGTCAATATAACGGGGGGTCTCATGATAGATAATAATGACGGAATAGTTTGATGATTTCAGTGCGGTTTTAAATAAGACCAGTTGTTCCCACCAGTAAGTTTCCGAAACGACATTGGTCAGATGTTTCTCTGGGTCATATTCATATTGACCCCGGATTCGGTTAATGAGCTTTCTCGCTCTTTGTTCCAACTGTTTTTTCGAATTCCGGACTTTGTCTTTACTTTCCCGCTTGTTTTGCATATCTAGCTGCGACGTGGAACAACTGCGGTAGCGTTTAAAAGCCACTAATGCACTTTGGTAATCTTCTTGCTGTTCAGCAACCAAAGACTGTTGAAAATAAACTAACGCTAATAACTCATCATTGGTCGACTCTCGGGCTGCTTGTTCGGCTTTATTGAGCAGTGTGTTTGCTTCCGCCATATTCTGACGGAGCATTTCCAATCGGGCACGGTTGATGTAGGAGTGTGTTTTTACCCAGGAAAAATTATTAGCCACAGCCAAATCATGCGCATATTGAGCGGCTTCTTCGGCATCTTCCAAACGCTCCAGTCCCAGCAATGCAAGGGCCCGGAAATCCCAGACTTCCGCAACTTCCTGAAGGAAGTTTTTGTCCTCCAGAACTTCAAGCGCGCCATCTAAAACCGTTAACATATCGACATAACGGTTGAGCAGATATAAATCCCAAGCCCATAAAATTCTGGCTCTGCCTTCGAGTGATTCCTGACGGGTATTATTGGCGACTTTTACCGCCAGTTCATGGGTCGCGCATGCGAGGTGATATTCGTGGGTACTCCGCCAGATATTGCCGAGTCCGAGTAGACTTTTGATCAGAATATGGATGTCTTCTTCAAGCGTTGCCTGCTCTAAGGCATGAATCCAGTATTGCTGGGCGGTATAAAATTTCCCCTCTTCCCATGAATGTAAAGCATGGAGGTGCAGAATTTCCGGCAAATATTCGTCATTGTCGAGTTCATTCTGAGCCGCCAGTGCTTCTTTGGCATAGCGGATTCCCTGTGCATATTTTCCGAGTATCAAAGCACATCGACACATAAGCATCAGGCATTGAATGGCTCCCTCAGCGAAGTGAATTTGTCTGGAGCGTGTCAGACACTGTTCTGCTCTACACAGAACGTCTGTCGGCGCAATTTCGCAACGGCGCTTAAGTTGCTCTATTTCAATTTCAAGGAGATAAAGGCTTTTATCCAAACTTAATTATTCCTTTGTTACGTCACTCCGACAAGGTACATTGATGAGCTTAGTTGAAATTATCAATGCGATCGACCCTGGTCATAGTCTTCAGTCAGGGAACATTTTACAGACTTATCTAATCGTTCAAATTACGTAATGCTATTCGCACAAAAGCTATTCGTATAAAAGCTATCTGCATAAAAGTTATTCGTATAATTATTAGCATAAAATATGCCAATAAGAGACAAGGGCTGATAACGAATGCTTCACTTATTCATTTTTCTTGTCTGTACAGTCATTATCATAAGATGATTTTAAAAAGGTGAGAAATTTTTCTGATCGATATTTTGACTGGGACAGAATTAAACGGCGACAAGTAAATTATACATGATTTTTTTTTGTACAATCTGCTATCATTGTTATACAGCTATATTTTTTGTATAACTATTTATATGCAATGAGTTATGTGTGACGAGTTGTATGATGATGAGGGCGCAATGATGGAAACGAAAATCCCAGTGGGTGTGAGTAGTTGTGTGACAGGTCAACAGGTCCGTTTTGATGGCGGGCATAAGAAAAGCCACTTTGTGATGGGCGAACTGGCACCATTTTGCGAGTTTGTTCGGGTTTGCCCAGAAGTCGGTGCTGGCATGACGACTCCCAGACCAACCATTCGTCAATACGAGAAACACGGTGTCATTCGGTTAGTGGAAACGAAAAACGACACGGCTGATTATACCGAGCAAATGGCAGAATTTACCGACAGAGCTCTTCAGGAACTCGGTCAGTTACAACAACTGTTGTGCGGTTATGTGGTTGCGGCTAAATCCCCGACCTGCGGGATGAAGCAAGTCAAGGTCTATCATGACGGCGGTGTTCGTAAAGAGGGTGTCGGTTTATATACACAGAAGCTGATGGCGACCATGCCTTGGCTGCCGGTTGAGGAAGATGGCCGTCTGAATGATCCCAAGTTGCGTGAGAACTTTATCTTGCGCATTTTTTGTCTGCATGATCTGTATCAGTCGGTCGGTCATGACCCGACACCGGCCAATGTGGTTGCATTTCATAGTCGCTATAAATTTACACTGATGGCACATAGCCCGGAAGCTTATCGTTCGATCGGCAGAATGGTCGCTCATATGGGGGATAAGACACCAACAGAATTCTTTGAACAGTATCGGCTGGCACTGATGCAAGCATTAGCGAAGCCTGCCAGCCGGAAAAATAGCACTAATGTGTTGATGCATCTCCAAGGGTACTTTAAGCGAGCGCTCGAACCGGATCAAAAAGCAGAACTGTCACGCATCATTCATGAGTATCGTCAGGGACTTGTTCCGTTACTGGTGCCGGTAACACTGATTCAACATTATCTCACGCTTTACCCGAATTCTTATTTGGCACAACAGCATTATCTAAATCCTTACCCACAAGCATTGAAGTTACGTTATGGACTCTAAAGAAAAACGTTATGCAATTCGTGAAGTCTCTGCGATCACCGGCGTAAAGCCAGTGACGCTCAGAGCATGGCAGCGTCGCTACCATTTGGTCGAGCCGAGCAGAACAGAAAAAGGGCACCGATTATATAGTGAACAAGATATTCAGCAGATTCAGCAAATTCAGAGTTGGCTGGCGAAAGGCATTTCGATTGGTAATGTCACACAACTGCTCCAATCGGCGGACTCGTCAGAACTTGAGCTTTCCGGTTCCGGGGGACTGGAAGAGTGTGAGTCATTTCTTTCTGCGTTGGCTCAGTTGAATCGCGGTAAGGCAGAAGCCGTGATGGTGGCGGTATTGAAAAATTATCCGCTGGAGATTGTCAGACAGCAATTCGTGATTCCGGTCGATGAGGCACTGGTGCGGATGAAAAGCTCCCAGCAATCGATTCAACGTGGGTTGTTTCAAGCCATGTTGACAGGGCAGTTCGCCTGGATGATTACCACAGCGAACCGAGCGAGTCATTTGGGGAAGTGTTTGTGTGTCAGTCTCGATCCGGTGGGCAGTATCTGGGCGTGGTTGCATGCATTACAGATTGCGGAGCAGGGATATTTTACAGCATTACTCGATGGTGTTGACGAGCTGTCCGGACTACTCGAACATGCCAGCGAAGGGGCATTTCAGCGCATAGATTTTTTCTCTAATCGAGCCCTGACAAGTAAGCAGCAGCAAGTGGTTCGTCAGCTCCAGCAGTTGCAAGCGCAGGGCGCAGATTTACCTGAACAGACACCGAAGCAGGAAAGAGAATTACAGGGACAGACACCACTGGTTGTGACCAGTGATGGACTATTACAACCATTTGATAGTGAAGCATAATATCACTAAAAATTGGTGGCTTATAAAGGGGAATAAGCATGAAGTTGGTTTGGTTCAGACGGGATTTGAGAACAATTGATCATACGGCGCTGAATGAGGCAATTCGCAGTGGTGAGCCGGTTTGTGCCATCTTTGTTGCCACGCCGGAGCAGTGGCGACAGCACGATATGGCACCGATACAGGCTGATTTGATTGCACGGCGCTTGCCGGTGATTCGTCATGAGCTGCGGCAATTGAACGTGCCTTTATACTACCGGGAAGTGAGTGATTTTGCTGCGAGTGTCGAGGTGGTTGTTGCTTTGGCCCGGCAACTGCAGGCGGATACGGTGTTGGTCAATATTGAATATGAACTCAATGAGCAGCAGCGAGATCAGCAACTCAAGCAGTGTTTACAACAGCAGGGAATTGCTTATCAGGCATGCCATGATAAATGTGTGTTCTCACCCGGACAGGTTTTAACCAAGCAAGGGGAGTTCTTTAAAGTGTTTACGCCCTTTCGCAAAGCTTGGCAGGCACAGTTCATCGTACCAACCGTCGTTGCGCCATCACCGGCCGTCAGTGCGCCATCACATGATGAAGCGAAGCTGAGTAACGTTTGTGAGTACTTTTCTTACCCGCGAGAATCCAGCCATGCATGGCCGGTGACATCCGATGAAATTCGCGATTGGCTCCGAGCTTTTTGTCGAGAGGGCGTCGATGCTTATCATCATCAGCGTGACTTTCCAGCGCTAAGCGCGACCAGTGGATTATCGCCATATCTGGCCATTGGGGCGCTATCGGTACGCCAGTGTCTGGCAAGGCTGTATCAAACATCAGAACATGGTCGTTTATCAGCGGGGGCTGAGTCTTGGTTAAATGAACTGATCTGGCGGGAATTTTATCAGCATTTAATCTATTTTCAGCCCTCACTGTGTCAAGGGAAAAACTTCCATCCCTGGGGGGAGAAACTACACTGGCATGATGCCTCTGAAGCACTGGCGCGTTGGCAACAGGGCATGACCGGTTATCCGCTCGTTGATGCGGCAATGAGACAATTGAATCAGACCGGATGGATGCATAATCGTCTGAGAATGGTGGTTGCGAGCTTCCTGACTAAAGATTTACACATTGACTGGCGAGAAGGAGAGCGTTACTTCATGAGTCGGTTGATTGACGGAGATTTTGCTGCCAATAACGGCGGATGGCAGTGGTCTGCATCGACCGGATGTGATGGTCAGCCTTATTTTCGGATTTTTAATCCGGTTTCTCAGGGGAAAAAATTTGATCCGGAAGGGGCGTTTGTGCGTGAGTGGGTGCCGGAGCTTGAGTCGCTGTCAAACAAGTGGATTCATGAGCCTTGGCGTGACCCATCTGTGAATTATACGTCATATCCTCAGCCAATCGTTGATCATCAGGTTGAAAGAAAGCTAACCTTGTCTCTTTATCAAAAAGCAAAGGATAACAGCTGCCATGATTCGTAATCTGTTGTTGGCGTTTGTGATGTGTTGTCTGAGTCTACAGATTCAGGCCAAAACCTATCCTCTTCCTCCTGAGGGAAGCCGTATCGTCGGCAAAATTATTTATCATGAGGTGCAAAAGGGCGACACCGTCGCGAATATCGCGGATGCTTACAATGTGGGTTTTTTGAACATGATGGAAGCCAACCCCGGTGTGGATCCGTTTTTACCGCAAGTCGGGCATGTGATGACCATTCCAGCGCGGACTATTTTACCGGATGTGCCTTGGCAGGGGATTGTGGTGAATCTGGCGGAACTGAGACTTTATTATTTCGAACCCCAAAAACATCTGGTTCATATTTTCCCCGTCGGTATTGGCCGGATTGGACGCGATACCCCGGAAATGACAACGAAAATTAGCCAGAAACGCCCCAACCCGACTTGGACACCCCCCCGGTCGATCCGGGCAGAGTATCGTAAGAAGGGGATCGAGCTGCCAGCGGTCGTCCCTGCGGGCCCTGACAACCCGTTGGGTTTATTTGCCTTGCGGCTTGCCTACGGAGCCGGTGATTATCTGATTCATGGGACTAACAAAGACTTCGGCATCGGACTGCGGGTAAGTGCAGGTTGTATTCGAATGAATCCGAAGGATATCGATTGGTTATTTCACCATGTTCATGTGGGCAAAAAAGTTCGGGTCATTGATGAACCGGTCAAAGTGTCCCTTGAACCGGACCGCTCGGTATTTGTCGAGGCTCATGAACCACTGACACGCAGTAACGGCAGTAAAAAATCCTTGGTTTTGCCACAGGAGCTAGTTTGGTGGATGGCGGAATTTAATCATTCCGACCAGAAGGCCAAAGCGGCATTAGTCAGTAAAAATGGTATCCCGGTTGAGGTTGTTGAAGTGCAGTAGCCACGAGTGCAGATCATTCAGTGCAGGTCATTGAACTTCGATTGATAAAATGCAGGGCAACGAATGTTGCCCTGCATTGATATCGAAAAGAGGGGGGGATGTTATTTAGTGTAAGACTGGGCGATATGATCGATACGTTCATTAGCGCGTTGTGCTTCTTCTCGTACCGCATTGACGGAATCTGAAGTCTGATCGATTTTATCACTCATCATCATCTGACTGCTTTTTAGGGAAGCGACTTGGTCACTCAGTTGGCTGACTTGGTTGCTCAGCTCATCCATTTTTGCCGTAGTTGCACTATCGGTGCTAGAGGCACACCCGGAAAGAAAGACAACACCTGACGCTGCTACTGCCAAAAATACTTTGTTCATTATGAACTCCTTGATTGTTCTTTCGGATCAAAGTCACTTGCTTTCCATCATTTTGACAATACGACGGCAACAAGCAGTATGTTTTAAGATTGTAGCACTGAAATTGACAATGAAAAGTCAGAGGAAAATAAGAAATATGAAAAACTTATGAGAAAATCATCTTAGTCCTGCTGATTTTTACCCCAAAGCGTGGCGGTCTTTTCTATTCACCTTCGGGGAATTGCGTTATGATAGCGCGTTTCATGCCGTCCCCCCCTGTTCATGGGGAATGGACATTGATTTAGTCACACATAATTGGAGACTCCTTTGCAGTTTAAAGATTTAGGCTTAGATAATCGTTTATTGAAGAACGTTAACCATTACGATTTCAAGCAAGCAACGGAAATACAACAGAAAGCGATCCCTCTGACGCTTGCCGGCAAGGATTTATTGGCGTCATCGCAAACCGGTTCGGGCAAGACGCTTGCCTTTGTACTCCCTATGTTGCACAAGTCATTAAAGAGCAAAGCATTTTCTGCGAAAGATGCGCGTGGATTGATTCTGGCACCAACACGTGAACTGGCAAAGCAGGTCTACGGTGAGTTGCGTACGATGCTGGGTGGACTGTTGTACGATGCCGCGTTGATTGTCGGTGGTGAAAACTTCAATGACCAAGTGAAAGCGCTGCGGCGTCATCCGAGATTCATTGTGGCAACACCGGGACGTCTGGTCGATCACTTGGATCACCGTTCTCTGTTTCTGGATGGTCTGGAAACCTTAATTCTGGATGAAGCCGACAGAATGCTGGATTTAGGGTTCGCCCCTCAGTTGCGACGGATTCACCACGCAGCCAAACATCGTCGTCGTCAGACGCTCATGTTTTCTGCCACACTCGACCATGCTGAAGTCAATGATATCGCGATGGAAATGCTGAATCAGCCGAAACGCATCGCTGTTGGTCTCTCGAATGAACAGCACCAAGATATTCGTCAGCGTTTTTATCTGTGTGATCATCTTGATCATAAAGAGGCGATTCTGGATCGTGTGCTTGATACTGAATCTTACCGACAGGTCATTATTTTCACCGCAACCCGTGCGGATACTGAGCGATTGACGGAAAAAATGAATCAGCGGAAATTAAAGGCTATAGCCTTAAGTGGTGAGCTGAATCAGACGCAACGTAACACCATTATGAGTCAGTTTGAACGGGGTGTGTTCAAGATTCTGGTTACCACGGATGTTGCTTCCCGGGGATTGGATATTAGTACCGTGACTCATGTCATCAACTTTGATATGCCAAAGCATACCGAGGAATATGTGCACCGAATTGGTCGTACTGGTCGGGCTGGCAATAAAGGTGATGCAGTTTCGCTGGTGGGGCCGAAAGACTGGGATAGTTTCAAACGGGTTGAAGCGTTTTTGGCACAAACCATTCAATTTTCAGTCTTTGACGATTTAAAAGGCAAATTCAAAGGGATTAGACCGAAGAAAGTCATTCCGCGTCAACCGACGAAGAAGCAAGCCCCGGTTCGTAAAGCAAGACCGTCGGATAAGAAAAAGGCACCGAATCGGGATAAAGGCTTTTATCAGAATGTGCCTGTGGGTGATGCGGTCTTTATTCCGCGGAAGAAGCCGGCAGCGCAAGATGATAATACCTGAGTGATTTGATCGATGTGGTTAACCATGAATGCCGTGGCAGAAGATGCCACGGCATTTTTTTGGGGTCACAATCGTACTCAGGGTCATCCCTTGGGATCAAACCGAAGGGATGACGATTGATTAGCGCAGTTTAAAGTAACTGAGTTGTTGTGATTGCTGTTCGGCAAGCGATGAAAGTTCCTGACTGGCTTCGGCTGACTGAATCACACCGGTGACGTTTTGCGTGACCAGTTGATAGATGTTGTTAATATTCCGGCTAATATCAGCGGTCACTGAGCGTTGTTCTTCAGAAGACGATGCCACCAGAGTATTGACGGTTTCCAAATCAGTAATCGACTCGACGATTTGATTGAGTGATGTCTGAACTTCTTGAGCCATCAATTGATTGTTATCCAACATTCCCAGACTGGTGGTCATACTGTCATTTGCGAGCCCTGACTGCTGTTGGAGGGTCTCAATGATTTCTTGAATCTCCTTTGTGGACGCTTGCGTTCTGGCCGCCAGCAGACGAACTTCATCAGCAACAACAGAGAAACCGCGTCCGCTTTCTCCGGCTCGCGCTGCTTCAATCGCTGCGTTGAGTGCCAGTAGATTGGTTTGTTCGGAAATGTTTTCGATCACTTCAATCACCGTACCGATTTGCTCGGACTGCGCCTTCAGTGACGCAACCACCTGAGCCGCTTCTCCGATTTGTCCTGCCATTTGAGTGCTGAGGCGACCGGTTTGCTCGAATATATCCAGACTTTTTCTTGCGCGTTCGCTGGCTTGATGTGCGGCAGTATCGGCGTCTTGGGCGTGACTCGTCACGTCGTTGGCGGTTATCTCCAATTGAGAAACCGCGGATGCTACTTGTTCAAGATCCGCTTTCTCCTGATCAAAGTTGGCACGAGATTGTGTCATGACGGTTGCGAGTTCTGTCGCTGCTGATGCCACATCGGCACTGATAGATGTCAATGTCTCAGTGGTTTGCTGCAACTGTATGACAGTGGTGTTGACATCTTGGGTCAGCGAAGACAGTTCATTATTGCCTTCCGCGATGATGTTCACGGTCAAGTCGCCTTGAGCAACTCGCCGCATGGCAGACTGTAATTGATGAATCGGTTTGACAATGACCCCTGCCAATAGCCAGGCAGAAACAGCGATGATCACCAACACCATCAGTAGCCCGATGATTGAAGACATGAGGATGGAATGATGTTTTTGGGCGTGGGCATTCAGGTCTTGTAGCGCAGCACGGTTCATCTGTTCTGACAATGTCTGAACGGCTTTCACCATCTTGCGTCCCGCATTGCGGTAGTTTTCAGAAGCTCGGTGATAACGTTGTTCAAAATCAGCACGAAGCTCATGATGACTATGTTTTTCGTTCATCAGCGGCAGCATCACGTCAATGGAATAACGAACATATTCATCCATCGCCTGATGAAGTGCTCGGGCTTCATTTTTGATCGCCGGGAGCTGACTGAACTGATCCAGCATTGTCGCATTGACTTGCTGCTTTTCACGTAGCGCAGCAGTCAACGTTTGTGCATCTTCCGGTTGAAAAATACTATAGATAGCGCGGATCCGCATGGCATAGATATTGTCGATGATTGCAGTCAGCTGATCTTTATTCTTAATGATACGTGTTGTTGATGTAGACACGCCATTAAAGGCTCGACTGAGATGGTTGGTCGCAAATAGGACACCTGTTGTTAATAGGACCAGAGCTATCAGGACCGGAATCATGACTTGGACCCTGATAGAGCATCGACTGATGATCTGGCGCATACTTTTACCTCGAATTATTGATTAGCTTGTCGATTCTAGCCAGTCATCTCAATAATTCAACATCAAAGATGACGTGTTACAGACATCATTAATATATTGAACAATGATGGGTTATTGATGTAATGGTTTACAGCATTGACACATATAAGTTTTTAGTTAATGAGGCTGGAACGCTATTGGAAGCGTCATCACATAAATAATTTCATCATTTGTCATACATGCTTCAACTGATTGAAACACAATTGTCATATTTCCGTCCTAAAGTGACTTTCGTTGAAACAAAAAACAAACGGCAATCAAGCCACTTAAGGATATAGTGATGAAAAAAACAGTTATCGGTGCAGTTGCTCTTATCAGTGCATTATCAGTGAACGTTGCTTCAGCGAAGGAAACGATTTCAGCAGTGGGCTCTAGTAGTGTGACACCATTGATGGAAGTATTTGCAGAAACTTATATGAAAGATCACTCAAATGTTTTTATTGAGGTTCAAGGTCCGGGTTCTTCTGCTGGTATTAAAGCTTCAAAAAATGGTAGTGCAGATATCGGTATGTCTTCTCGTAATCTGAAAGCTTCTGAAAAGGAACCAACATTGATTGAAGAAGTGATTGCTCGTGATGGTATCGCAGTTGTCGTCAACCCAAAAAACCATCTGAAAGGTCTGACTTCTGAGCAGGTTTCTGCAATTTACCGTGGTGAAGTCACCAACTGGAAAGATGTTGGCGGTAACGACAAGCCAATCGTAGCCATCACACGTGATACAGCATCTGGTACACGTGGTGCATTCGAAGAAATCATGGAACTGAAGAAAAAGATTGGTGGTAAGAAAGTTTCTGCTATCTCTCAACGTGCGCAAGTTGCCAATGGTAACGGTGGTCTGAAAACCATGGTTGCATCAAACCCATATGCAATTGGTTACATTTCGTTAGGTTCGGTTGACTCAACGGTTCATCCGCTGTCGATTGACGGTGTCGCTGCTGATGTTGCGAACGTGAAAAACGGTTCTTATAAAGTTGCGCGTCCTTTCCTTGTGCTTTATCGCGAAGGCAAACCTTCTGCTGCAACGAAGAAATTCATGGACTGGATGTTGACTAAAGACGCTCAGAAAATTGTAGACCAGAAAGGTTACATCTCTATCCACTAAGTTTGACCCTTATTTGATATATTGCTCAGCCAGCGTTGGCTGAGCCTTTTCTATTCACGCGGATTTGTCCGATAAGTGAGAAGAAGATTATGACCATCGCAACAACAGATAGTGACAAGTTTATGAACGATAGCTCCGCTCAAAGCTCGGTTTCTACACCCCGTAAACTACGGATTGGAAAGCGCATTGATTGGAAAGAGAGAATCTTTCACGGCCTGTTTCTGACCAGTGCTACCATCGGTATTGTTTCACTTTTTATCATTGCTTATTTTATTGTTAAAGAAAGTATTCCTGCATTTAAAGAAGTCGGTGTTCTGGGGATTGTCCTCGGTGAAGACTGGTTACCACCTGCTTTGTATGGTGTCGCGACGATGATCGTGGCATCGGTCGTTTCGACCTTGGGTGCGGTTATGATTGGCGTGCCAATTGGGATATTAACCGCGGTCTTTATTGCTGAAATTGCGCCGAAACGTCTGGCGAATATCATTCGCCCTGCTGTTGAACTGTTAGCGGGGATTCCTTCCGTCGTTTATGGTTTCTTCGGATTAATCATTATTGTCCCTCTGATTCAACAGGTATTTGATGTCCCTGCCGGTAACACGATTCTGGCGGGTATGATTGTGCTGGGCGTGATGATTCTGCCCACGGTGATCACGGTTTCTGAAACGTCAATTCGTGCCGTGCCTGCGGCCTATAGAGAAGGCTCTCTGGCACTCGGTGCATCCAATATTTTCACGATTTTTAAACTGCTTGTTCCGGCTGCCCGTTCAGGGATTATGACTGCGGTTATTTTGGGGATTGGTCGTGCTTTGGGTGAAACCATGGCAATTATTATGGTGATGGGGAATGCGCCTGCGATGCCTCAGGGAATCCTTGACTCAGCCCGGACACTGACCGCGAATATCGCCATTGAGATGTCCTATGCCAGTGGTGTTCACGCTAGTGCACTTTATGCGACGGGTGTGGTGTTGCTGGTCTTTATCATGATGCTCAATGCAGTTCTGTTATATCTGAATAGAGAGAAGGCGAAGTAAGTTATGAATCGCGTAAAACTAAAGCAGTCCCGAGTACTGAAAGATAACATCCTCAGAGCGTTTATCTGGTTATCTGCCGCGTTTACGGTCGGGTTCTTATTCTGGATTATCTGGTATATTCTTTCCAATGGTATTCAGCATGTCGATTGGGATTTCATTTCCGACAACTATACCCGTACCGGTGATGAGCATGGGATCTTCCCGATGATTGTTGCCACCCTGTATATGGTCATCGCGTCAATTGCTGTCGCGGCACCGATAGGGATCATGACCGCAATCTATTTGACGGAATATGCCAAAGTTGGCAGTCGATTGGTGAAAGTGATTCGATTCTGTACAGAGTCGCTTGCCGGGATCCCGTCAATTATTTTCGGTCTGTTCGGCATGACCTTTTTTGTGGCAATTCTCGGATTCGGGTTCTCAATCCTGTCGGGGGCGCTGACCTTGAGTATTCTGATCTTGCCGGTGATTATTCGTACTACCGAAGAAGCACTCATGGCTGTTTCGCCAACCTATCGTGAAGGGTCATACGGATTAGGCGCATCAAAGATCTATACGATTTGGCGTTTGATTTTACCCAGTGCTATCCCGGGGATTCTGGCATCTGTTATTCTCAGTATCGGCCGGGTGATTGGTGAATCGGCACCGGTGTTCCTCACTGCCGGCATGGTTGCACGGATTCCTGACTCGCTGTTTGACTCAGGGCGGACACTGACTGTCCATCTGTATAAGTTGACCACCGAACTATTTTCTGTGGAAGAGTGGAATCAAGCTTACGGCACTGCAACGGTTCTGATTGTGGTGGTATTGCTGATTAACATGGTGACGAAGCTGATTGCTAAGCGATTCAATACGGCAACTTATTAAAATAGCAAGCTTGGTTACAGGTCATAAAGAATTACTTGAGATAGAAGACAATGAATAAATTTGCGATTGAAAATTTAGATTTATATTACGGTGACAATCAAGCTTTAAAAGCGATTAATCTCCCGATTCCACAGCGTCAGGTCACGGCACTGATTGGCCCGTCCGGATGTGGAAAGTCAACACTACTCCGTTGTCTGAACCGAATGAATGACCTGATCGAAGGGGTGAAAATTACCGGTAAACTGACGATGGATGGTGAAGATATCTACGGTAATATTGATGTCTCTGATTTACGAATTAAAGTCGGCATGGTATTCCAAAAGCCGAATCCTTTCCCGATGAGTATTTATGAAAACGTAGCTTACGGACTCCGTGCGCAAGGCGTTCGTGATAAAAAACATATTGATGAAGTGGTCGAACGTTCACTGCGGAGTGCGGCTTTGTGGGATGAAGTGAAAGATCGTCTCAAATCTCATGCGTTTGGTCTGTCAGGCGGTCAACAGCAACGGTTGTGTATTGCGCGGACTATCGCGATGGAGCCGGACGTGATTCTGATGGATGAACCGACTTCAGCATTGGATCCGATTGCCACGCACAAAATCGAAGAATTGATGGAAGAACTGAAGAAAAACTACACCATCGTGATTGTGACTCACTCCATGCAGCAGGCTCGTCGTATCTCTGACCGGACGGCATTTTTCCTGATGGGAGAACTGGTTGAGCATAACGATACTCAGGTGATTTTCAGCAAACCGCAAGATGACCGGACCCGTGGTTACGTCAATGGTGATTTTGGTTAAGGCTGAAGTGTCGCAATCGACATGCCATACGAAAAACGCTATAGAAAAGCAATACCTACTGACGACTGTCGGTGCGAATGGTATCGTTCATATAAAAGTAAGTGATTGATATAAAGTAATTAATTAATATAAAGTAAGTAATTCATATAATAATAAGCGATGGTAAATTTTGCCCCTTCATTGAAGGGGTTTTTTTCATTCCACTTAGAACGCCAATAGTCATACTGAAATTCACACGATGGCGTGCCCCCCGTTCTCCT
Organism: Vibrio spartinae; assembly: GCF_024347135.1. Classification (NCBI taxonomy): domain Bacteria; kingdom Pseudomonadati; phylum Pseudomonadota; class Gammaproteobacteria; order Vibrionales; family Vibrionaceae; genus Vibrio; species Vibrio spartinae. Next base: position 967,042 of record NZ_AP024908.1, on the reverse strand, counting down.
CAACTAACTGCGCTTTTTGCCCATCGGTAAAACGTCACGATGGGTTGTATTGTCGTGCCTGTTAGAGGCGGATAGAGACGGTCATATTTTGCTCACGTCATCGGTGTTCATGTTGTGTCGGGGACGCAGAGGTTTGAGAGGTTGAAGTGAGCTCAGATGGTTACATCTGAGCCCAAACACTAAAATATCAGATGCGCGATGCCGGTGATGACGGGCAGCGTGATCAGCGTTCGCAAAATGAAGATGATAAACAGCTCGACAATATTGACCGGAATACGGCTACCCAGTAGCAAAGCACCGACTTCGGACATATAGATGAGCTGTGTGACTGACATGGCTGCGATAATAAAACGGGTCATCTCATTATCAATGCCTGAAGCCAAAATAGCCGGAATAAACATATCGGCAAAACCGACCATGATGGTTTCCGATGCCTGCACCGCTTCAGGGACACCAAGCCATTGTAAAAATGGAATGAAGGGTTGACCTAACATCGCAAATACCGAGGTGTGTTCTGCGACAATCAGGGCGAGCGTTCCTAATCCCATTACAACCGGTAATACGCCAAACACCATATCTGCGGCATTGCGGAACCCTTCTGCCACGATAGCGCGACCGGATTTTACCTGCTGGGCTCGCTGGATGGCTAATTTCATACCCCAAGACAATGAATGATGTCCGTCGGGAATCGCATCTGCGGCCCGGTCTGGCAGACTGCCATCAACATACCGATCTTTTTTCAGGCTTAAGGGCGGAATTCTCGGCAACACGATGGCAGCGGCAAGCCCGGCAAGACATATCGTGCCATAGAATGGTAAAAAAAGGTGTTCTAGCTTGACCTGAGCGATCACCACCAGACTGAACGTAATCGACACCGCAGAGAAGGTTGTCCCGACAACCGCGGCTTCTCGCTGGGTATAAAATTTCTCTTCGTACTGTTTGCTGGTCAGCAAAATGCCGACACTGCCGTCTCCCAGCCAGGATGCCATACAGTCGATAGCGCTGCGTCCCGGTAAGTTGAAGATTGGCCGCATCACTTTACTCAGGAGAGTACCGAATAACTCAAGTAAGCCGAAATTGAGTAATAAAGGCAGGAGTAATCCGGCAAAAATAAACACAGAAAATAGCGTTGGCAGCAGGCCTTCCAATACCATACCGCCGGTATTCTCTTCCCAAATCATCGCTGGTCCCCAGTGGTATAAACTGGAGAGTGCTGCAACTCCCCCGATGACCCGGACAATCAGCCAAAGCCATGAAGGCGATAGGAGTTGATCTAAAAATGGTTGCCGACGGATGACCGCGGGCTGATAGCAGCGGTAAAGCAGCGAGACTCCCGCGATCCCGGCAATGATCAGCGTAATCAGCGTCACAATATATTGGTCCAGGACGTCGCGTAGCGCTGCGGCAAGAATCGCAACGGGGATGGTTAAATCGCCCTGATAACGTAGTGGGGCCATAAACAGGAAAATACCTGCTAATGATGGGAGCAGGAAGCGCCAGAAATCTCTTCCGGACTCTGAAGGCTGAGCAACGTCAACCGCTTTTGTATTGTCTTGCATTATTATTCTCAGATATGTCAGTGGCCTATGCATGGTGAACACACTCTTTCTGAGGTGTGCCCTCGATGCCTGACACTGGCAAATATTCAAAAAGTAAGTCATCTGTTCAGGTTCAAACGTTTGAAATAGCCCAGATAATAAGGCGCGAAGAATATCTGTTTTTAGATATCGTAGCAACACTATTCATCTGTACTATCTATTTATTCACTATTTTTGTGCTATGAATGATGATTAAGTTAGATAATTGTATCTTGGTGTTGCGTTGACGTTATGTTGGGAACGCAGATGATATGCGCAGATAAAACAGTAAAATTTGCAGTTCATCAGATCAGTATTTCATATCCTCTGTATGACCGTGTGTTTGTTTGATACTTCATCTATGATTGTAGAAGTGTGTGATATTTCTTATGATAGATTGAGTCTGGTTATTTTTTGCTCACATGTAAGGACGATACTCATTTTCGTCAGTCAATGTTTGCGTCACTCAATGTTTTGTTAGCAAATGATTGTGATCAGACTAAAACAAAGATAACGGGCCATAGATTAAACGGAGTTTGCCGATGATTAGTAAGCGCTTTTTTAAAACCAAAAACGAAGTAGAAGTCACTTTTGAACTGGACATTCCTGAGACAGCGTCCCATGTCGCCATTGTAGCGGATTTTCTGGATTGGAAACCGGAACCGATGAAGAAAGTCGCCAAGTCTTCGACATACAAATACAAAGCGCGTCTCCCGAAAGATCAAGAGTATCAGTTTCGCTACCTGCTAGAAGAAACTCAGTGGATGAATGATCCCAATGCTGAACAATATATTCCCAATGGATATGGTGAAGATAACTGTCTGGTGTCTACGCACCAGTAACATATTGATTTAAATCATAATTTAACCGGTAAGATCACTGTGGATTATGTTGGTGTGATTCACATGCCGGATGTCGAGCAAGGGTACTTTGGTACCCTTTAATGATGCTTTGACTTTACTCTGATGTCGATTACGTCATAAAATCCTATGCTTGGACGTCTTTGAGCTATTTTACAAGGTGGGGTTGTGGTTAAGTTAATCGTTGAACGAGTGATGTCGCTGTCCAGACGACAACGTGTTTTCATCCTGGGATTACCTTTATTGGTTGTGGTTTCTTTTTATACGCTACTGAGCGATCACACCACACGCCATAGTCTTGATGTCAGTATCTCTTCAGAGAAACAGCTTGTCGATTCACTGGTTGCTGAACAAACCCAAGCCCCCGCTGAAAGCCTGCCTGATTACGAATATGTGATTCGTTCCGGAGATAACCTCAGCAGCATTTTTGAACAACTTGGATTCAGTTATCGTGATTTGTTGAAAATCATGGAAACGGACTTGAACTATTTGGCACTCGATACGCTTCAACCCGGTGATACTCTGAGATTCTGGCGCACTAAGGATGGCAATGATTTAGCGAAAATGGCGTTGCAATTCAGCTTAGTCAAACAGGTCGTTTATACACGTCTGGATGATGGCAGCTATGCGTATCGAGAGATCAATATCCCCGGGACTTGGAAACCGTTCCCACTGATTGGTGAGATTGAGGGATCGTTTTCACAGTCTGCCTATCGACTGGGGCTCAATAGTAATGAAATTGAGCAGATGGTCCGGTTATTGAAAGATAAAGTGAACTTCACAAAAGACTTGCGCGCTGGCGATCAGCTTGAAATTGTGCAATCGAAGCAGTTTATCGGGGATAAACTGACCGGCAACAGTGAAATTCAGGCGATCAAAATATTTACCCGTGGCAGGGTTGTTTCTGCATACCTGCATACTGACGGACAGTATTACGATCGGGATGGGCATAGTCTGCAAAAGGCATTTCGTCGCTACCCAACCAGCCGTCACTGGCGGATGAGTTCGCCATTTAACCCTTTCCGCCGCCATCCGGTAACAGGGCGCATCATGCCACATAACGGCACTGATTTCGCAACACCAGTCGGAACACCGGTGCTGTCTACCGGTGACGGGACGGTGATTATTGTCCGTAAACACCCATATGCCGGGAACTATATCGTGATTCGTCATGACAGCACTTACATGACGCGTTATCTGCATCTGAGTAAGATTCTGGTTCACCGGGGACAAAAAGTCTCGCGGGGACAAAAAATTGCATTATCCGGTCGGTCAGGAAGAGTAACCGGCGCGCATCTGCACTATGAGTTGATTGTCAAAGGACGTCCGGTTAACGCGATGAAAGCCAAAATCCCGATGGCAACTTCTGTTGCCAAGAAAGAGATGAAGCAATTTATTGCGCACCGGAACAAAATGAATCAGCTGCTTGAACGGCAAGAGTTAAAACTTGCAGCGCACACAGAAGACAAGACCGGACAGAGTTAGATGCGTTTGCGCTGAACCCGATTTATTTTGGGCACTCGATTTATTTTAGGTGCTGTCCGTTTGATTCTTGCTCAGTCGGATTTCTTCCGTCTGAGCAATTGGTCAATGACCATTTCGGGCGGTAGCGGTGCGGAGAAGAGATAGCCCTGAATTTGAGTACAGCCCATCTCATATAACCGTGCCAATGATTGCGCCTCTTCAACCCCTTCCGCAACCAAATCTACATCCAATTGATTGGCAAGTTGAATGATTAAACTGACGACTTTCTCAGATGTATCATTGCATAGCATATTTTTGATGAATGATGCGTCGATCTTGATGCAGTCGATCGGATAATTATGGATATAATTCAGGCTAGAGTAACCCGTACCGAAGTCATCCAGAGCAACTTTAAAGCCGGCATCTCGTAGGTTTCTGAGAATATTTCGGGTGACCTGTCGTTGTGATAACAGGGCTGTTTCTGTGATTTCAATGGTGAACTCTCCCGGATAAAAACCATGGTACGTGATCTGTTCTTTCAGCGTCTGAATATAATCGTCCTGTTGGTTTAACTCATAGGCTGAACAGTTAATACTCAGCCTGATTTTCTGCGCCAACGATTGCTCAATCTGTTGTTTGGCAAGACAGGCGAGTTCAATCACACGATGACCGATTTCGATAATGAGACCGGACTGTTCTGCTGCCGCGATAAACTCGACCGGAGAGACTTCACCAAGCATCTGACTCTGCCAGCGGCAGAGCACTTCAAAGTAGTTCCAGCTTGATTGATGCTGTCTGACGATCGGTTGGAGCACAACATAGAGTTCCTGTGGTTCGTCGAGGTTTTTGCTCAGTGCGTCTCTGAGTGCATCAATCACTTGATTCTTACGGTGATATTCTTCACTCAGTTGGGTGTCGTAACAACAGATGTCGGGCTGACCGACTTTCTTGCTATTTTTGAGTGCCAGACTGGCATTGAGCAGTAATTGATCCGCATTGTTCGATTCTTCCTTGTGCCTGGCTATGCCGATACTTGCGGAAATTCTGATGTGATGCGCGATATCCTGATATCCGGCACGAATCCGGGTGAGTATTTCTTGGCAGATCGTGTCGGGTTGTGGATCAAAGGTGATGAAAGCAAATTCATCGCCGGCAATCCGAAAGGTCAGTTGCTCATCTTGAATACAGGCAGAAATAGCGTGAGCAACAAATCTCAACACCTGATCACCAATATAATTGCCATAGAGATCGTTAATATATTTGAAGTCGTTGATATCTAACATGCCCAGTGTAAAACTAAACTGGCTTTGGGATGCTGATACGAGCCTTTCCAATGTGTCGGCAAGAAAACTACGATTCATCAAGTTGGTCAGGTCATCATGGGAAACCTCATAATTCAGGCGGTTGAGTAACACATCCGTTCGGTTGGTTTGATGTTGAAAACGACGATATTGCATCACCACCTGAGAGACCAGACGATGCCACTGTATCAGCACTGCTGGCTCTGTAATCGGTGACTGGGTTAATGAAATAAACAGATAAATCCAATCATCGGATGCCGTATGGTTCACCATGGTCCCCAGATAGCCTTCGATTTGATGATTCACCAAATAAGTTGCATGAGGGTAGCGTTGGTGAACCTGATCCGGGATGAGATAATACTGATGTGGCTGATGTTCAAGTTGATAGGTGAGCAGCGTATCCAGATGCATCCCGAGATCTTGATTAAGCAGTTCCGTTGAAGATGCAGCGAGCAAACGTTTCTGCTGTTTGACCTTATTGATCTCAAATAGCAAAGCAGCATTTGAATCCGTTGCCTGATGCAGCATATCGGTTGATTTCTGATAGAGAGAACAGTCGGTAATCGAAATCAGTTCAGAGATCGATTGCAAATCCATTTCGCTGAACGAAAGTGGTCCTCTTATATTCATACTAAAAGCCTACTGAACATTGTGATTATATTTTTACCTTATACTTTGGGCGAAGAGTGATGTTTTTTCCAGTTTTTGGCTCACGCTGCGCCCATTGTCTGAGGTCTTTGATGGGATTCATCTTGAGAATAAATGAATTTGTGCGAGTATACGCGGGTAACCCGATGATGTGTTTTCAGCATGGGGATGAATTTGAATGCCAGCCCAACAGAGACGGATATATAAATGTTACAGCATGATTTTGAACAGATAGTAAAGCAAGCATGTCAGACCGGAAGTTTACCGCTCGCTCTTGCCTATTTGAAGCAGGTTGACGAAGCCGAAATTGCTTCAGTGGCAGAAACTTTAAGCGGGCAGTTTATGATTGCAGAGATTGAGGGTGAGCAACGTATTTATCATGTGACGACCCAAGAAGATGAATCGGGCACACCGGAAGAGCTTGCTGAATATGTGATGACCGAAGGCGATGATGTGATTCGTTTTGTAGCTTGGTTTTTCGATACGCAATTCAGCATCAAAGGTAAAGAAACCTATCAGGCGGCAGGGAAAACATATACGCAGCCAAAGCGTAAATGACAGGATGAACATTGGCGTTTTCAGATGAGTGCGATGGTTTTATCTTAAAAACAGCTTCAAAAATTTTTAAAAAAAGCGATAAAAAAAGCCTCCCTGATCGCAGGGAGGCGAAGAACATGAAGTGACCAGTGATTCTGCCATATCACTGTGAAAGAAGCACAAACGCTGCCTGCATTTGTCATTCAATAGATAGCAGGGTTTGTGCCAACTTGTTAATGTTTTTTAAATCAGTAACTTATTTATTTTCCGCTTGTGATGCACGTTGATACGTGCGTTACAATGGGGCAAGGTTGTGATGAAGTGGTGCAGTGAGGATAATGTCAGTCCGGATAATACCAGTACGGCCTGAACATAAAAAAGGTCAGACATTTCTGCCTGACCAATCGTGGATCCTCTGGTGCGATGTGGATCAGAAGTCGTAACGAATACCCGCCTGGAGTTGATCGTCCGTGTTCTTCAGCTGTTCAAACTTGTAACCGGTGTAAACACGCAGGTGACCATTGAATTTATGCTCAACTTCCAGTGCAAGATGATCGACGGTATCCTTGTTATCAACTTCCTGAAAGTTGTAGACAGCGATCAGTGATGTTTTGCCAAACTTGTATTTCGCACCCAGCTCGTAGTCATCCGCATCAACTTCTTTGCCGCCTGAAACGGCTGTTCCGGTTCCGTATAGGGCACCGAGCGTTAATGCATCCAGTTTAAATTGTGCGCCGAGATTGAATTGGTCTTCGGAGTTAGAACCGCTGTCCTGACCCACATAGCCCAGACCGACGGTCAGGTTGTCAGTGAAGCCATACACAGCAGACATACCGAAACTGTCATTGTCCTTCTTGTCTGATGCAATGTAGTTCGCCTGAATGCTCAGTGCATCGAATTGACCGGAATAAACAAAGTTGTTGTCACGCTTATCTTTATTACCACCGATAAGGTCAGCAGCCTCTTCATCAAATGTGTTCATGAGATCAGTAAAGTTGGTCACCTGTACCTGCGCTGAATCCTGTTTTCCATAGGAGAACTCACCAATGCTTGTGCCCATACCAGCGTAGAAATAACGGTTGGTCAGGTTGTCACCATCGCCGTCTCCTTTGCTGTCGCTGTTATTGAGTTCTGCTTCATATTTACCAAAGCCGTACAAATCATCGGATAGCGCTGTTTTTCCGACTAAGTTTACCCGTGCCCGGGACTTATCTTTAAAATTGCTCTTGGTTGAAGACTCATTTTCATCGGAAAGATTGAAACGGGCTTCAGCACGCCCTCCCACTTTGAGGGTCGTGCCTTTGCTATCATAGACTGTGGCAGCAATAGAGGAGCCAGATACCAATGCTGTGAGAATGGCTGTAGTCAGAACTGCTTTTTTCATCTTGTTTACCTTATTCCATTGTGATTGAGCTTCTTTGCTCTTTTTTGTAATGACTGGAGTAAGGTAGAGGGGAAAGATGAATATTAGATTGCAGAATGCTTACTATTAGATGTTGTTTTTATTTGATTTTTTTATAATTTTTATGAAAATAAGTGTTTTAATGCGTATTGTTATTGAATGTATATTTTGTATACATATTAAAAACAAATGAATTAGCGTGGGTTTATCTGGTTTTGATACCCATGCGCGCATTCACGCATTCACGTATGGAAAGGGGAAGCGTCATCGCAATGCTAGTGAATCCTCCCGTTTTGTGGTTTGATGAACCATCCAGAATCACGGTGGTAAAGATTATGAATTTTTTAGCGCACTTGCATCTTGCCCAACACTGTCAGTCCAGTTTGTTGGGCAATCTGCTGGGCGATTTCGTTAAAGGTGATCCGCAGGGGCGCTACCCAGAATCGATCGTCAAGGGGATTCATTTACACCGCTTTGTTGATGCCTATACGGACCAACACCCTGTGGTGCAAGAAGTGAAGTCCTGTTTCCCCGGAGAGAGTCGGCGTTTTGCACCCATCGGACTCGATTTATTCTGGGACCACTGTCTAGCCCGTCGCTGGCATGACTTACATCACAACCCGCTTGATATGTTTTGCCAAGATGCGCAGGGGCAAATTGAGCAAGAGTTGACGTTTACACCGCCGGAATCTTTCATGCAGGTTCACCGACGGATGTGGCAAGGGCGTTGGCTGGAGTCTTATGTTGAATTCGACAATATTGCAGTCGCTTTACAGCGGATGTCGCACCGTTCTCCGCGAATGCAGGCATTAAGCAGTTGTACCCCGGCACTGAAAACGCATTATGCACATTTGTATGCTGCTTTTGCCGAATTGTACCCACAGGTGCTGGCCGCGACAAAGACCAAATGTTTGGCGATGGCGCGATCCGATACGAATCAATAACATTGTTGCAAAAATCTGTTGCTGAGCATCTTATGCTGTGGCAGTTTTTGAGACATGGGCCCGACGAACTCTTTCACACAGTATGATGCACATCAGACAGCATCCTCCCATACAGCCAACAACCGTCGCCAGATAGATGGTATTGTTATCCGGCAAGCATGCAAAGTAAGTCGATATCAGGCTGACGAAAATCATCTGTAAGCTACTGTAGAGCGCACTCATTCTGCCGCCGGATGTTGCCGGGAACAGTTGCAGTGCTGAGGCAATGGTATTACTGAATATCAGAGCCTGACCGAATGTTGCCACCATGAACGGGACAATCAATACATAAATATTCTGGTATCCGCTTAGATTGGCACCGAGCATGACTGTACCGGCAACGAGAATCAGAAATCCCCCGAGCATACATGAAAAATAAATGCTGTGTTTCAGAACAATCTGACGATTCATGGATGCTGCCAGATAATAGGGAACCCCAATAAGGACTGCGAGATATCCGTATTCATCCGGAGAAAAGTGAAAATATCCCTGAACTAAAAATGGCGTCATGACGTTGTAGGAAATCACAATACAGTAGGCAAAAAATCCACCGAGTACGTTGAGCATAAATTGGTGGTTGGAGATTGCATGAAGATAATCCTTCAGGGTTATTTTTAATAGATTATCCTGCGGTTTTCCAGGTGTTGCTGTTTTGGTTTCCGGAAGATAGAAAAAGCACAGTCCCATGATGAACAAATCAAACAGAGCCAGAAAAATAAAAACGGAGGTCCAATGGAAGGTCTTGGTCAGCAGACCGCCAATCACCGGGCTTAATCCGAAGCCAAGCGCAAATCCCATCGACAAATAGGATGAAGCACTTGCCAGTTCTTTACCGGAGAAAACATCTCTGACAATGGCCCGGCCACTGGTCAGTAATCCGCCACATCCCAGACCTTCCAGAATTCGGCATAAGGTGAATACTTCAAAGGTTGTACTGAATATATTGCCGACAAATCCCACCAATGCCAGTAGTAAGGCTGTGAATAGAATTGGTTTTCTCCCGATACGGTCAGAAATCGGGCCGAAAAACAGAGGCGATATACCAAAACCGATAATGAAGCATGTGACGGTTAATTTGGTTTGGAATTCATCAATCACCAGACCGCGGCTGATTTCAGGCAACGCTGGCAGATACAACGCAATCGACGCCTGACCTAAAATCGTGATGATCAGGATGAGTTTTTTGATGTGTAATTGCTGGGATTTTACTTGTGATTGTTGGGATGGGGCGTGGTGCATTTTGAGTTCCTGTGTTTTGCACGGTATTGAGGATTGTATTCAAATCGCATCGGATTAATATAAAGGTTCTTGCAATACAGCTTTGCGTAAGGTGCAAATTCAGTGAATCATTATCCGAGTTCAGAGCAGCTTTTTTTATTTGCGACGGTTGTTGATCAAGGCAATTTTTCAAAAGCTGCCGCGCAGATTGGTGTGCATGTTTCAACGGTCACCCGGCAGATTGATCAACTGGAACAGTTAATCAAAGCGAAGTTACTGATCCGTTCGAGCCGTTTTTTAGGATTAACAGAAGCGGGACGCTATTTATATGAGCAATCCAAGCCGCTGTTAAAAGATCTCGCTGATACAGTGGAGACGATTCGTGCAATCGAACAGTCAACGTCCGGCGTTATCCGCATGAGCTGTCTGCCGACATTTGGCAAAATGATCGTGATCCCTTTTCTGACCCAGTGTCACCAACAAGAGATAAGCCTTGATATTCATTTGAATTTAACCGAACGATTGGTTGATCCGATTGTTGAGCGTCTCGACCTTGCCATTCGTATCGGCGAACAACCAGATAGTAGTCTGTATCCGCAAAAAGTCGGGACTCAAACATGGCACATCTGTGCCAGTCCGGTGTTATTGTCCCGCTATTCTGCTGAGCAGATTAGCCAGTTCAACCATTTGCCGCTGATTGATAAATGCGCCGAGTACAACTCGCTGTGTTGGAAAGGACTGGAAAAATCAAATGTGATTGCGGCCAGATGTGATGATTTTCATGCTCAGTTGATGCTGGCAATGGCAGGCATTGGCGTTTGTTGTTTACCGAATTGGGTTGTTGCGGCAGCAATTGGTTCTGGGGAATTGGTCAAAGTGATGGATGACCCGTTTGATCGGTGTGAAACGATTTATGCGCTCAGGCCATTTCAGAAAGCCAGTGCCAAAGTGAGTTTAGCGATGGATGGGATTGCCGCTTCGCTGGCAACTATCTCCGGGACGATGGCGTCCGATAGCCCATGAGCCTCAAGAGGCTCATGGGTCGGAAAAAGTGTGTGAATGACGCGAACCGCCGTGATTGTATGACGTTAGTGATCCGTTAAGCTGGCAAATTCAGTGGTGTATCGTTCGCCTGCGACACCGAGTTGTGCCGTGATTTGACTGAGCTGACGCACTTCATCGGCTTGTAGATGGAGGCTGGCAGCGCCGATATTGTCATCTAAGTGGGCAATTCGTCGACAGCCCGGAATCGGTACAATATCGTCTCCCTGATGGAGCAACCAAGCCAGTGCGATTCTGGCCGGCGTCGTTGCCTTTTCTGTTGCGAGCTGACGGATCGCATCGACCAGACGCAGGTTGGTCGCGTAATTCTCATCACTGAGCCGTGGATCGCCCCAAGCGCGAAAATCGTTTTTATCGTATGCGGAAGCGGGTTTGGTGTCGCCACTCAAAAATCCTCGCCCTAAGGGGCTGAATGGGACGAAGCCAATGCCCAGCTCACGCAACAGGGGCAGCGTTTCGTGTTCCAGGTTGCGTTCCCATAACGAATACTCGCTTTGTAACACTGAAACCGGACATGTCTGGTGGGCTTTGCGGATGGTTTCCGGTGCCGCTTCCGATAAACCGAAATAGCGAACTTTTCCTGCATCAATCAATTCGGCCACGGTTCCGGCCACATCTTCAATCGGCACGTTGGGGTCCACCCGGTGTTGATAGAGCACATCAATATAATCGGTCTGAAGCCGTTGCAGTGATGCATCGACGACCTCCCGAATGTGTTCCGGGCGACTGTTGAGTCCGGGGAAAGCACCCTCACGAATATCAAACCCAAATTTTGTCGCAATGACGAGTTCTTGCCGCTGACTTTTCAGCGATTTGAGCCATTGGCCCAATAATGTTTCATTGGTATAAGGCCCGTACATTTCAGCGGTATCGAAAAAATTGATCCCTTGTGCCAGCGCATGATTGAGTGTGGCAAAAGAGGCATTTTCATCATAACCGCCATAAGCATGACTCATCCCCATACAGCCCAACCCTAATGCTGAGACTTGTAGTCCCTGATTTCCTAAGTGACGTTTGATCATTGGTGTATCCTTATGATTGATGAACAGGGCTATTATGCGCACATTGACATTGTTTATTAATACTTCAGAATATTCATTAACTATGAAGGATAAGATTGATAATCATCTAAAGTCGTGGTCAGTTAGCGCGAAGCCTGCACCATATCCAGCACCGATGAAATCATTGGGAACAACTCTCTCTGTCCAAACAGCCTAGTCTCAAGAGTCATATGAATGAAAAGCAGTGAATATACAGAAATAAAAGCGTTCAAAGCCGTTGCTGAACAAGGGAGTTTCTCTGCCGCAGCGAAAGTATTACGCATCACACCATCGGCACTGAGTCAGATTATTAAACGTTTGGAGGACAATCTGGGCAGCCGGTTGTTTAACAGGACGACTCGGAGTGTGGTACTGACAGAAATCGGATTGCAATTTTATCAGCGGCTGCGGCCGGCGTTGGATGAAATCGAAGCGGCATTCAGTGAAGTACAGACTCAGTCGGGCGCATTGGCGGGTACGGTGCGGTTGCACATTACCACAGCAGCGGCCGATTCGATCTTACAGCCGATTTTGGGGCAGTTTTATCGGGTATATCCCGATATCGTGTTGGATATTCTAGTCGAAGATGCGTTCATTGATTTAGTTGCCGATGGTTTTGATGTTGGGATCCGGTTGTGGGAGTTTGTTGAGCAGGACATGATTGCCTACCCGATCGGGCCGGAAGTCCGCATGTGTGCAGCGGCTTCCCCTCCGTATCTGCAAAAATATGGTTGTCCTGAAACGCCGGCAGACCTGCGTGAACATCAGTGTCTGAACTGGCGTCTTTCCGGGAATGGGGGAGTGTATCGGTGGGAGTTTTATCGGTACGGACACTGGTTTTCAATGGCTGTCGACGGGCCATTGATCACCACCAGCAGAGATCTGGCGGTGACGGCTGCATGTGAGCATCAGGGGATTGTCTTCTGGACGGAAGATAAACTCAGACCTTGGCTGGAACGAGGTGAACTGGTGTCCGTTCTGGATGAATTCTGTCCGTTTTTCCCGGGATGGCATCTGGCCTATCCGCGTCACCGGCATACATCTGGCGCTGTGCAAGCCTTTATTCAGTTTATGCGTCAGGCTTATCCGCTGGCTGAGAAACCCATTGCTGACGAAAAAATATCGTGAGAATCATGCGTGATCAGGTATGGGGAATTGCGATGGAAAAATACCGTAAATCGCATGACTCAGGATGCGATCCCCGATTCTTTCCTGATGGCTGATAATGCCTTCCAATGTCATGCCTAACCGTTCGCAGACGGCTCTGCTTGGCCGGTTATCTTCAGCCACAGCGATTTGAACTTTTTCGACATTGAGTGTTTCGAATGCATAAGCAATTAAAAAACGGCAAGCGCGGGTAATAATGCCGTTTCCCTGATATTGCTGACCGAGCCAATAACCGATTTCGGCTTTTTTCAGCTCATGGTCGATGGTATTAAAACCAATATTTCCGACCAGCACGCCTCGAAACTCAATCGCGCAATCCAGACCATCACCATCAATATATTTATACAGTGACCCCTGAATAAAGGTTTTAAAATCGTCCGGTGTATGACAAATTCTGGGCCAGTTTAACCATTGTGAGAGGTATTGTTGATTCTCTTGTACGAGCTCAGCATATTGGGCCGCAAATGATTCATGCAACTGGTATAAAATAATATCCTGATCTATCGTCCATTTCAGCATAAGGTTATTGACTTCCCTCGGAATCGTTCGCGTTATATTGAGTCACGACATTATCATATTATCGTTAATCGATATATTTGATTTATTGTGAGTACACAAGCAATTAATAAGTACTATTTCTCTGGTTGCACTATCTCTCTGGTCGCAATAACGAACGGTTCACTGAACAACAGATAAAATGCCTTGTTATTTTATCTGTGCTAAAACATTGTGATGTGCTGTCATATTTTCCTTCCGGTTTATCGCATTTTTTACAGTAAAGAAAATTGTCATGTTATGGTTTGATATGTTATATGAATATGTGGGCATATTTCCATATCAATACTGTACTGAAATACTGGAGAAACTATGAAATTAAAAAATACGATAGCCGTCGCATTGTGTGCTGCAGCATCTTTCATTTCCGTGAGTGCATTTGCGGTCGATAAAGATGCAATTGCCGCCCGGTTGGCATCTCAGCTCCATGATTCAGCCAACTTGAATCAGCAAATGAAACAGATCGAACGATCACATACACCGATACGGGTCAATACATTTTTAGCCCCTAAAAGTATGCTTTCACGTCAGTCAATCGGTGCCACGACTGAAATGTGGTTATTCCTGCCATCCGATCGGGCACTGAATGATGATATGTCCGATTTGGTGGTTGCGTATCCGCCATCCGGTGATGAAGATTCATGGACTCAAGTGGTTGGCTATACCCTCAGCGGTGACAAAGTGTCGTTGGCGGTCGATCAGGAACCGGATGTCCCTGTGGTGGTGGTGGATGACAACGGTTATTACGCCATGAAAGAGAGTGTCAAAAAGCTGAATACACTCTTACAGGAAAACGGTTTACAGGAACAAACCGCGAATGCACCTCGCTTGAGTACGCAAGCCAATGAAGCGACGGGCTTTGATGCGACCAAATTAACTAAAGTGAATGTCAACAATGTGCGGGAACCCTGGATTAAAGGCGCGGCAGAAATTTATAGCATTGTCTCTGGTGTTTTGAGTGGCAATGAGCCGCAAATCATCGCGGTTGAAATGCCTTATTTGGATGATAAAGAGACCAACTATTATCCCAATCAAATTGTGATTAACTGGTCGGAATATGATTATCGGGTCGTTGACATGTTAATGTATGAACATGACTCAGGAACCAATTATAAAACCTTAGTTCAGGCTTTAGTCACTGCTGTCGGTGCCGCTGGTTCTCTGGCGGGTTGGCCACCCTCATCAGCGATTGCCGAAATTACCAGTCGTGTGATTGCAGCGATGCCTGACTCAGTGTTTGTTGATGATGATGACTTCGTTGATGCGTGTTATACCCTTGAGCGCGGTAAATCTTATGCTGATTTCCACTGTTCCGCGGATAATGCAGTGATCAGTATGGAACCGTTCTTTGTTGAACCCAATTAAATCCGTGAGATAGTATGTTGTTGTGTTCGTATGGCGCGCAAAAATCCGGCCTCAACCGCCGGATTTTTTGTTTCTGGCGCACCGGTAATGTTGTTATGCTGTAGCGTTTCGTCTCTGTACTGATTTGAATAGCAATAATTTGCAATTTTTTTGCTTCAGGATTGGTTATGATCGGATAAACACGACAAGGATGATGAGGAATAATAAGGTAATGACGATGATGACCGAAGTGCCCCACGCTTCAGATACACGGACAAGACTATTTTTCCGGGGCTCGTTTGCAATGATGCCTTTAAGTATTGCCGTGTTACCCTGGGGGCTGTTAGCCGGTTCGTTTGCGGTTGAATCCGGGTTAAGCGTGATGGAGAGCCAAGCATTATCTGCGATCTTATTCGCAGGTTCCGCGCAGCTGGTTGTCACGGGAATGCTGAAGGCCGGTGCTGGATTATTTTCTCTGCTCCTGACGGTCTTTTTTATCACCTCGCGTCATTTTCTCTACAGTGTCTCAATGCGTTCAAAAATTAGCCCGATGCCACTGCGTTGGCGGTTGTTGTTAGGTTTTTTATTGACGGATGAACTGTTCGCTTTACTCAACCATCAGGATGATGCTCGCTTTAACCGCTGGTATGCATTCGGCGCAGGATTCAGTTTTTATCTGATCTGGAACATTGCAACGTTGGTCGGCATTATCGCCGGTCATACGATTCCGAACCTGAATACGTTGGGACTTGATTTCGCGATTGCCGCGACCTTTATTGCGATTGTTGTTCCGAATATGAAAACCTTACCGGTGAAAATATCGGTTTTGACTGGGCTCGTGATGTCGGTGTTGTTGAATGTGTATCAGGTCGAGGGCAGTCTGGTGATCGCGAGTTTATCCGCGATGATTGCAGGTTATATGACCGAAACCTTTATGGAGAGAAAGTAGCATGATTTTAATCCAGATTGTGATGATGGCTGTGGTGGTGTTTCTGAGTCGCTATCTCTTTTTGGAACCTAAACTGCCGCTGCGTTTGGGGCCTCAGCTGCACCGGTTTCTGAGCTATTCCGGTCCGGCAATCTTGACCGTGATTTGGGCACCGATTGTGTTCATGCCAGAACAGTCGTTATGGCTTGACTGGCAAAACCCTTATTTGTGGGGTGCGTTGACGGCTGGCGTGATCTCTTGGAAAACCAAAAACGTTTTACTCACGACCGTGCTGAGCATGATGGTGTTTCTGGTGCTTCATCTGATGGTGTTCTCATCGTAACGGTTCCCATCGTCACCGTCGGGTTACTGAGCGACCCATTCAATTTCGATTAAGGTTTGATCTTCACTTTTCAGGCGGGCCAGAAAAACATCGCCCGCTTGGACAACACCGACACCCTTGGGGGTTCCGGTCATCACAATATCCCCATCTTCCAGCGTGGTATAACGTTGCAGCTCCTGCAAGATTGTCGCGGGTGAATACATCATCTGTGTGACCCAGCCATGCTGAATCCGGACGCAATTAATCAGTAATTCCAGACTCAGCGTCTCGATATCAATGTCGTTTAAAGCAATAAACTTACTGAAGACGGCCGAACCGTTGAATGCTTTCGCCCGCTCCCAGGGTAACCCTTGTTTCTTGAGCTGGGATTGTAGGTTTCTTTTGGTCAGATCCAGCCCGAGTCCAACACCATGAAATCGGTTGTTTTTGACCAAAAAACAGATTTCAGTTTCATAGTGAAGTGGCTCTTCATGGAAGGCGTGCAGTTGTGCGGTGATACTACTGTTGGGTTTATGGAACACCACCATCTGTTCAGGAACCGCGTTATCCAACTCATGAATATGTTCGATATAATTTCTACCGACACAGACAACTTTTGATGGGGTGATTTTTCGGTTGCCGAAACAAATGGTGTTCATGATCCTGTCCTTGATAAAGTCTCTCGTGAAGCTCTGAATCTGACTGTCAGAGATGGTCAGAGAATAGTCTATCCGATCTGAGGCCGAATGAATATTAATATGTATTCAATAGCTTATTTGCCATCATGTCCGGTTGGCTGAACTCAGAACTGAGCTTGATTGAGCCAGATATGCGTCACAATACTGGCGGCATAACCTAATGCAATCACGGGGGTCCATCTCAAATGACTCAAAAAAGTATACTGTCCGTGAGAAGCCCCCATCAGCGCGACGCCAGCAGCAGAACCAATCGACAGCAGACTGCCGCCGACACCGGCAGTCAGCGTAATGAGAAGCCAGTTGCCGTCAGACATAATGGGATTCATGGTGAGTACGGCATACATGATCGGAATGTTATCGATAATCGCGGAGAGGGCGCCCATGAATATGTTCGCCCATTGGGCGCCCCAATGCGGATAGATGGTGCCGGATATCAGACTGAGGTAGCCGAGCAGACTTAAGCCACCGACACTCATGACGATACCGTAGAAAAACAGCAAAGTATCCCACTCTGCATGTGAGATACGTTTAAAAACGTCAAAAGGGACGATTGAGCCCAATCGCTTGAGAGTGGTCTCATCATGATTGGCGAGCGCGAGCGCTTTCTGTCGTGCGAGGAAGCGGGGCAGTGATTTTTGGAGGTAGTAGCCGAAAAACTGGAGATAAGCCAAGCCCATCATCATGCCCACGACGGGGGGGAATTCGAATAAAGCGTGGAAACTGACAGCGGTGAGAATCGTCAGTAAGAATAATGCCACAATCCGTTTTGCGCCCCGTTTGGGGGCAACATGGTCCTGAACAAGGTTCGGGCAGCCTTTGGGTAAAAAATATGACATGAGCAGTGCCGGAAGCATGTAATTGACGACTGATGGAATAAAGAGGTTAAAAAACTGGAGAAAACCGGCCATACCCGCCTGCCAGACCATCAATGTGGTAATGTCGCCAAACGGGCTGAATGCGCCCCCGGCATTGGCGGCAATGACAATATTAATACAGCAGAGATTGACGAAGTGCGGGTTATTTTCACTGACTTTCATGACGACAGCACACATCAACAGGGCCGTCGTCAGGTTATCTGCAACCGGAGAAATGAAAAAAGCGAGTAATCCGGTCAGCCAGAACAAAGCCGCGTAGCTGAATCCTTTACTGACCATCCACGACCGCAAGGTGTCAAACAAGCGCCGCTCTTCCATGGCATTAATGTAAGTCATCGCCACCAGCAGGAAGAGCAACAATTCAGCATATTCCAGCAGGTTTTTCTCGAAAGCCGCTTTGGCGACTTCCATTTGATCAATTTGTTGATAAGAAAAACCGATAATGGCCCAGATAATCCCGGCAGCCAGCAGGACCGGCTTCGACTTTTTCAGCTTGATGGTTTCTTCAAAAGTGACGGTGATATAGGCGATGATAAAGAGAATGACGCAAGCATAACCGGCCCAGGAATGCGTCATATCAATCGAAGAGACTGGGCTGGAGTGTGTCGATGCGACACTGAGAAAGGGGAATAAACACAGGAGTAAAATCAAAAAGCGTCCGGCTGATCTTGTCGTCATCACGTTATCCTTCTGATGAAAAAGCATATTCAGTGTAGACCGCATTCATCGTGCTGACTGTGAGTCGAATCAAAATCAACCATATTCAACTATGCTCAAAGGTCCGAATGAGTGAATGACGCATGGCTCCTTATGCGTCGCTCATATTTATAGGATTATCTATTTATAGGATCATCGGTAGTGTGGACGCCACAAGCAGGAAAGCCATCGCATAATTAAACCATAGGAGATGAGCCGGCTTACTCAGGACGTTGCTGATCTGCTTGCCGGCAAAGATCCAAGTGGTTCCGGAAGGAATGTTGATGACGATAAAAATGGCAGCGGTCCAGAGTAGCCCCTGTATACTTGCAGACGGATTGTAAAGACTCACAGCGGTGAGTGCCATCGACCAGCCTTTGGGATTGACCCACTGAAACAGGGCTGCGGCATGAAACGTCATCGGTTGATAGTCGCCAGTGGTTATCTTTGACTGACTGGTCGCGATCTTGATTGCCAAATAAACCAGATATGACAGGCACAGCCATTTCAGAATCGGGTGGAGGATTGGGAAGGTGTGAAAGATACCGGCAGCCCCGATCCCCACCAAAAATAACATGATACCAAAGCCTAAAGTGACTCCCAGCATATGGGGGAGTGTCCGCATGAAGCCGACATTTGCCCCGGAAGCCATGAGCATCATATTGTTTGGCCCGGGTGTGAATGTCGCGGTGAATGCAAATAGGATCAGTGCGGGGAGTTGTTCAAATAGCATGGATGATTCTCTTGTTGTTTCAGGCTGTATCATTGTGAGAAATCATAACGAGAAAGGCGGGCAATTTTGTGTTTATATTGCATTAAATATTGGCTTTAGAGCAATAATTCGTTTGTTTTGGCTTTTTTGTAACAACAATATTGCGATTGGTTGCTGTAAAGCGACTGAAGTAAGATTTGAATGACTTTGCATCAAAACAGCGAAGGGGTGAACAAGATGGTGATGCGTCTCAAAAAATTTTACCTTCAGAGTTTCGTTTGTAATTGTTTTTGTTATATTGACGACAATATTGACATCGATAGTATTTACCAGGCGTGTTACTGATACGCAGGCAAGACCTGGATTGGACAGTTCAAAATAAACTGTCCAATCCAGGTCTTTTTTTTTACTTTAAAAAGGATAAATAATGAATTACGACAATATAGCAAAGTCCATTTTAGAGTGTGTGGGTGGAAAAAATAATATATCCAATGCGCTGCACTGTTCAACTCGACTCCGATTAGAGCTTCATAATACATCAGATGCAGACTTAGAAAAAATTAAAGAAATTCCCGGTATTATGGGTGCTGTGAATAGTGGTGGTCAGTGTCAGGTCATTATTGGTAATGATGTTAGTTTTGTTTTCAATAAATTAACCACCCTGATCGATGATAATGGTAGTGAAGGTATTGCAACTGAAAAAGCGGTGAATAAAAAATTAGATTTGTCTCTGAAAGGATTGTTTGACAAATTCGCAGCGCTTGTAACCGGTATATTTCAGCCGATTATTCCTGCGATTGCTGCTTCAGGTATGTTAAAAGCCTTACTCTTGCTCTCCGTTTCTATGGGTTTAACCACAAAAACAAGTCAATTTTATTTGGTTACCAGCTTTATTGCCGATGCGGCTTTTTACTTTCTTCCGTTGCTTCTGGCTTTTTCTTGTGCTCAGAAATTTAAAACCAATCCTTTTGTTTCGGTTGCTTTAGCAGGTGTATTAGTTCACCCAAAACTCATTGCATTAATGGGTTCAGGGACACCGATTGAATATATTGGTATGCATATTCCTCCAGTCTCTTATGCTTCTTCTGTGTTGCCGATTATATTAACAATTTGGTTGATGTCATATATTGAACCGCTCGCTGATAAAGTCTCTCCCGGGGCGGTTAAAATATTTATGAAGCCTCTATTAGTCTTAGCCATTGTAGCGCCTGTTGCATTGATTATATTAGGGCCAATGGGGACTTACATGGGACAAGGCTTATCCAGTGGCGTTTTTTGGATACAAAGCAAGGTTGGTTGGTTAGCCGTTGCATTGCTATCTATTTTAATGCCATTAATTGTTATGTTTGGTATGCATAAAGTATTCTATCCGATTATATTTGCTGCAATGGCATCACCGGGTTATGAGACATTAATTCATAGTGCCATGTTATCCTCAAATATGGCTCAAGGTGCAGGTGCATTGGCTGTATGGTATCTCACTAAGGATGTACAATTAAAACAAAATGCACTGCCTTCAGGAATTTCAGCGCTATTTGGTATCACTGAACCAGCATTGTATGGTGTTCATTTAAAGTTAAAGCGCTCGTTGCTTGGTTGTATGGTCGGTGCCGGTTGTGCAGGGATCTATGCCGGTGTGGTCACACTTAAAGCATACGCACCCGTTGGCCCGGGATTGGCCTCATTACCCATGTGGATTGGTGAAGGTGACAATTTCTACCATGCACTGATTACGCTTGCGATTTCTGTAATTGTTACACCGATTGCGGTATATTTTATTGGTGTGGATAGTCCGGTAGAAAATAAATAGTAATTCTATTAATACTTTGGTAAGTTGAAATATGAAAGTCAGTGAATTTATCCGTGAGATTATATTATATATTGGTGGAGTGAACAATATCCTTGGGATAAATCACTGCTCAACTCGTTTGAGATTTGATATTGATGATCTAAAAGAAGTGGATATAAATGCGTTAAATAGAATGCCTAAAGTGGTTGAGGCATTTTATAGGGCAGGACAGGTTCAAATTATTATAGGCGATGATGTTAACGTTATATATAAAGAATTGTTAAGGACCTACAATATCCCGGTTGCGCATCAATCAAGGGTTGAATTCAATCATGATGGTTCTTTATTGAAAGGAACTTTAAATAAGTTGATGTCAACTCTGGTTGGTATATTCCAACCCATCGTTCCTGCGATTATCGGTGCAGGTATGATTAAGGCGGGATTGTTGCTTTTTGTTAGCATCCACTTTATGGATAAATCCGATGATGTTTATCAACTATTAAGTTTGATCTCTGACTCTATATATTACTTTCTTCCTATACTACTTGCGTTATCATGTTCATATAAGTTTAACACAAATTCATTCTTATCTATCTCAATTGCCGGTGTTTTGGTTTATCCAGAACTTTTAAAAATACTATTGACGACCAATGCTATTGAAATTGCCGGTATAGATCTCTCTTCTACCCAATATGCATCATCGATTATTCCTATCATACTCACCATTTGGATGATGTCTTATGTTGAACGACTTTGTGATCATGTGATACCGAGTATGGTTGCAATATTTTTAAGACCAGTTGTTATTTTAATTGTTATTGTCCCAATTTCATTGACTATTTTAGGCCCTGTTGGCAATCATATCGGAGGGATGCTGTCTAATTTCACTGTTTTTGTTCAGAGAGAATTCGGATGGTTTGCGAATGCACTGCTTGCTGCATGTATGCCATTTTTTGTCATGTTTGGTATTCACAAGATATTTTATCCTATAGTGATA
Source organism: Vibrio spartinae (assembly GCF_024347135.1). Lineage (NCBI taxonomy): Bacteria > Pseudomonadati > Pseudomonadota > Gammaproteobacteria > Vibrionales > Vibrionaceae > Vibrio > Vibrio spartinae. The sequence continues at coordinate 944,867 of NZ_AP024908.1, read as the reverse complement.
TCAGCCATGACTAAAACGGGATATGATACTTTGGTTCTTACCGCTATGTTAGCATCTAATGTTGCTCAGGGTGCTGGTGCTTTAACCGTTTGGTTATTCACACAAAGAAAATCGCTAAAGCAAATCGCATTGCCAGCAGGAATAGCCGCTTTATTTGGTATTACAGAAGTAGCGTTATACAGTGTCCATTTGAAAATGAGACAAGCATTCGTTTGTTGTATGATTGGTGCAGCAACTTCTGGGTTACTTGCAGGTATCCTTGGGCTTAAAGCTTACGCAAATCTAGCCCCCGGATTAGTCACTTTACCAATGTTTATTGATGATGGATTTAATCTTCAATATTCATTGATCGTCATTTTTACTTCTATTTTGGTTACATCCGTCTCTATATATCTATGGAACTTGAAAACAGGATTTCTTGCTGCAGTCAGTGAATCTGATGATATAGAGAAAAAGAATATTGATGATATAAAAAACAGAGATGAAGATAATAGAAATAGAATAGATTCCAATACATTAGCAAATCGGATAATTATCTTTTCACCAATGTTTGGTGAATTACGCCCCTTGAATGAAGTAAAAAATGATGACTGGATAGAAAATAATATCTGGAAAGGTGTCGGTATATTACCCTCTCAGGGAATTGTCAGAGCACCATTTGATGGTATTGTTACTTCAAAATCTGTAAGTAACCACTCAATAAATTTAACTTCAGTTGAAGGTGTTGAGCTAATGATATGTATAGGTGTGAATGAGGATCAAACGAATTCAGACTTATTTTTTTCATATGCCAATGTGGGTGACTATGTAGAGCTTGGCGATAAACTGATTGAATTTAATATTGAGAAAGCGATTGAAAATAATATGGATATATTTAGTGTGGTGATTGTTACCAATTCATCCGATTATTTTGATGTTATTTCGAGTGTAGAATCAAATAGCGTAAAACCAAGTAAGCCATTGCTTACAATATTATAATTATATGGTGATATGAAGATGAAGATTATAAAGATTTTAAACACAAGTGTTGTTCTTGTAAAAAGAAATGATAGTCGAGAAGTAATCGTGTTTGGAAAGGGCATTGGTTTTAAAAGCAAACCGGGTGACCAAATTAATCCTGATGATATTGAAAAAACATACATACTAGAAAGTGACTCAGTAACATTAGAGGTGATTGACTTATTAAGAGATATTCCTGGAGAGTATCTGTCTTTGGTGAGTGAGATCGTTGAGCACGCTGAATCGGTGTTAAAAGTATCTTTGTATGAACATGTTTATGTTTCACTCATTGACCACTTATATTTCGCAGCCAAGAGACTGAAACAAAACATGCCTATTTCTAATCGGATGCACTGGGAAATACAGAAGCTATATCCTATGGAATATAGTTTAGGGAAACATGCATTAACACTGGCTAAGCAATATCTGGATGTGGATTTTCCTGAAGAAGAGGCATCCAATATCGCATTTCATCTGATTAATGCACAACAGGTCGATCAAAATATGAATCAGGTGATGCTGTTAGCGAGCATTGTGAAAAATATCTTAAATATTGTCAAAATAACATTTGATGTTGAATTTGATACGTTCTCAGTAAATTATTCTCGCTTTGTAAATCATTTGCAATTTTTTGCCCAAAGACTCGTTGGAGACAAAATGCTGAAGAGTGATGATGATGAGTTTCTAATGAGTGCAATACATAAGTACAATGAAGAATATGAGTGTGCTTTATCGATAAATGATTATGTTAAAGCTCGATTTGAACGCTCAATTCCCAATGAAGAGCTTCTGTATTTAATTATTCATATTAATCGAGTTATTGTAAGAGATAAATAAGGAGCTAAAATGTCCGAAGTTATGAGAAAGTTCCCCGATGGATTTTTGTGGGGAGGCGCAATTGCAGCCAATCAGGTCGAAGGGGCTTGGAATCTGGACGGTAAGGGAATATCAACGGCAGATATAGCAACTTATAAAAATAATCTGTCAAAGGGTGACTACGTAAAACACAATTCTGTTGATGAACAGCAAATTAAAGCTGCAATGGCGTCACTATCTACTGATGAATATCCGAAACGTAGAGGTATTGATTTTTATCATAGATATAAAGATGATATTACCTTGATGGGACAATTAGGAATTAAAGCACTACGTTTTTCAATTGCATGGACTCGTATTTACCCTCACGGTGATGAAACTCAGCCCAATGAAGCTGGTTTAGCATATTATGACCGTTTAATTGATGCATTAATTGAACAGAATATTACCCCTGTGGTCACCTTATCTCATTATGAAATGCCAATGCATTTAGTGAATGAATACGGAGGATGGTCTTCTCGTCAGGTCGTTTATTTTTTCGAAGATTTATGTGTAACTTTATTTGAACGCTACAAAGAAAAAGTTAAATATTGGATTACATTTAATGAGATTGACAGTATTGTCCGTCATCCATTCAGTAGCGGTGGTATTATTCCACATCGATTTGAAAATGTAGAACAAGCTGTCTATGATGGTCTTCATCATCAATTTATTGCAAGTGCAATTGCAGTTAAACATTGTAAAGAAATTATACCCGATGCACAAATTGGCTGTATGTTAACAAGCCTACTCACTTATCCACATACTTGTAATCCTGATGATGTGTTCGCGGCACATTGGAATAATCAATTCAATTACTTCTTTACCGATGTTCAAGTCAGAGGTGCTTATCCTAAATATATTCAGCGCTACTTTGATGAGAAAGGAATAAAAATAAAGCTAGAAGAAGGCGATGAAGCGTTACTCTATCATAATACTGTAGATTTTATTTCTTTTAGTTATTACAACTCTTTCGTGACAAGTGCGGATAGTGAGGGCTTGGAAACCGTCAGTGGTAATACAATGGGTGGAATCAAGAATCCATACTTGCCCGTATCAGAATGGGGTTGGCAAATTGATCCGCTTGGTCTGAGAATTGCGCTCAATAATTTATATTCACGCTACCAGAAACCACTTTTTATTGTGGAAAATGGATTGGGTGCATATGACAAAGTTGAAGATGATGGCTCGATTATCGATGACTATCGAATTCAATACTTACGAGCTCATATAGAACAAATGCACGAAGCGATTTTGGATGGTGTTGAACTCATAGGATATACATTGTGGGGGATCATTGATCTGATTAGCTATTCTTCTTCAGAGATGGAGAAGCGATACGGTTTAATTTACGTAGATCAAGATAATGATGGCAATGGGACTTTAGAAAGGAAAGTGAAAAAAAGTTTCTCATGGTACAAAAATGTCATTGAAGACAATGGATTATAGTTAGCCTACCGCACTGAAAGCGCGATGGATACGTTATTTGGGGCGTATCATTTCAAATTATTTTCCAAGGTATCCATCGCTTATCAAACCGATCATTGGCTGGTGACTCAACGAGTCGCCAGCCCCAGAAATATGATGATGCCGAGCAGCACATCGACATGACGCACAAAAGTCTGTTTACCCTTGAAATAAGCACTCAATGGCTATGTGTATTGTGCTAATAAGCGTTTCAATGCATCCGGGTCTTGCTGTGCAAGCTTATCCAAGGCTTCTTTTGCGGTGTTTCTCATATTTTCGTGGTGCGTTTTTTTCACCGTTTCAACCTTATCCAAAAGTTTAGTTAGTTCTGCAACCTCTTTGCTTTTACTATTCTTACTTAACTCAAGAACCACCTTCGCCAGCAAACCTAGCTGAGTACCATAACTTGCGACATGACTCACGACCTCTTTTTCTATCGCTTGATTGCCGGCAAAATTCAGTTCGATTTGGGGGGATAAAAAATTAGTTCGGGTGTTTATATCTTGCTCAACCGCGCCGCTCAATGGTAAATAGATGTTTTTTAACCAATATGTAAACCATGGGTTCATATCTTTAACCTTAAAAATATCATGTATTGATATGAAAATAGTCTACCTTTTGTTGTTATGTGTTTAATTGAGTATTAAATATGTGTGATTTTCGACTTTTATCACGCATCAGTCCCTTTATCGCATGCTGGCTTCAATGTCTAGCTGCCAATAGCCGACTGAAATATGGCGATTAAACTTAAAACCGATGTCGTAGAATTCACCAACGGGTTTGAATCCCAAGGATTCATGTAGCCGGACACTGGGTAAATTCGGCAGGGCAATCACGCCCATTACGTTTTTAATCCCTTGCTGTTTCAAGCGATCTAGCAGCGCGCTATATAACTTACGTCCGAACCCATTGCCTGCTGCGGTCGGTGCTAAGTAAATGGTCGATTCAACGGTAAACCGATAGGCAGAACGGATATGCCAAGGGCTGGCATAAGCATACCCAATCACCTCATTATCAACTTCCAAGACAAGGCATGGGAAACCAGTGCTCAATGTTTTTTGCAGACGGGCAGACATTTGCTCGACGGATAGGGGCTGCTCTTCAAAGGTGATGGTCGTGTCACGAATAAAGGGATTGTAAATCGCGGTGATGGCCGCGGAATCATTTAAATGCGTATCTCTGATGTTCATTCGTCCTCCCTGACGTTTTTGATTGATACTCAACGTTTGATTATGAGCCAACCCATTTACTGATACCAATCGCTTCCATGACAAATTCAACGGATAGCGCAGCGAGAATCATTCCCATAATCCGGGTGAGCAGCGAGGCGCCGCCAATGCCAATGATTCTGATAATTCCGCCTGAAAAAATGAGTAACATCAGCGTCGCGGTTAACACGGCAAGCATGGTGAGTGATGTGATGAGCTGCTCTTGGACCGTATAAATATTGTTATCGGTGATGAGGATCACCGCCAAAATGGCGCCGGGTGATGCAGTGGCGGGAATGGCGAGTGGAAACACTGCAATATCATGCAGCGGTTCTCTGGCCTTTTCTTGATTGTCATTAGAAAAAATCATTTGTAGCCCGAACAGGAACAGAATGACGCCCCCTGCGACCTGAAAAGAAATCAGGCTGATGCCCATTGCACCCAGTAGTAACTGCCCGACAATAATCGCCCCCATTAAGATGAGTGCGGCATAAAAAATAGTCTTGTATGCGGTTTTTCTGCGCTCTCTGGCTGAGTAGTTGACCGTCATACCTGTAAATAGGGCCATTGTCCCAATGGGATCAATGGTCGCCCAAATGATGAGAAAATCGTGGATTACTTTGTCTATCACTCGTTTTTTAGTCCTTAGTTATCACATATGACATAGTTAAAGGACGCTCTATCCTAATCGACTGATGAACGTTTATCGTCCACGGAGCGTCTCCATGATGACATGTCTTAGAAAGCGATGGTCATAATTCTAAATCTTATACTCGCAGATGGGAGTATGTGGTACCTAAATATGACGAAAAATTAACGATTGACGCCAGACTTGTTTTGTTAGTTTTTGTTGCGGACGGCTGGATTACAAGTCCCGGCTCCCCCTGAACAGGTAGTGCGATTGCGATAAATTGTACTAAAAATATAGTACATGATATGTGTTAAAGTGAATGGGTTGCCATGCGCTTGTTAACGGCTGCAAACGAGATTTTGGCTTCCTTCATAAGGAGGGGGCCAGAGATTAGAAAAGTGAGAGGACAATGAATAGAATCATTAAATCGGTACTTTGGTCATTCTCTATGATGCTCAGTATTGCGGCCTGTCAGGCTAACCCGCAGCCTCATTTATCACATGATCCCACTTGGTGGTCTGTTCCGGCCGGGCTGAGTTGGATGTGGCAACTTCAAGATTATGAGCATATTAAGATTAACCCTGAGATTGATGTTTATGATGTTGACTTGTTTGAGGCGAGTGAAGGCGGCGCGCAGAGCTTGATTCGCAAACTGAAATCTGCCAATAAAAAGGTCATATGTTATTTCAGTGCCGGGACGCGAGAGGATTGGCGTAGTGATGCTGGTGATTTCCTCGAAAGCGCTGTGATTGCCGACGGTGAGATGGACGACTGGCCGGGAGAAGTCTGGCTCAATATTGCGAACCGCAATGCGCTTGAGAACAACATCCAGCCCATTATGGCAAAACGACTCGATTTAGCGGCGGCCAGTGGCTGTGACGGGGTTGAACCTGATAACGTTGATGCTTATGCGAATGTGGATGAAACCCACGGTCTCATCAGCCCAGATGATCAACTGAGATACAATCGTTGGTTAAGCCAAGCCGCCCATCAGCGGGGTCTTGCGATTGGGCTCAAAAATGATATGCAACAGTTGGATGCCTTAGTCGATGATTTTGATTTTGCGGTCAATGAACAATGTTATGCCTATGGGATTGAATGCGTTAATTATGAAGGGACATTTCTGGCGAAAGGTAAAGCAGTCTTTAACCAAGAATACTATACCGATGGTCAGGAGGGTGAGATTGATGAAAGCACATTTACCTCTTCAGCATGTCCGTATTTTCAGAGTGTTGGCATCTCATCTTTGTGGAAGTCGGGGTATGCATTAGATGGGGGCGGGGTGACGTCCTGCCCGGAAAAGCCTAACCATTCTCCCTGAATGGTTTTCTTCGCTGAGGGGAAGGCGAGGATCTTATCCTGAACACATCGATCAAGTTCTCGTATCAAAAGGACGTTCGTTAGATTAGACAGCACAGCACTGTAATTGCTACCTTATCTTACATTTTATTCATTATTTTTCTTGTATTTTCAGTAACATATACAACAGTTATACGTTATGTTATACAGAATGATATGGGGAAGTTATACGGTAAGATGCTGTCTAATAACTGTTAAATACCCCTCAATAGAATTAAAATCTTCAGGGAGAAAAGTTATGGAAAAGGTCATTAACAAATACTGTCCTCGTTCGGGTAAACCGGTTTCATCTGATTCGTTGACAGACTATCGAGGACACAAAGTCGGATTTTGTAACCCCGGCTGTAGAGATGACTTTGCTGCTAATATCGAAGATCGACCAAGTGACACTAGCTATTTTAATGTAGTAATTAAAGAGCATGATCTATAGCATCACCAAGCTTAATGTATTTAACAATGCGTTAGAAATCACATGGAGAATTTATCATGGATGCAAGGTATGTGGACTATTTCCAAGCCTATGCAAGTACATTGCCTGAATCTCAACTTCCTGAGATTGAAGAAGTCGAAACTACTTACTTTTGTGACGATGAATACAATACAAATGAGTGTGCTCGACTTGTCTCTATTGGTCAAAAGCGTGCAACTTGTAGCGTCAAAGAAGCGTACCGTATTGAAGGAGAGGAATTTCCTAAAATAGGACAGCATCAAATCGTGCTTGACTGGGAAAAGAATCCAGTTTGTATAGTAAAAATAACTAATGTGGACTTTTGTCCCTTTGGTCAGGTTAGCCGAGAGTTTGCCGAATCTGAAGGAGAAGGGGACGGTACATATGAGTGGTGGTATAAAGCACATGATGACTTCTTCACCGAAGACTGTTCAGCTTATGGTATTGAATTCAACGACTCGACAGAGTTAGTTCTTGTCACGTTTGAGTTGGTGCACAAGTAATTTCTAACAAATTAATCAACTGGACGCATTACGGTTGTCATCATTTTTGCAAAAGGAAAAACGCAAAAATGACACCAACCTACACGCCAGTTATTAAGGCGTGTATACGACTTTATTGAATTAGGAGAACTAAATGGACTTAGATATCTATCAGGTTGATTCATTTACAAGTGAAGCATTCAAAGGTAATCCTGCTGGAGTCTGTATAATAAACAATGGCTTAACTGATAGATCAATGCTATCAATTGCTGAAGAAATGGCTGTGTCCGAAACGGCTTTTTATCGCTTCCTGATATGACGTTGAAGTGGTTTACTCCGAAAGCGGAGGTAAAGCTATGTGGGCACGGAACTCTTGCAGTTGCTCATGTCCTTAAAGAAAGAGGGCTGGTAAGTACAGGCGATACAGTTAATTTTGAAACCTTGTCTGGTACTTTAACTGCGCTGATCAACGAATCTACAATTGAACTGGATTTTCCGTCACCAACCATTCAATTCGACATTTCTCCATGTCAGGTGTTATTGAACAATTTAGGTATAGAGGCATGTAAAGTAGTTTGCTTTGGTTGCTTTGATTCAGCCGCTGCAGGGTTGGTTATGTATATTAAGTGGCAGGCTTAAAAGTAAGTTGGTATTTGCTGTATTGGTATTCACAATATTACCAGCATTTATTTTGGATCTAATATATGCGGAAAATCACCTCCCAAAATTGGGCCATATAGTGAGCTTATCGTTGGGACTGGTAATTTCAGTTGGCTTTCTGCGCAAACCTGAGGCCGGCTACTAACGAGTATGGTGTCAATTTTGTTGTTATTGATATTTGGAGTAAATAATGAGTAAGTTAATGAAAATTCATCCTATTCAAGCGAAAGCTATTCCTGAAAACAAATCTAAGCCTTTCTATCCTGAGCCATTTGCATCAGTTGTTAAAGGTAGAACGAAGAGAAAACTTGGTGATTACTTCGGACTGGAAAATTTTGGTGTGAATTTTACAACAATGAGCCCGAACTCTACATCAGCATTGAAACATCATCATTCGAAACAAGACGAGTTTGTCTACATTATTTCGGGAACGCCAACACTTATTTATGGTGATGAAGAGATTAAAATGTCTTCCGGTGATTGTGTTGGTTTCAAGGCTAACAGTGGAATAGGACATCAATTGATTAATGAATCGTCTCAAGATGTTGTGTACATAGAGATTGGAGACAGAAGCCGGAATGACAAAGTGGAATATCCGGATGATGACTTAGCGTTTTCGCAAATGTCAGATGGTAGCTGGAGTCTCACGCATAAAGATGGAAGTTCTTATTGAAAGCGCGACATAATAAGTGTTGTTACCGGGCTGGTTTGGGACAGCAATACGGGGACACTCATCAACCTTCTCAAACAAAATAGCCTTACACCGGTAATGGGGACAGCGCGCAAATAATCAATCGTGGATGATATCTCGCATGAAAGAGGTCGGTGTGGCACAAAACCACAGTTATACCCATCCCCACTTGGCGAATTACAGTTATCAGCAAATCATCAATGAGCTAAGCCGTACCAATCAGGTTATCCCAAATGCCGGGGCACCAGCACCAACGCCATTGTGAATGCAGCCAATCGTCTGCGAAACGGTGAGGTCATTTTAATGCACGATGGCTACAGCAACAGCAACAATGCCATTGCACAAATTGCCTGTAATTTAAAAGCTAAAGGATTATGCCCTGGGCGGATTGATCCATACAGCGGCAAAGTAGTCGCGCCGTAAAAAGCAGTTGCACCGTAATAAGTGGTCATCACTGTGGGAGAAACATTCTTCGTCCACAGTGATATGCCGTATTCGCTGAGAAGGGGCCTTCGTTAAGAAAACTCAACGAGAGGCCCATCTTTAATTGCGTACTTTGCATCAATTACGTACTTTGCATCGCTTCAAATAAAATTTTGATCGGCGGTTTCGAGACTGTCCATTTTCATTCAACTATTAATACTATTTTGCCTCGAATATGTCCTTGTGCAGCGCGTTCATGGGCTTTATCGGCATCTTGCAATGCATAGGAACTGTCAACAGCCACACGAATGGTTCCATCATCCAGTCGCTTTGCTAACTCTGCAAGTTGAGCGCCACTCGAACGAACCTGAGTGGCTGAGACTGTAAAGCCCATTTTCTCTGCGTCTTCCCTATCAGTGAAGCCTAGAGGATAGACGGGGAAAAGTGCACCGCCTGGTTTCAGTACCTGCAAGAACCGCCCCGTTTTTGGCCCGCCAACGCAATCGATGACTAAATCAATATTTTCAACTTCGTTTTCCGGCGTTGTCTGGCTGTAGTCAATGAATATGTCTGCGCCCAGATCGCGCAGGAAAGCTTCGTGACCACCAGAGGCTACTGCGATCACTTTTGCCCCTTTCCATTTAGCGATTTGCACTGCGAAGTGGCCTACACCGCCAGCAGCACCATTGACAAGTACCGTCTTACCCGCAAGTTCAACGGGCTTGTGTGACTCAGGTTGAAGTGGGTTGGGTGTGTCGTGCCCCAATTGGATCATGAACTGCCAAGCCGTTAACAGTGACATCGGGGCACCAGCCGCATGCACGTGATCTATGGTGGCGGGTTTGATCGCGGCTTCAGAAGCCGATACGTTGACATATTGGGCATAGCCTCTGCTGTTTCCGGCCATACCCTCAGGAAAATGCACCATTGAATAGACTTCATCCCCAACATTAAATTCTGTAACGTCATCCGCAACGGCTTTAACCACGCCGGACACATCCGTTCCGAGAATGAGCGGGAAATGAACCTGTGGTTGCCATTCTGGCGGCAGTGTCTTGTAACCATCACGTAGATACCAGTCCGGGGGATTAATACCCACAGCCCGGACTCCAATTTGTATTTCACCCGATTTTAGCTCAGGTATTGGTGCATCTTCATAGCGCAGTACTTCTGGCCCACCAAAAGCATGTTGCTGCACTGCCTTCATGGTTTTATTCATCATTTCTTTCTCCTCGGTTAAGATTAGCTTACAATAAACGGAACAGTGTTCGCCTTAAACGGAGCGTAGCTCCACTTGCTAGAGGGGTCAAGAGAATATATGCGAGCAGACGCTAAAAAAAATTATGACAATTTACTTTCCATTGCATGGGATGTATTTGCCGAGCAGGGCGCGAATGCCTCTCTACGGGAAGTTGCTCGAAGAGCCGGCGTTGGTATGGGAACCCTTTATCGCCATTTTCCGAACCGGGAAGCCTTACTCGAACCCATTCTGAGAGAGCGTTTCGACAGGCTGACTCAAAAGGCTGATAACCTGAAAAGCGCGAGTGCTTCTGAGGACGCATTGGTGTTATGGGTGCAGGAAGTGATTGCCTTTACACACGACTATCAAGGTATTATCTCTGTGATGATGGGGGCAATCGAAGACATGGATTCAGCGCTTCATTCATCCTGCCATGCTCTGCGTGCAGCGGGTACGCAGCTACTAACCCGTGCACAGTCAGAAGGAAAGGCCTGTGCGGATCTTGACGGTGATGAATTGTTTGACCTTATCGCCGCGTTAGCTTGGCTACGTGATCAGCCATCACACACAGCGCGCTCTGAACATCTATTCAGCGTGATTGCTAATGCAATACTGATCAATGCTCAGGAAGTGAAGAATTAATGCGAGGTCAGTCAAACTATATTGTTTTAGACAAAACACTCAAAAAACTGCCAAATTCACCACGGCGCTGAGCAGGTGTTAGATTTAGAGGATATATCGTGCTTGCGAAATTTAACGAAGATTTGCTTTGGGATTTTGTCTTTAGCGTCTCTGTGACGTTTGTTTTTATGGGTTTAGCCTCAGCCATTACCAATAATCGGTGCCGATGAATCGATTTCTAACCATGCCAGCCAGCACTCAACACATCACAGAATGTTGTTGCGAATGAGTCCGCGCTTAACATTGGTGCAGAGTTTTCCAAAACGACGGATTTCATCAAAATTTGGTGAAATCCCACGTTTAATATTGTGTTCCCAGTAGGAAAGTTCAGTGTCTACGAGTTCCAGTAACTTTTTCGGACAGCCAACACAGTTACCTTCAGTACCACAAACAAAAGTATCGCTCTCGTAAAGAGGAAGCTCACATTTAGCTTGGTCAATGATTAACTGCATTGCCGTGATTCTGTCAGGCTTATGACTCATCGTTTCCGTGCCCCTCTACTTAGAAAGTAGATGATTATACGGTGTTTTATTTCTATGTAAATTCGCAGAAAGGGGGCATGTGGATGTGTTGGCTGACAAAGCGGTTAAGGTGCAATGGGTTAGGTTTGGTGGTCGGCGTTGCTCATACTTAAGCAAGCGTTATGATTCTCTCGCAAATTGGCACAATGGGTAGGGAATAGACTGCAAATCTGATAAAATTCAGGCTCTCCAGTCATCACGTTGATAGCACTGGATTTACCTAAGACTAGGAACTATTTTGACCAATAATGATATTTTACGCCGTGTACGTTATACATTTGATTTGAAAGACAGTGTCATGACTGAAATCTTCTCTTTAGCAGACTTGAATGTGACCGATGAACAAGTCATTCGTTGGCTGAAAAAAGAAGACGATGAATCTTTTGTCAAACTTAGCGACACAGAGTTGGCTGTATTTTTAAACGGTTTTATTAATTTTAAGCGTGGTAAACGCGAAGGTGAGCAGCCTAAGCCAGAAGAGAAATTAAGCAATAATATCGTGTTTCAAAAGTTACGTATTGCTTTGAACTTGAAAGCTGAGGATATTCTAGAAATTCTGCAACTTGCAGATTTTCGTTTAAGCAAACATGAACTCAGTGCGTTTTTCCGTAAGCCAGAAAACAAGCATTATAGAGAATGCAAAGACCAAATTATTCGCAACTTCTTGCTCGGTCTTCAGCATCAGTTGCGTCCAGGTAGTGATGGATCCGAATCATAAACGTTGTTTAAAAGTGATCCGCAACGCATGGCATTTTTACTATGCGTTGCTTTGAATCATGAAAATATGATGTGGTGATTTAAGTGGTATATTGCTCACCATTCGTTTTCGGTTTATTCAATATATTTAAGCGAAGCGTTTTTCTAGGTAGTTAATAATATCTGAAGATTCATACATCCATTCAACGTTGCCATCTTGTTCAATCCGTAAGCAAGGCACTCTGACTTTACCACCCCCCTCAAGCAATTCTGTTCGGTATTTTGAGCCTTCCGACACGTCACGCTTTTCAATCGGCAGGTTCAGCTTATACATCGCTCTGCGCGTTTTAGTGCAGAATGGGCAGGCCGAAAACTGGTAAAGGGAGAGGTTGGTTAGCGCTTGGTTAATTTCTTTTTGTTTTTCGGGGTCGCGCTTTTTTTTAGGGCCACGGGTGATGAGATCAACTGCAATAATGATGTAGCCAAGTAGGTTACGGATGACGTTGATAAGTAATTTCATGTGCATGCTCGCTTGTTCTCAAAAAATAAATGAAGATGGGTCATGCCCAACTGCCGCCATTCTAACGATAAAATGCTAATAATTTAAGGGCAAGGGAATTGATTTTAAATTGTTGCGCCATATGCACGCTTGTGAATAATGGTGTGCTAGGATTAGATGCGAGTTAAATCAGGGAAAACAACGTATTCAGCAGTATAAAAATGAGCTTTTCTAGTATTTAGATGCTGTTTTTTGTTGAGGTATAAGAAAATCTGCTTTTTTATTGCAAGTGTTGGGTGAACTCAATGTATAAAAAGGAATCTTTATTTTATCGCTGCCTTGTAGCAAGTCTGTGCGTTTTGGTGCTTAATCGATAGATTCAGTTGGTACATCGCTCGAGACAGATTCATTGCAAAATAGATAGTTATACTGTTAATATCACCTAAAATAAAATTAGAGCACTAAACAATTACTGCTTTTTTTTTACAATTTTTACTAATTTTTCGCTTTTGAAAGACATAGAGAACTAACGATTAAGGCATTATTATGGATGAAGATGCATTTAAGAGATACAGTATAGATACGACGGATTATCAGGTTGGTCAGGACAATATACAAAAGTGGGGGTTCGATATACACAACCCCGTTTTTGGCATCAGTGCTGCACTCGTTTTATTATTTCTAGGTTCAGTGCTTTTTATTGAACCAAGCGCTGCTAAAGAGACATTGAACGCGATAAAAAACGGTATTATTGAAGAGTTCGATACGTTTTTTATGTGGTCGGCAAACTTTTTTGTGGTCTTTACTCTCGTTATTATGTTGTCCCCGCTAGGGAAAATCCGTATCGGGGGTAAGGACGCTGTCGCAGATCACTCCCGTAGTTCTTGGCTTGCGATGCTCTTTGCGGCGGGGATGGGGATTGGTCTCATGTTTTGGGGCGTGGCAGAACCCACCGCCTACTTCACTGATTGGTGGGGAACACCACTCAATGTCGAACCGATGACACCAGAAGCGAAATCCCTTGCTCTGGGGGCGACGATTTTCCATTGGGGAATCCATGGCTGGGCCATCTATGCGATCGTTGCTCTCGCCTTGTCTTTTTTTGCGTTCAATAAAGGTTTGCCACTGTCTATACGTTCTGTGTTTTATCCGATTTTTGGGGATAGAGCTTGGGGCTGGCTGGGTCACATTATCGATATTATGGCTGTATTGGCCACGCTATTTGGTCTGGCAACGTCTTTGGGGCTTGGTGCTCAGCAAGCAACTAGCGGTATCAACTACGTCTTTGGTACCGACGGCGGGTTTGGTATGCAATTGACGGTCATTGTTTTTGTGACGCTGATTGCAATCATTTCAGTGATTCGCGGGATTGATGGTGGGGTGAAAGTACTGAGTAATATCAATATGATATTCGCTTTCATACTCCTCGTCTTCATCACGGTGGTTTGCTTTGATATCGCGATTACCTCCGTACCCGAGACGTTCATTGCCTATATTAAAAATATTATCCCACTGAGTAACCCATATGGGCGAGAAGATGAAACATGGATGCACGGCTGGACAGTGTTCTACTGGGCATGGTGGATTTCATGGTCACCATTCGTCGGTATGTTTATCGCGCGCGTGTCTAAAGGCCGTACGGTTCGTGAGTTCTTATTTTCAGTCGTTTTTATTCCGACCTTGATGACCATTGTTTGGATGGGGATTTTTGGCGGTATAGCGCTTAGTCAAGTGATCAATAAAGTGGGTGAATTAGGTACGAATGGATTAACAAATATTTCTCTTACCTTGTTCCAAGTTTACGATCAACTCCCATTCGGGCACATTATTTCTGTCGTGTCGATTGCTCTCATTTTGATTTTCTTTATCACATCATCAGACTCCGGCTCGTTGGTTATCGATAGTATCACTGCGGGAGGAAAAATCGACGCACCAGTACCGCAGCGTATTTTCTGGGCATCAATTGAGGGAGCGATTGCCGCGATGATGCTATGGGTTGGCGGTACTGACGCCTTGCAAGCATTGCAATCCGGCGTGGTGACAACAGCGCTGCCATTTAACTTCATATTGCTATTGATGTGCGTTAGCTTAGTCAGGGGACTTCGAACCGAACTTCACCTCTATTCTAAGTAGTTTTGGATCACGTTTATCCGCTCAAAAAGACCAGCCTGAGCTGGTCTTTTTAATTGTCTAATCACTCAAAAATTCTGCATTTGAATGACATCAATCCGCAGAAAAGCTTGCCTCCTGCACGCGACTTGTTTGCACCAATGGCTCACCTTCATCCCATCGCCGCGGTTTCCACCACCTGCAACGGAGTATATTGGTAACCTGTTGTTATATACAGTTGTCGTGCTATTATTCAGAGCAATTAGCGCAACTAAGGATGGTTCAGTAGCAAAATGAAAGCCTTTAAACTTGAAAATGATGTCATTCTTCGATATCACGACCTTTCTGGTCACGACATACCAATTATTTTCATTCACGGTCTTGGATGTGCCTCTTCATTTGATTACCCACAAGTCGTTTCAATGGGTGGTTTAGTGAACCATAGACGCATACTTGTTGATTTAATCGGCTCTGGATACAGTGATAAACCTGAATTGTTTGATTATACAATCGCTAATCATGCTAAATATCTCGAAGAATTATTAAATTATTTGAGCATAGATAATATTGTAATTTTTGGTCACAGTATGGGTGGCGCGGTATCGATTGCACTCGCTAATCGCATAAAAGATAAAGTTAAGGCGATTATTCTAAGTGAGGCAAATCTTGATTCAGGTGGTGGATTCTTCAGTAAACAAATCGCAAGTTATAGTGAAAGTGATTTTATAGAATTTGGTTATGCGAATATTCTTCAAGAGAGTGTTTCAAGTGGTAATACTGAATGGGCTACAGGGCTATTAAACAGTTCACCGATAGCCATTCATCGAAATGCCGTGTCTCTGATAAACGGTCAAACACCAAGTTGGCGCCAAATCTATTATTCACTGGATGCTGATAAAACATACATTTATGGAAGTGAAAGCTTACCGGATCCAGATTATGATGAATTGGTTCGCAATAATATTAACGTTGCAGTTGTAACGAATGCGGGACATTCAATGGCATGGGAAAATCCGGAAGGGTTGGCGTTAGTCATTGAAGAATCTATTTAATAACCCATACAAGCATTTAAGCATGATTCGCAACACTTGGCATTTTTGTCGACAAAACACCTCGGTACGATAATCAAATAATCATCTGTAGCGTCTGTAGAGCAGAACACTGTTTGTGGCAGACTGATAACAATCCGCTCTCAATAATGTTAGAATTTCGGACAATTTATAATTCATCTGTTTCATATCGAGTTAGCATCAGGAGATCGTATGAATAACTTTACTTATTTTAGTCCAACCAAAATTCACTTTGGTAAAGGTCAGATTGCTGCACTGAAAGAAGAAATCGCGCCCAATAGTCGCGTTTTGCTGACTTACGGTGGCGGGAGCATTAAAGCGAACGGTGTCTATGAGCAAGTGCTCGATGCGCTTCAGGAATGTTCTGTTGTCGAGTTCGGGGGCATTGAACCCAACCCGCATTACGAAACCCTGATCAAAGCTGTTGCGGTTGCGAAACAAGAGCAGATCGATGTCATTCTGGCTGTTGGTGGTGGTTCGGTGATTGATGGCAGTAAGCTTATTGCCGCTGCTGCGTGTTATGACGGTGATTACTGGGACATCATTACCACCGGTGGTGCTTGTGTGAAGCGTGCTTTGCCTTTGGGTTGCGTGCTGACGTTGCCAGCGACCGGCTCTGAGATGAACGGAAACAGTGTGATCACTCGGGCAGAAACACAGGATAAATTAGCCTTTGGCTCTGATTTTGTGCTGCCGCTATTCTCAATTCTCGATCCACAAACCACGTATACGTTGCCGACCCGACAAATCGCCAATGGTGCCGTTGATAGTTTTGCTCACATTATGGAGCAGTACATGACGTATCCGGTCAACGCGAAAGTCTCTGACCGCTTTGCTGAAAGCCTGTTGACCAATCTGCTAGAAGACGGCCCGGCAGCGCTGGCGACGCCTGAAGATTATGAAGTGCGCGCCAATCTGATGTGGACAGCGACAATGGCGCTCAACGGTACGTTGAAAAACGGTGTACCGTCAGACTGGTCAACCCATGCAATTGGTCATGAACTGACCGCACTGTATGGTCTCGACCACGCTCAGACACTGGCGATTGTGATGCCTGCGTTATGGCGTTACAAAAAAGAGCAGAAAAAAGGCAAATTGTTGCAGTATGCACAACGCGTACTCAATATTACATCGGGTACGGAAGATGAGCAGATTGAGCAGGCAATTCAGAAAACCGAAGCCTTCTTCACGCAGATGGGGAATCCAACCCGACTTTCTGACTACAACCTGAGTGAGAAAGATATTCCGGCAGTGGAAGAAAAACTGACAGCCCACGGTCTGCTTGCGCTCGGAGAGCACCAGGATATTACGCCGCAAGATGCCGCAGCAATATTGAAATTAGCGCTGTAATCCTACAGTGAATCAAAACAGCCCAGTGATGAGAACATGACTGGGCTGTTTTTTTGTCTGTGGATGTTTTTGTCTGTGGATGTTTTTGTCTGTGGATGTTTTTGTCTACGGATATTTTTATCTACGGATTGTGCGTGATGTGCTTTCTCTAAAATCAACCAGATGCGCTAAAACTTTTTTCTGGCTACCCACATTCGATATTTAAAAATCAACCCCTTTAAAATGTCAGTTTGATGCCTTATTTTTGCTAAATTAGGGGGGGTTAACCTGTTGTTTTTTATTGTTTTGTTTTTGTTGAGAAGTTTCAGGTAAATGGTTATCTTCAAATCAAATCGTTTTTGGAGATAGCACATGGGTAAAATGAATCAGTCATATATTCAAACAGACTTTTCCCATCAAGACTTGAGTGAACATGTCTTTACCAATTGCACGTTTACACGTTGCAGTTTTAAACGAGCAAACCTTCGCGATACACAGTTCACTGACTGTACTTTTATCGAGCAAGGTGAATTGGAAGGGTGTGATTTTTCTTATTCAGATCTCCGTGATGCTGCGTTTAAAAATTGTCGGCTTTCAATGTCGTATTTTTGTGGTGCAAATTGCTTTGGTATTGAACTGAGAGACTGTGATCTTAAAGGTGCGAACTTTAGTCAAGTCAGCTTTGTCAATCGGGTGTCGAACAAAATGTACTTCTGTGCTGCATATATCACGGGGTGTAATTTGTCTTACGCAAATTTTGAGAAACAAGTAATAGAAAAATGCGATTTATTCGAAAATCGATGGATTGGTGCAAACCTCAGAGAGGCTTCGTTCAAAGAGTCAGATTTAAGTCGATGTGTTTTTTCTGAAGGCTGTTGGGAGCAATTCAGAGTGCAGGGTTGTGATTTAAGCCACTCTGAGCTTTATGGCTTAGATCCCCGAAAGGTTGACCTTACCGGTGTAAAAATATGTTCTTGGCAGCAAGAGCAACTACTCGAACAATTAGGTTTGGTCATTGTTCCTGATTAACCGACAATGGCTGAAACAAGCGGCTTTTCGTCTTCATCAATCGACAGAACAATTTTTTGCCGGAACACGACTCGTTTGCACCAATTACTTACCCAAATCTCACGATATCGAAAAGCTGGGTAAACTTTGCTCACAAATCGACTCTGATTTTGCGACGATTTCCCCAGCCATTGGCTCCAAAATTTGACGCACAATTTAGTTTCTCGATTTCAGGAACATTGGTGCTCTGTGCGCCAGTTCATCTTTCAGAGATGAAAGACGAACCAGAAAATCTTTTTTTGTTTGGCTTGGTCGCACGTTGTTCAGAACCTGCTTTTACGGGCGTCCTGCCCGGAAAAGCCTAACCATTCATCCGTGAATGGTTTTCTTGGTTGAGTGGTTGATTTGAATTGAGTGAAACATAGCAAAAAGCCAATTTGGTCACAGGACTCAGGGTGAAAAATCAGGACGATTTTTTATTTTTGTTTATAACCAAATGATTTTATTAAAATTTTGCTTATTAAAAAAACCGATTTTATACACGCATTGCTACACGCAATTGTTTTGAATAATCATAGACTTACATGAACAACAATGAAGTGCCTAATTTAAGATTTGCTTGATTTTTAAACATATTGACTATCTTTGCAAGCCCTGATTTTGCAGGAAAAGGGCTGATACAAAAAGAGCCACGACATCATGCGGCTCTGAATCGGTTTCGTTTTAAACAATAGCTTTACTTATGATTGGGCTTTATTTAGTAATGACTGACTAATTCAATAATCTTAGGATCCATATCATCAAGTAAGTTAACAAGCTCTCGGACTGATTTTCCCTTTTCTGTTTTAGCATCAGGATCAGCACCAAAATCAAGCAATAGTTTGATAACATCATATACAAACGGTTTTTCATGAAGAGACATTTTCAGGGCATTAACTCCTCTTTCACTACGGTGCTCAATCAGCTTATCTGCACCGTTTTCCAACAAAAGCCACATCCCCTCAACGTTGCGTTGACGAACGGCATAAATCAGTGGCGTATAGCCATAGCTATCAATTGCGTTGACATCCAGCCCTTGGTCAATCAGATACTGAAAGGATTCCGGCGGAGTCTGCTTTGTATCTGCAACCTGATGTAGGTATGACCATTTATCATTAGCTGTAACATGGTGAATATCTTCACCATTGGCAACTAATTGTTTGGCTGTTTCAATTTCACCATCTACGATAGCTTCATACAATTCATAACTCATTGAGTCTTCCTTTCTTTTAAAAATCGCTTCATATCACCAAGAATTTTGTTTAATTCATCACTGCCCGGTTTCTCATTGACATGACTAAGGTTGGTCTTGGCATCCTCAATCAGGAAATAGTCAGGGTGTGAATTCACAAAATCATTCAGTTCTTCCTGAGTCATACCTATCTGGTCAGCCGCTCTGAGTATCCGTCGGTTTTCCATACCTTCCCTATGTCCATAGTGCCAATCTGTAATCACATTATCGTCTTCATCAACAAACTGACCATTCAGTTTTCTTGCATTGGCTTCAATCTGTCTTTTGGTCTCAGCCCGAAGAGATGTTCGGTTTAGCTCCGGTTTGGGGTATTTACTCGCACCAAACTGACCATTCGGTTGACGCACTTGATGACTATATACCACATACAATGGTGGAATACCGCTTTCAGCCGGGAAGGTGAGAATATAATCCTTTGAATCGGCCGGATGAATCGGGGTGGTGTACGGCTCATTTGTCCCTGCTAATTCTGCCTCACCACGCTCTGGGTGTATCCAAATATGGTAACTGTCCACCGCTGGGATTGGCGTCGTGGTGAGATGACTTTCTTTGTCTTCCGGCTGTATCGGCACCCACTCAAGGGTGTGGTCGCTTTCCAGCGCAACCACAAATTTCTCTCCCACTTGTTTGACATGGCGAACCGGAATTTCCGCCCCTTTGACGTGATAGCCGTAAATCTGCTCGGACGGGTTAAAACCTAAACGAATATTGGTATTGGCAACCGCCATGTGACGCAAGTCTTCCGCATGATATAGGGTGCTGTCTGCTACCTTCGTCGGCATAAACAGTGCAAGCGCGGCTGTCGCTGGTGAGAGACCGACTTTCGCAGCCCGCAGCGCAAATCCACTCAAGGATTTAAGTGCCGAGCCACTCGCTTCAACAAATGTCGCCTCTCCGGTGAGTGCTGTTGTGTTATTCATTGCTACAGCGCCATAAGCGGCAATCTGACCTATATCCGTCAGTGATTCTTGCTCGGTGCCGATATCACAGGAGTCACAAGGGACAAGTGATGATTTGGCAAACACCTGTTGTGGTTTAGGCGCAGGTTTGTTAAACGTGTCTTGCCATGATGATGGGGGCAGTTGAATGTTATCTAATTCCTGTATTCGTTCCTGACGCTGTTTTGCCAGCCGCTGCGCTAAAGTGAGTTTCACTTGATTGCGTTCAACATAAGGCTCGGTATAGACAGAGGCGTTAACACAGCCGGCGTAAGATGAACCAATGCCATGATTGACCAGCTCAGCCCGTGCGGTGTAGGCCTTGTATGCCAGCCCGTCGAGCTGAGGCTCAACCTCGGGATTGACTCGCCAGTATTGATTACCCCATTCATCCCGATCCCGAATCAATAAAGGGATGGATGGTGTATCAGTGAGTAAGACTTGATGGCCGCTGCGAAGCTGTTCGAGAAAATCAGCAAAGCGCATTCCGGAAGGCGTCACGGATTTGATATCCGATTCGTTCAAGGATGAAAAATCCCCTTCAACCTGAGCAAATTCATAACGCATCAGGTTGTAGATTTGAATGGTTTGATAGTTCATTTGACGTTGTTGGCTGAGCCGTAATTGTTTTATTGATGGATGCTTATTGATAAAGTTGTTTTCACATGAATTAATAATTATACTCAAATGGATTTATAAAACATGTTTAAATTTGGGGGTTTGATGGGGAATGGTTATTTTTGGAATAGGGGTAACGAGGAAGACGGGGTAAATTCTGCTTATTATCATTAGGTTGTGGTTTGGGACGCAATGGCTTTCCTCGATTTCATTACCATCTCCGAATGCGCCCCAGTTACTTTTGATAAATGTCAAAAGTAACCAAAAGCATCTTTTTGAGTTCAACGCACCGAATCAGGGTCGGATTGATTCGCATCCTGCTCAGGCAATCCTGAAAAATCTTCCATGATTTTTCACCCTGAGAGCATCGATCAATTGAGCTTTGTTGATTCAATGTTTCACTTTATTCAAATCAACCACTCAACCAAGAAAACCATTCAAGGAAGAATGGTTAGGCTTTTTCGGGCAGGACGCCCGTAAAAGCTGGTTCTGGACAACGCGCAACTCAGCCAAACAAAAAAGATTTTCTGGTTACTCTTGCATCTTGGCAAGAGTTACTGGCGCACAGAACGCCAATGCTTCTGAAACCGCAGAACGTAATTGTGCGTCACAATTTGGGGCCGGAGGCTGGGAAGGTTGAAAATTGAGGCGCCGTGATTTGGTGCGCAATGAGTTTATTAATTTCTGCGACATCTGATGCACGCGCCCCAGAGACTTTTGCCCAGCAGCAAAAGTCCCCAAAAGTGCTTGAGTTTAAGTTCAGCGCACATGATCAGGGTCGCTTTTATTCGCTCCTGCTCACGAAAAGCTAAAAATTCATCCTTGGATTATTTAACGCTAATTATAACTAAATGATTTTATTAAAATTAATTGAAATTTTACTTATTAAAAAAACCGATTATAACACATCGTTGCAGCGGACTTCCAGGGCGAGGCCCTGAACTCCAACGTTAGCACTCAAGACGGCGTAAGATCTTCACACTGTTCTCTATTACTTCAGAACTTGCGCCTGTCATATAAGCTGTTGTGATTGCCCCTTCTTTTAGTAAACATATCGCATTGAGCAAATCTTCTGAATCCCCACTTAGCTTGCTTTGTATTAACTGGCGTACTTGTGCTTTGTGGAAGCTACAATAGCTAGATATTTCACTTTTAGCGTCATGGAATTCCGCAGAAGTGTTTATAAAGAAACATCCGTTAAAATGGCCTAGTTCAGGCTCATCACCGTCAAACCAACCCTTTAAAGAATGAAATAGTGTGTCAATCAACTCACTATTATTGGTTGTGTTTTCAAGTTTAGCTTCTAACCATTGCATAAAGGTAAGGTGTCTTTTCTCTAAAGCCCTGAGTACCAAATCTTCTTTGCTGTTGAAGTGGCTGTATAGCGTCTTCTTCGCCACACCAGAAACCTTGATTACTTCATTAATTCCAATGGAATTAATACCGTGTCGATAAAAAAGTTCTAATGCTGTACTTAATAGTAAGTCTCGTTTCTTACTCATAAAGACACCTCAAAGTCGGTTTTGCGTATATTGACAAAGGTAGACCGATCTGTCTACAATCAAAAGTAGACAGATTGTTCTACTTTTAATCGTGAGGTTTATATGAATCATTATGTGTCTGCTTTAGTAGCAGGAGTTGGGGCTTCAATTACTCTTGGTCTTCTCTTGATGGTAGAAGCTAATGTGGAAAGTGCAGCTTTGGTAATGGCTCCATTTGGGGCAACAGCAGTGCTAGTTTTTGGTTTGCCACAGAGCCCACTTGCTCAACCCAAAAATGTAATTTTTGGTCATTTGGTCACAGCCAGTATTGGTATAGTGTTTTCCCAGTATGTAGGTGTAACACCGATGAGTTTGGCTGTTGCGACAGGGTTAGGTATTACATGTATGTTGGTATCTAAAACAACGCATCCACCGGCAGGAGCGAATCCAATTCTAATTATGTTGGCAGGCCATGGTTGGTCATTCTTAGTTACGCCTGTCTTGATTGGCTCTGTCGTGATAGTTTTGATGAGTAAAGGTCTTCAAAAAGCTCAACAATACAGTTTAAAATCAGAGTTCTAACAAGCTCCTCAAGAGGGATTCGCAACATCCGGCATTTTTGGTATGCGGTTGGTTTTGGTAGCTACGGCGTTATGTGTTCGGAGGAAATATGGCACTTTTAGTTATTGCTGTTCCTGAGTTTTCAGGTGATGACTATGATTTAATTCAGTCTTTTAGGGCTGAGAACGATGTTCTATTTTATCACGTAGTAGAACCGCATTTTACGCTGGTGTTCCCCGTTTTTAATGTTTCAATCGAGGCATTTAAACGAGAGGTTATTGAAAAAAGTAGAAGCTTTCTACCTTTTGACTTCAAGATTAGGTGCGCGACTATCAATAAGGATGCGTTCAATAATTATCATCATGCTTTTCTTGTTCCGGATGAGGGGTTCAGTCATCTAATCAAATTGCATGATTCTCTATACAGCGGGCTATTGGCAGACAATCTAAGATTAGATATCGACTTTATACCCCATGTTGGTGTAGGGAATGATGAGAGTTCCAGAGAATGTCAAGGCATGGTGCAGTTCTGGAATAATCAAGACTTTTGTATTAGCGGTAGAATTTCTAAGTTGCAGGTAGTTGAATTTGACTTTGACACAAATATACTGAGAAAGTTAGAGGAAATCCCTTTAGAACGCCCATACAAGATAAGTGGACTCCCGCTCTCATGATTAACATAAAGGTGTGACTTGTCCTAACATAGGTTGTCACTATGAGATGAACGCCGGATGTATTTCATCGGGCGTTTTGTATTTTAATGCCATATTGGGGCCATCTCCAAGGGCGACGTTAGACACACTCAGCCTTCACAGCGTTTAATACCAAAAGGTTGTGAATGGCTAGAACTCGCTACAGCTTTGAATTGAATCGCATTTTAATCAGCAATATGCGCAAAATGAGAGTTGGTGGTGTTCTTTGTCAGCCCCTTCTTTTATGCTAACGCCATTCATCTACCACCAACCCTATGCCGCGATTATGAAAACAGCACTTGACCATCTGCCCGAATATAAACAGCGTGAGCTGGCGACGATCTCAACTATTCTGCGCGACACGTTAGACGATTATCTGCAAGGTAAAGCGGGGAGTAAGAGTGAATTCCGTATTCTGAAAATCATCCTGTTTGGCAGCCATGCTAAGGGGAATTGGGTCAAGGATCCGGTTAATGGTTATATCAGTGACTACGATATTCTGGTGATTGTCAATAAAGCGGCAATGGTTGAGGAAGATGTCGTCTGGCAACGTGCCAAAGAGCAGATTGACCGTAAAGTCACCTCTGCTCCGCTGGGTTTGATTGTGCATGATTTAAACGAAGTGAATAATCGACTGCAACAGGGGCATTATTTTTTTCGGGATATTCGCGAAGAAGGGATTGAGCTGTTTGCCGCCACACCGAAACCACTGGCAGAGCCGGGTGATTTAACCGAGGCAGAAAAACGGGAAATCGCCCGTAAGCATTATGAGCAGTGGTTTGAGAGTGCTTCGGATTTTCTGGTGACTTATCATTTTGATAAAAATCGAGGCAAACTCAAAAAGTCTGCATTTGAATTGCATCAATCGACAGAACGGTTTCTTGCTGGAACGTTACTCGTCTGCACCAATTACTTACCCAAATCTCACGATATTGAAAAGCTGGGTAAACTGTGTTCACAAATCGCCCCTGATTTTGCGACGATTTTCCCGCTCGACAGCAAATTGCACCGTCGCAGCTTCCGCCGCCTACAACGGGCTTATATCGAAGCGCGTTACTCTGAATATTACGAAATCACTGAAGAAGAGCTTAATTATCTGGCAGGTGAAGTGCAGCGTTTGCAGGAGTTAACGGAGCGGGTTTGTCGGGATAAGATTGGGGATTGAGCGCCCCTGAGCGCTGTATTTTAACTTTGATTTACCCAGCCATTGGCACCGAATTTTGACGCACAATTGAGTTTTTCGGTTTCAGGGATATTGGTGTTCTGTGCGCCAGTAACTCTTGCCAAGATGCAAGAGTCACCAGAAAATCTTTTTTTATTTGGCTAATGTGTATGTTGTCCAGAACCAGCTTTTACGGGCGTCCTGCCCGGAAAAGCCTAACCATTCATCCGTGAATGGTTTTCTTTGTTGAGTGGTTGATTTAAGTTGAGTGAAACATAGCAAAAAGCCAATTTGGTCACAGGGCTCAGGGTGAAAAATCAGGACGATTTTTCAGGATTGCTTGAGCAGGATGCGAATCAATCCGACCCTGATAACGCGTACTGAACCCAAAAAAGATGCTTTTGGTTCCTTTTGACATCCATCAAAAGGAACTGGGGCGCGTGCATCAGATGTCGCAGAAATTAATAAACTCATTGCGCCTCAAACAACAGAGCCACAATGTTCATCTCCCCAGCCTTCGGCCCCAAATTTTGACGCACAATCTCGTTTTTCGGTTTCAGAAGCATTGGTGCTCTGTGCGCCAGTTCATCTTTCAGAGATGAAAGACGAACCAGAAAATCTTTTTTTGTTTGACGGCGTCGCATGTTGTCCAGAACCGTCTTTTCCGGGCGTCCTGCCCGGAAAAGCCTAACCATTCTTCCGTGAATGGTTTTCTTGGTTTAGTGGCTTATTTGAATTGAGAGAAACATTTTAAGAGCCGACTTGAACGATGCACTCAGGGTAAAAATTCAAGGATGAATTTTTAGCTTTTCGTGAGCAGGAGCGAATAAAAGCGACCCGGGCTGCGACCACGAACTAAAACGTTCTTTTGGGTACTTTTGGAACGCCAAAAGTATCTGGGGCGCGTGCATCAGATGTCGCAGAAATTAATAAACTCATTGCGCCTCAAACAACAGAGCCACAATGTTCATCTCCCCAGCCTTCGGCCCCAAATTTTGACGCACAATTACGTTTTTCGATTTCAGAGGCATTGGTGTCTTGTGCGCCAGTAACTCTTGCCAAGATGCAAGCGTAACCAGAAGATCTTTTTTGTTTGACGGCGTCGCACGTTGTCCAGAACCAGCTTTTACGGGCGTCCTGCCCGGAAAAGCCTAACCATTCTTCCGTGAATGGTTTTCTTGGTTGAGTCGTTGATTTGGATTGAGTGAAACATTTTTTAAAAGCCAATTTCCTGATGATTAAAACGCTGAAATTTTGTACAAAACCTACCTGCATCAAAAAATGTCATGTTGAGGTTAATTTTTTCTGGCGATTTTTAGTAACCTATTCAATGCTATGTAGGGTGTTCAGATGCTTATTTGCCAACACATGGCGCTTATCCGAGATGTATATGGTGGTGGGAATGTTAGTCAATCATTTGTGAGCAAATTAGACAGCGTTGTGCTGTGATTTCTGACGTAGTGATGTTTTTTACTGACATTTTGTCTGTTTTTTCATGCGATTAGGATAGAAATTTCATCAAGTGGCGGTAAGTTATACAGAAGTATTCCTATAGAGTGGTTCTGTATAATAAACTGTTATGTGACCAAGCGACAGTAATCACCTAAGCATAATAATAAAAATAGGAGTTAAGTGTCGATGTATGATGTTTATTGTATTAGCGCAGGGCAATTGACGGTAAAAAAAGATGCAAACGTAATCAATAAGAAAAATAACTATCTGAATTATGGACTTTTATCCTTAACTTCACTCATCAAAAAGTCTGGTTTATCAGCTATTCAACTACATGGACACTTTTCAGTACCACGAGAATTTGCAGACTATTGCGCAAAATTAGGAATTGTGAACACTCAATTTCCAGTATTTATTTCGATACCAAGTTTTTATGCGATTGGTTGGATTAATGATTTCACTCAAATATTAAAAAATGAGTTGAAAATTAGAGAGGTTGTTATTGGTGGGCGCTGGGTTATTGACGGTGAAATTAATCAATTAGCGCAACTACTACCATATGTCGATAAAATCATTGATGGTTTAGGTGAAAATCAAATTTCAGATCTTCTTGGAAGAAAAGTTGAACATTTATCTCGTTATGTCCCGCTTAACTACGATCTTGTCGATAAGAGGGAGCTTTATCAACCTAGTATTGAAGTTTCTCGTGGTTGCGGTATGAAGTGTGATTTTTGCCAAGAGAGAGACGAAAAACTGCAACCACTGAAATCTCCTTTGATGATTTCTTCAGAAGCATCCGCTACATTATTAGCTGATGATCTCAACCCAATGTCTCCGTATTTTGAAGCGTCAATGTTCAAGCCCACATTAGCTTGGCTTGAAGAATTAACTCAGCAAAGAGAGTTTCATTCTCATACTTACCTTTGGCGAGCAGAATCACGAGCGGATACTTTCCCTCTTAAGCAAATTCCCGCACTTGCAAAAGCAGGAATGAAAGTTTTAGATCTTGGCTTAGAAAGCGCGAGCCCAACGCAAATTAAGCAAATGGGTAAGTCAAAAACACCAGAAAGATATTTATCTCGTGCATCTAACCTTCTTGAACAAGCTCAGGAGGCAGGAATCGATGTTAAAGTTAATGTTTTGCTTTATGCTGGTGAATCAAATAAGACCATAGACGAAACCTATAAATGGTTGGAGCAGCATAGAAACTACATAAAGGGTGTTTCAGTAGGTCCGGTTTTAGCTTTTGGCTGGGATAATAAAAAATCAGACTTTATAAAAAGTTTATTCTCGTTGGGTGCTAGTGTAAGTGACGAGAATTCGTTTACTGGGGTTACTAGCTTCAATTTAAGTGCTTCGATAGATCATAAAGAGTCATTGAAGATATCCAAGGAACTCTCTAGAGACTTTATGACTGCTAGGGACTATTTTGACTTAAAATCTTTTTCGTATTTCTCACGTGATTATACATACAGTGATTTTGTACAAGATATTAAAATTGAAAAGGGTAATTATTCATTTGATGTTAGTCGAGTATAAATGCTTACATAACAAGAGACTATGCCGTCAATAATTAATTTTTACCCATATTAGCGTCCCATTGGCTTCCGTCTCTGAGCATCGAATCTAGGATGACAACCATCTTTCTGATGCAGGCAATAATGGCTACTTTTTTGGGTTTTCCGGCAGCTAAAAGGCGTTGATAAGTTGCCTTAATGACTGGGTTAGATTGCAGAGCTGACATCATTGCCATATACAGAACAGTGCGTACTTGTGCTCGCCCTCTTGGATGACTCGCTTACCTTTGTAGCGACCGCTTTCACGGCTCATGGGGGCAACACCGATGAGTGAAGCCGCTTGTTTATTGCTGATATAACCCAGTTCAGGAACGTTACTAATAATCGAGGCCGCACAGATTTTTCCAATGCCGGGGACGCTCTGTAAAATCTCATTTTTGGCTTGGTACTCAGGGATGACTTTAATCAGAGTGACGATGTTTAATAGTTGACGCTAATGATTTAGGAATCGATTGAAGTCGGTTTTTCTCCATCGTCTGCATGGTCATTATCTGATGACGTCGGGTCACTAAGTCACTCATAAGTCGCATGATTTCTGGTTTTAGCTGAGTGAACTTAGGCTGGATAGCTTCGCTATAGTGAGCGATGAGCTCGGCATCTAATTTGTCCGTTTTAGCCCGGCGGCCGATGGCTCCGGCAAAGTGTTTTATGTGAATCGGATTGGCGATGACAAAAGGAAAATTGGCTTTCGAACATACCAAGACAAATTGACAACTGAGCGCCTTTATATAAAAGTGGGTGTATGAAATCTGATCAAGTTCAACTTAACAATCGAATTATCATCATTCCTTAGGAATGGTGGGATTTTGGTATACTTTGTATAAATCTAACCCACCCTAGAAGGTGGGTTTTCTTTTTCTACCTTTTGGGAACGCGTCTCTTGGAGGGATTTAAATGAAAAAGGTAGCAGTTTTTGGAAAGCCGGGTAGCGGAAAATCAACAGTAAGCAAAGCATTAGCGTTAGCGAGCGGTTTACCGCTTCACCAACTCGATTCATTGGTCTACAAACCAAATGGCGAGTTTGTAGCGCGAGAAGAATTTGATGCGGCTCACAACGATATACTGTGTTCAGACTCATGGGTCATTGACGGGCTTGGTCCCATCAGTTCCTTTTATGAGCGTTTAGCTGCGGCAGATACTCTTGTTTATATCGACCTACCATACTCAGTCAGTTACTGGTTTGTGACCAAGCGCTTGCTGAAAGGGTTATTTGTAAAACCTGAGGGTTGGCCTGATGGCAGCGCCATATTAAAAGGTTCTCTGAATAGCTATAAGACTCTGAAGCTATGCCCTAGGTTCTGGAATGATGATTTTTCATCTCAGTTAATGGCGTACTCTAGAAGCAAAGATGTCTACATCATCAAAACCGTGTCAGAGCTGAATGATTTTGCTTTCGTGCATGCTAAATAATACATATATAACAAGCTTAAGAGAGATTCCCAACGCTTGGCATGAAAAGTTCAAGGTTGGGTTTTGTGTTTATGGTGCATGCGTAGGTGAGGTGGTCGCGTTGCTCACGACGATTACAAGCGTTAGCACACAAGTCAAATCACGATTCGTTAAAAGGAAGTATATGAGGATTTTCTATTTTTTAGTCGTTGCGGCAATTGCATCATCAAGTAGTTTTATTGTCCATATTATATCTGCGGAGTGGTTGCCCAGTTGGGTTGCTACGCAAATGCAGGGGATGTCTATTCAACCCTCTTGGAGTGTTCGGTATGTCGCACTGATAACATCAATAGAATATGGCCTTGGGGCCACAGTCCTATACATGTTAGCAAGAGAGAAGTTGATAATATTTGGTCGCATGAAAGCCACAATCATTTTCTCAGTATTATTAATGGCAATTCATGGTGCATTTGTTCGACAACCATTAATGGATTTTCTTATTGGTAACCCTATTCATGTTGTCGTCGTTCAAAATGGGTTTAAGTGGTTAGTTTGGTTGTTGATGTCGCTGATAGTTATTGTTGGCTATGAGTCTGTCAACCGATTCAAATATAAGGCAAATGTGGGCGTATGATGGGTTAACGAAGACATCAAGGTAGCCTGTTATACGCCGTTGTTTTGATATGAATCTCGGCGTGCTTGGTTTGAAGTTGGTGCGCCTGATGGTCAGCGTTGCCTTGTGAGCAGAGATTATTCATCCCTCCCAGCCCAAAATATTAAATCGCAATAAGAGACTTTACGATTCCGGTTTGATCGGTCATATTGCGGCACTGACCCAAAATAACTGATGCTTCAAACACCTTGGATGTAGATGCGAAATATGACCACCTCTCTGACTCATAAAGATTATTTAAAGATTGCGATTCCTTTTGTCATTTCAACGTTGACGCAGCCGTTACTGGGGGCGGTGGATACCGCGGTTATCGGTCAGCTTGGGTCGGCAGCGCTGATTGGTGGCGTGGCGGTCGGGACGGTGATAATGAATACCCTGTATTGGCTGTTCGGGTTTTTCCGGGTCAGTACCACGGGGCAGAGTGCGATTGCGTTAGGCAAAAACAGTGAGCAAGCGAAGGCAAGCAGTTTACTGCATCCTTTTGTCATGGCGGGGATCGTCGGTGTGATTTTTATACTCGCTCAGAGCCTGATTTGGCGTGGTGCCGAGTGGATTATTCAGCCAGAGCCGGATGTTGCTGCGCAGACCAAACAGTACTTTTTCATCCTCATTTGGGGCGCGCCGTTTGTACTGCTCAATTATACCCTGATTGGCTGGTTGATGGGGCAGGCGAAAGTAAAAGAGACATTGCTGACCCAAATCTTCGGCAATGTACTCAATATCGTGTTAGATATTCTGTTTGTGGTCAGCTTTAACATGGGCGTTGCCGGGGTGGCGATTGCGACGCTGACGGCGCAGATCGCTACGTTTGTGATTGGTCTTTATTTGGTGCGTCGGGCGGCGGGATTTTCATTTGCTCCTTATCTTGGTTTGGCAAAAATAGGTTGGCAGGAGCTCAAAACCATTCTCTCTGCCAATACCGATCTGATGTTGCGAACGGTCTGTCTGCTGGCGATGTTTAACTGCATGGCACGATTCGGTTCGGCTTTGGGGGCGGATATATTAGCCGCCAATGCGATTATGATGCAGATGACCTTCCTGATGAGCTATATGTTTGAAGGCATTGCCAATGCCTCAAGTGTATTCAGTGGCAAATCGGTCGGCGAAAAATCACTGGATCTTTTTAAACATGTGCTCAAAATGAATTTTCAGTGGACGAGCTGGCTGGTTGTGTTACTGGCGGTGGTGATGGTGATTACGCATCGTCAACAGGTGCTGCTGTTTACCCAAACTCCCAGCGTCGTTGCACAGTATCATCAGGTCAGTGCATGGCTCATCGTTTTTCCACTGCTTGCCGGGTTTGGTCTGACTGTCTACGGTATTTTCACCGGGAGCGGCACCACTCGACCGGTCAGAAACTCAACCTTTATGGCCCTGTTGGTTTTTCTGCTGGCGATTTATCTGACGATTGATGTCTGGGGAAATCAGGGACTGTGGCTGGCATTTACGCTGTTTTATGTCGGGCGTTTTGCTTTTCTTTATCCGTATATTGGTCGGGTACGGCAACGGTGCGTTGAAGCATAATCTTTATCGCTCAAGTCTGTTTAAGTGGATAGGGGCGGTATTCGGGGGTCACACGACGTGATAGATTAACCCCCTGTGGGCTGTTCAATGATTGGTTATTAAGGATTCATCACATATGGCATTTTCGGCGTGGTTATCACTGTTTACCATTTGTTTGCTGGGTGCAATGTCACCGGGGCCGAGCCTCGCGATGGTGACTAAGCACACGCTGGCCGGCGGTCGGCTGAACGGAATTGCAACCGCGTGGGCCCATGCATTGGGGATCGGGATGTATGCTTTTTTGACGATCATTGGCCTTTCCATTGTTTTACAAAAAGCGCAGTGGTTGTTTCAGGCAATTAGTTTGGTGGGCGCTGTTTATCTGGCTTATCTGGGCTGGAAGGCGCTGCGCTCTCAGGGCGGTGTGGCCGCAAATGTCGCGCGCGGCGTGCGTATTTCGGTATGGCAATCGGCCAAAGAAGGGCTGATGATTTCGATGTTGAATCCGAAAATTGCCTTATTTTTTACTGCGTTATTTAGCCAGTTCATTACCCTGAGTCATGATGTTACGAGCCGCATGATTGTGGTGATGACCCCCCTGATTGTTGATGGGCTGTGGTATACCTTTCTGACGTTACTATTTTCCAGTGCGGCTGTTTTGACACGCTTAAAGCGTAAAGCGGTGCTGATTGATCGGATCTCCGGTGTGGTGTTGATTGCGCTGGCTTGTCGAGTTGTGGTAAATATTTGATTTAAATCAATTTTTATTAAGTGTCATTTTGACTTGAATGGGTCTTTATGCACAAAATAAGCGTGTTAAAATGACTTACATATTGTGAGGGCGTTATTTTAAGATTATGAAAAATATATAATTTTTTAATGGCATGGTTTATGCCATTTTAGCTCCGGAATGAAAATGAATTTATATAACAATATCTGGAGCGAGCTTATGTTTTGTATTCAATGTGAACAGACGATTCAAACCCCGGCAGGAAAGGGTTGTGCCTATGCTCAGGGCATGTGTGGTAAAACGGCTGAAGTCTCTGATCTTCAAGATGTCTTGGTCTATTCACTTCAGGGCGTGTCTTTCTGGGCAAATCTCGGTCGGCGTTGTGGTGTGATTGATCCGGTCATTGACCAATGGGCACCGAAAGCATTCTTCTCAACGTTAACCAATGTGAATTTTGATCCAGAGCGAATTGTCGAGCTGGCAATTGAATCGAATCAGTATCGTCGTTCTCTGGCTGAACGGGTCCGCGCTGCGGCGGTATTGCACGATATTGAGATCCCAACACCTTACACTGCGGCATTGGTTGATTTGCCGGAAACCCGTGACGAATTGCTGTCGTTGGCACCGGACGCCGCCGTGAATCGCGGTCAAAGCACATTACATGAAGATATCATCGGTTTAAGACTCTTGTGTCTGTACGGCTTGAAAGGGGCTGCGGCTTATCTGGAACATGCCCGTGTGCTGGGTCAGACGGATGCAGAGATGTTCGCGCAATATCACAAGATTATGTCTTGGTTGGGGAGCGATCCGGAAGACGCAAAATCTTTGCTCGATACCTCAATGGAAATCGGTCTGATGAACTTTAAGATCATGGAAATGCTCGATAAAGGGGAGACAGACACCTTTGGTCATCCGGAACCGACAATCGTGAACGTGAAACCGGTGCAGGGGAAATGTATTTTAGTCTCCGGGCATGACCTGCATGATCTGGAAAAAATCCTTCAACAGACCGAAGGATTGGGAATCAATGTTTATACCAATGGTGAAATGTTACCCGCCCATGCCTACCCGGAATTGAAAAAATACCCGCATTTGGTCGGTAACTATGGGAGTGCGTGGCAGAATCAGCAGAAAGAATTTGCCAACTTCCCCGGTGCGATCGTCATGACCTCGAACTGTTTGCTGAACCCGAATGTCGGTCAGTATGCGGAGCGGATTTTTACCCGCAGTATTGTCGGCTGGCCGGGTGTCCAGCATATTGAAGGGGATGATTTTAGTGACGTTATCGCGTGTGCCCTTGATCAAGACGGTTTCCGTCATGATGAAATCGAACACTTCATCACGATTGGATTTGGTCGCAATGCGTTGATGCAAGCTGCCCCCGCAGTGATTGAGCAAATCAAACTGGGCAATATCAAACACTTCTTCCTGGTCGGTGGGTGTGACGGTGATAAAGCAGAAAGAAGCTACTATACCGAGTTTACCGAAAAAGCCCCGCAAGATAGCGTGATCCTGACGCTCGCGTGCGGTAAATACCGTTTCAACAAAAATGATTTCGGTGATATTAACGGGATCCCACGGTTATTGGATGTCGGTCAATGTAACGACGCCTATTCCGCGATTCAACTTGCGCTGGCGCTGGCGAATGAGTTCGACTGTGGTGTGAATGATTTACCGTTGACGTTGGTGTTGTCTTGGTTTGAACAGAAAGCCATTGTGATTCTGCTGACACTGCTGGCCTTGGGAGTGAGAGGGATTTATACCGGTCCGTCTGCACCTGCGTTCCTGACACCGAATTTGATGGCGATTCTGCAAAGCGAATTTGATATGCGCAGTATTACAACCGTCGATAATGATCTGAATACCATCCTTGCTGCATGATTTGGCATTGATGCGTCCTCTCGGGGAACCGAGAGGCGCATTCTTCTTGCTCTTCCCCTGAGTTCAACAATAACCATCATTTAAGAGGGAGTATCACGATGATCGCTGAGGATCTAGAAACACCGGTTGCGTTAGTCTGTACTGAAAAGTGGCATGAAACACCGGACACCGTGAGTTTTGTGCTGGCTTGCCCGGAGAATGCCCGTCGTTTTCATTTTAAGCCCGGTCAGTTTGCCAGTTTAGGATTTGAGATTGACGGTCAAATTGCGTATCGCGCCTATTCGATCAGTTCATTGCCAGATCAGACCATGATGAAGTTCACGGTCAAGCGTGTCGAAGGCGGTCAAGTCTCCAATCATGTTATCGACCATCTGAGTTCGGGTGATCGGGTGCAGTTGCTGAAACCGCAGGGTGCGTTTAACAATGTTGACTGTACGCACCGGGGACGCGTTGCACTGATTAGTGCCGGATGTGGCATTACCCCGGTGATGTCGATGGCTGCGGACTGGCTTTCGCGAGAGGGCGTCGATGTTGTATTTATTCATATTGCCCGTGATGTGCGCCATACCATTTACTATGAAGAGCTGTTACATCTGAATACGGTTCATCCATCGTTTCATTTAAAGTTACTGCTCAAGCAAGCCGGGAATAGCGAGCACATGCAAGGGCGGCTGGATCAGGATTACCTGCTGAAACTGTGCCCGGATATCCTTGAAAGAACGGTTTACCTGTGTGGTCCTGAACGCTTTATGCAGGATGTCACCACTTACCTTGATCAGATTGGATTTCAGATGGCGGACTGTTATCAGGAACGATTCAGTGTAGCAGCGATGGCGAGTGACTCACCTTCGTCTGATACTGAAACCGGCCCGGTGACGGTGGCAGTGCCCGGTTTTGGTGTGACGGTTGATGCGCAGGCAGGGGATGCTTTGTTAGATGTTTTGGAATCGGCAGGTGTGCCGGTGATTGCTGCTTGTCGCAGTGGGATCTGCGGATCATGTAAATGCCGGGTTGAACAGGGACAGGTTGAGTTTTCCAGCCAAGAGACCTTGAGTGAAGCAGACATCCGGTCAGGTTATGTGCTCGCCTGTTCAAGCCGGATTCGTTCAGATCTGAAAGTGTCACTATAACGGTTTGCTCAGAAATGGGTGTTGATTAGACATTCGCGTCGATTAGAAACATCAGCGTTGATTAGAAGCATTCGCGTTGATTAGAAACATCAGCGCAGATTAGAAACGCGGATTCGTTGCTTGACGGCCGCGTTAGTCAACCTCAACGCTGTATTAAAATGTGAATGACAGTGCCAGTGTGAAGATATGGCTGTCATTCTCAATCGGTGCCGTCTGTACCTGAGTAAAGTGACCACTGAGTGGGACGCGCGGACTGCGAATATATTCCCACTCCGCATTGATCACCAACCGTGGCGTGAGCGGATAACGTAGCCCAAGCAGATACGTTTGGTTCGCATGGCCACGCAACTGCCCGTACTGCACATAAGGGAGCCAGTTGCCCAGATCCCGGGAAATACCGATGTACCAGTCTGCAAAGAGCCCCGAGTCATACAGCGTTTCCAGCGCAATATTGTAGTCCTGATACAAATAGCTGAATCCGACTGACAACATATCCATGTCATAATGATAAACCGTGTTGCCGTTCTGTTTCTGATCTGAGTTTACCGACAAATAGGACAGATGGAGTTGATGATCGTCCTGCAACAGATCCACCGTTAGGCCATAAGCACCGTCACTATCGAGAGTGAAAGGTTTGCCGAAGAATTGATAATCATTTTCTTCTGCTGCGGCAATATAGGGGGAGATTTTGAGTTGTAATTGCTCTGTCGGCCAGAATTGCCACTCGTATGCCGCGCCATTGTAATGGGTTACCCCGGAAAAACTATCGTATATATCATGAGGCGGGCGAATCCACGGATAGGCTGCCGAGACATAGTAATACTCCGACAATAAAAACATCGGGATTCTGAGTCGGCCGAGTTTCAGGGTTGAATTACCTCGCGTATAAGCCAGATAAGCCCATTCTAGTTCTGGGTCTGAATAATCGTCCTGAGGCCGTTTGACGACCTGAATCGAACTGCGAAACTGATCATTGATGACCCAGTCAAGTTGCAGGCCGAGTGTGCTGTCACAGTCGGCACACCATTCATCATCGATATCCCGGTAGGTAAAAACAGGAACCTCACTGTCAGAACGGCTGAGACTGTACGTACCAAAGCCGCTGAGACGAATGGCATCATTAAATTCGTACTGTTGTGCACCGGTTTGGAGTGTGACCATCCAGACTAAGATAAATCGTATCCAATGCTTCATAGCGAATCCTCGTCATCCAAACGATAAAGAATGCGAACCTGATCTGAAAGCCAATCTTGAGGAATATAGACAATGCCGTTTGGGTGCTCGTCCAGCCACTGACTGATGGTATTCATATTTTCATTATAGAGTTCATAAGGGGGGATAAACTTGCCGGAAAAACTTTGTCTGGCCCGAATGGCCTGCATCTGGGTCGGGGATTTTCCCAACAGACGATGGTAGAAATGTGCCCGAATGGTAGAGTTGGCAGGCAAGTCAGCCAATTGAACATGGGTGCCGTTAATATGGGTCAGCCGCCCGCGGTAGAGCATTTTGACCTGAGCATCGGTTAATAACGGGAGCATGTTTGTCTTGGTAATAATTGCGAATTGATCTGCAATACAAGGTGTACTGAATAACAACATACAAAGCATCCACCAAGTTACGACAATACGCAAATACAGCTCTCCATTGCATTGAGATTAAGTTCGGGCAAGTCATTTTATAACGTCTATATTTAAAAAATAGGTCAGCTTCGTAAAGTTTCAAGGAAGAAATTATGTCGGTACTCAAATATTTATCAATAAAAAACCGACTGATTGTGTTATGCATTGTACCAGTCATCATCATCAGTTGGGGGGCGTATCGATGGTTTATGCAAGTCGAGAGTCGCATGAGTGGCTACGCGAATACGATATATCGCATCTCAATTTTAGAGAAAATTTCTACACTGTCCGATCAATTTTACCAGGTGCTGGACCTCCGGCGGGAAACCGATGGGATCGAATCCCAGCAATTATTACGATTTCAGCAGGCAACGCAAGACGTTGCGGCTGCGCTCAAACAAAGTCAAGGCGGTGTGCTGGCTTACGGTGATCAACAGGTGCTGGCCTCCAACCTCGATGAATTGTCAAAACTGACAGAACGGCTGCCCGGTATTCAGGGGGATACCTTGATGGCTCAGTCATTGTGGGGATTTGATTTAATCTATGAAATGATGGTTGCTTTGCAAAAACCATCGGGCTATTTAGCACCTACGCATATTTATCAGATGGAAACAATGTTTGGTCAGTTAAGCTGGTTTCTATACTGGATTGAGCGGGAAACGTGGTTGATGCATGAAATCCAAAACAAGCGTCAGGTCGATGCTTTTATGCGCCAAGAGTATTTTGAAATTATTGCAAGACAGCAAACTTATTTAGAATATTTTATCAATTTCGGTGCCAGCGATGCGCAATTGAATCAGATGACCAAGTTCTTGTCTCAGCAGGAATTTCAACAGGCTAGTATTTTGAGAGACAAGGTGCTTTATGACCAAATTGAACCCCAACTGCTCAACAAATATATTGCCAGCCTTGAACGTAAGCAGGATGCATTGCGTCAGCTTGTGCTCGGTTATGCCAAGACGTTATCTCAAAAAATCCAGACACTGGTGAATCGTGATAAACAGTTTATCTATATGGCGATTGTGCTGGTGATTCTGACATTATCTGGTTTGATATTGCTGAGTATTAGCACGTCATATCGTATTTCGACCCGATTGAGCCGGATCTTACATGCGATGGCACAAATCAATGAAAAGTCACAGAGCAGCCATGTGGAGAATATTCCCGTTGAGGGATATGACGAATTTGCCCGTTTTGCGATTGGCATGAATGATGTGATGCAAACGTTGACTGAGCAGAAAATCCATCTGGTCAAAGCCAAAGAAGAAGCTGTCTCTGCCAATCGGGCAAAAAGTGCCTTTCTTGCCAACATGTCCCATGAGATTCGAACCCCGTTGAACGGGATTATCGGTTTAACGGAAATGCTCAGGATGTATGAGCTGACCGCACCTCAAAAAGAAGTGATTGCAGATATTGAAGTGTCTTCGCAAACATTACTGATCCTCATCAATGATATTTTAGACCTGTCTAAAATTGAATCTGGCCGACTGGCGATTTCACCGCACTCGTTCAATATCAGAGAACTCGTTTATGATGCAGTCAATATGCTGAATTCCAAGGCGGTTGCCCAATTTAACGAGTTGCAAGTGTCACTGGACCCGAAATTACCGACTCTTGTGATTGCTGATGAATTTCGTCTCAGACAGATTTTAATGAACCTACTGTCAAATGCCGTGAAATTTACCCGTGAAGGCAAGATCAGAACGGAAATCCTGTTTCAGGAGGCTCAGTCAACATTGATCTGCCGTATCAAAGATACCGGGATTGGTATTGAAGAAGACAAAATAGAGCAAATCTTTGAGCCGTTTAGTCAAGAGGATGACAGCATCACGCGGCGTTATGGCGGTACGGGGTTAGGGTTGCCGATCTGTAAGCAATTACTGACGCTGATGAACGGCGTGTTGACGGTTGAGTCGGTCAAGGGCAAAGGCAGTTGTTTTGAGGTGAGAGTCCCGCTCAAGCTGCCTGCGGAACAGCCGAAGCCTGAGCCACTCGCATTTCGGGCATTGCTGATTTCGAACAGTTCGGTGTACAGTGCGCAAATCCATCAGGAGTGTCAACGGCTCGGCGGGGAGTTGAACAGAATCGAGTCATTGGATGACATTGGCCAAAAGCTTGACCGCTCATTAGATACCATTTTGTATTGTCCTTGTCTGACACGCAATGCCAGCCAAGAGATTGAAAAACTACGTCAGCTTTTTCCATCAGTAAGAATTGTCACTTGCCAGCATCATCTCTTCTTAAACCGGGCGTTGGTGAGCCTGACCGATGCAAATATTACCTTGCCGTTTTTGGGGGGCCGCATGGAGTCGGCCCTGCGGGAAACTCATCCGGGACTTCATCAACCCACGCAGGGAAAAAACAGAGGGGCAGCCGACTCGCTCACCAAACGAGTTTTAGTGGTGGAAGATAATCTGATGAATCAGAAGATTGCCAGTTTCTTTCTCGATAAAGCCGATTTTGAATATACCGTGGTCAACAATGGTCAGGAAGCATTAGATGTCATGACGCAGGGCGGTCAGTATACCGCGGTATTGATGGATTGCATGATGCCCGTGATGGATGGTTTTACTGCCACGCGTAAAATCCGCCACTGGGAAATTGAAAATCAACGTGGACACATCCCCATTATTGCGTTGACGGCCAGTGTGCTCGATGAAGATATTACCAAATGTTATGAAGCAGGTATGGATGCATACCTGCCAAAGCCTTATAAAGCAGAGCAACTGCTCGAAATGCTTAACTCATTTCAGGTGTCGTCACCCCGATAAACTGACAGGCTGAACTAACGGGTATTGCATTGCCTAAACGGGTATCGCTAACGGACATGATTTAACGGATATCGCTTAATGGATATTGCTTAACGGGCATGATTTAACGGATATTGCTATCCGTGAGGTTGCTCAGCTCGCTGAGCGGTATCCAGCAGACACCGACACCGGCTTGATTGAACATATCCTGACTGACCTGAATTTTATCCCCCCAGCGGGAGAGAAAGTCTTGGCTCTGTTCAGGACAGTAAACGGTGGTGATGCCGGTTTGGATGATTTTGGCTGCACAATTGGGGCAGGGAAAGTGCGTGACATAAATGTCGCAGCCATCCAGATCACGTTTGGCGAAGAGGATCGCGTTTTCCTCCGCGTGCAGGGTTTTCAGATATTTCATATCCCGATCATCGATATCGACGCTATCGGAGATACCATGTGGATAGCCATTGAATCCGACGGAGACGATGCGGTTCTGTTTGGTAATTACGGCACCAACCTGAGTGGAAGGATCTTTACTCCAGGACGAGACCAGTTCGGCCATCTGATAGAAGCGGTGAACCCATTTTGACATCATGTCTGATAACCCTACGTTATTTTCGTCTATTGATATCACGCAGTTTATATTGAATCCGGCGTGGAGGGAACCGGGGGATTTTTAGGATATTTTTTGTAAGAGATCTCTTACATGGTTTGTGAGATATGGCTGTTTGTATGTCAGTCTTATATGCACATTAATATTTTAATTGCATGATAGATATGTACTTTTTGATTTTTGTGAAGTCCGTCGGTGCGATTGTTTTTGTCCCGATGATTTGCACGAAAATCGAATTCGCGTATTCTGAAACTGTCGGTAGGATGCTGACAGGAACAGGAAAGGCCCAAGGATTGGTCATCTTCAGGAAGAAGATTCGATGGTTCAGGATGACTCATCGGCATGGATCGCAAAGGGACACCCGCCAAGATGGCGATGTAATGGAATGCGCTGAAGGACTCAGCAGACTATCAGGGAATAGATGCAGGGAGCACATTGAGTAGCTGGATTGCTGCAAGTAAGAACCGAAACCCCATCAAGCCTCGCTTGATGGGGTTTTCTATTTGCATTCCGGTTAACGGTGTGTAGGATAAGCTGCGTTTTCAATAGATGAAGGTTAAGCATATGCAAGCTGAGGTTACTTGGGTTGATGGATTGAAATTTATGGGTCAGTCCGGGTCGGGTCATTCGATTGTCATGGATGGCAGCGGTGGTAAAACGGCACCGAGTCCGATGGAAATGGTATTGATGGCTGCCGGAGGCTGTAGCTCAGTCGATGTCGTTGACGGGCTGAAATCGGCAGGGCAGCGAGTCACCGACTGCCGGGCGAAGCTGACTACGGAGCGTCGTGATACAGCGCCGCGTCTGTTTACTCAGATCCATATCCATTTTCAGGTTGCCGGTGAAGCACTGGATCCGGCGATTGTGAGCAAAGTGACCGCCGATTCACTGGAGAAATACTGCTCCGTCTGTCTGATGCTCGGACAAGGCGTAGAAATGCGTCATAGCTGGGAAATCATTGCAGCGGATACTGAAAATTGCTGATGCCATGCGTTGGTGAATACGTTACAGAACAGAAAAATAAACAAAAATGATGGTGTAAAAATCAGTCGATGATGAGGTGCTGATGAGAAAAAATAAATCGACTTGGCGGCTTCATCCTCAGTTTGCCGTGAAACAGGCACCTTCAGATGTTTTTATGAATTTCGAAGCGTTTGTTTCGAATACGGAAACACGCATTCACAGCCATCCTTGGGGGCAAGTGCAACTAATTTCCGGTGGCATTTTAGAAATGGAAGCCGAGGCAACTCGCTTTCTTGCGCCCCCGCATTTGGCGATCTGGGTACCGGCTGGTGTCGTGCATCGCAGCTATAATCGCAAGCCGCTCGATTACTGCTCGCTCAATATTGATCAGTCCCTGACCCCGGCATTTCCGCAGCAGACCAGCTTACTGAAAATCACACCGATTGTGCAGGCGATTATTGAAGATTTTCGCCAGCGGCATGTGAGTGTACCGCAGAGCGAAGCGGATCAGCGACTGATTGAGGTTTTGCTCGATCAACTGTCCGCGCAGGAGACCGAACTCCATTTCTTACCCTCATCAACCCATAAATATCTCTCGCCAATCCTGGCAGCGGTTGAAGACAATCCTGCCGATGATACCCCTTTAAAAATTTGGGCAGCGCGGGTACATACCACGGAACGGACACTGGCACGCTGTTGTCAGAGTGAACTAGGGATGAGTTTCACCGAGTGGCGGATGCGGGTTCGCTACCTGCATTCGATGGAGTTGCTGCGTCGTGGCTGCTCAGTTAAAGAGGTTGCGTACACCCTGGGTTACCGTCAGGCCAGCCCGTTCATCAGTATGTTTAAAAAATATGCAGGTGTGACCCCAGAGCAGTATAAGCACCGTTTCCTCGCCCTTGATGAGTGAGTATCCACTCGTTATTGCCTTATTTTCCCGCTTTTTCTTCGCGGTTTTTTGCCATGATGTG
This sequence comes from Vibrio spartinae, assembly GCF_024347135.1. NCBI lineage: Bacteria > Pseudomonadati > Pseudomonadota > Gammaproteobacteria > Vibrionales > Vibrionaceae > Vibrio > Vibrio spartinae. Next base: position 902,501 of record NZ_AP024908.1, on the reverse strand, counting down.
GTACTGGATTGATGTGCTTGTCTTACTCCGAGGATCGGGTCATGATAAGTGCCGCATTTCAAGCCGATTTATTTTCAATAAAGACAGAATGAGAGAACCTTTTTATGGCCGGAGTCAGCTTACTTACTCTTCTTGATGATATCGCGACCCTGCTCGACGATATTGCGGTGATGTCTAAAGTGGCAGCCAAAAAGACGGCCGGGGTGCTGGGGGATGATCTGGCGCTGAATGCGCAGCAGGTCTCTGGTGTGGCGGCTGAGCGTGAAATTCCCGTCGTATGGGCCGTTGCGAAAGGCTCGCTGCGCAATAAAGTGATTCTCGTCCCGATTGCGTGGGGTTTAAGCCAAGTCGCTCCGTGGTTAATCATGCCATTGTTGTTGCTCGGTGGGTTATATCTCAGTTTTGAAGGGGCAGAGAAAGTGATTGAAAAGTATGGTCATTCACCACATCAGGACGCCGAACAAGCACAACAGGAAGAGGACGAGAGTTCGCTGTCTCTTGAAGCGTATGAAAAGCGTAAAGTCGCAGGGGCAATCCGCACCGATTTTATTCTGTCCGCAGAGATCATTGTCATTGCGTTGGGGACGGTGCAGGGGCAGTCAGCCCTTGATCAAATCTTAGTGATGAGTTTTGTCGCGGTATTAATGACGGCGGGCGTTTATGGATTGGTCGCCGGGATTGTCAAACTCGATGATCTCGGATTCTATCTCGAACGACGTTCTCAAGGCCGGGGCATTTTTCATGTGATAGGGCAGATGCTGATTCACGCGGCTCCGCGGTTTATGAAAATCCTGACCGTGGTCGGCACGCTGGCGATGTTTCTGGTGGGGGGCAGTATTATCACTCACCAGATTATGTTATTGCATCATGGTATTGAGTCATTCGTCCATTGGATACCGGATATCTCTCTGATGCATTCAGTCGGTCGTCTCATCGGGCAGAGTCTCATCGGTTTTCTCGCTGGGTTAATTTTGGCGGGGATATGGATATTGGGACACCGACTGTTTGCCCGTTCTTCGCAGTGAACCGGATGTTTGGCGTATTGTCTTTGTAAACCGTGAGCTGTAATTGTTCTCGCCTATTTTCCCCATCGGCTTCATAGACCCGTGTTTCCGATGCAGGGATGTGTACATCACGCATCTCGATGTGTCTGTTATCGCCCGACTTGTTTTTTAAACAGTCACTCGTGAGTGTCTGACACCATAGATATCATACCCCTCGAAGATCTAAGCATAAATACAACGCATGAGGTGTGGTTTACAGTTTAGACCGATGACATATAATGCGTTTTAACTCAATCGATTAGATGAAAAATATTATACTAACAACTGTAATGTAAGGATATTAAGAAGAATGAACGATCAGCAACAAAAATCAGATTGGACAGCTGAGTATTTATTTAAACCGTGGGGGATGATCATTCTTTTGATGTGCGGTAGTGGTCTCATTTCTGCAATCCACCCCAATATTCATTTAAGTCTTGATAACATTAAAATAGGATTTCAACTGTTTTCAAAAGAAAGTTACGGATACTATACGATGTGGTGTGCAATGATGGCTTTTATATTTTCATCATTGCTGTTTTACCTCGGCACTCCCGATTCAAAATGGGAAAACTTTTTCAAGTCAATTAAAGCTCAACTGTTCTCACTGATTGTTGGCATGTTCTGGTTTCTCATATTATTGATGATTTTGCAATTAAGTGACTGGATAAAAATGGCGTTTCCGTGGCAACTTTTGGTTGTGTCTGCGTTAGCAGCTTTGATGGATGGATTACTGATATATTTAAACAAGAAAATTTCATCGGTCGGAAAATTTGTTGGCGTTGGGTTATTTTTTGCCATTGTCATTGTCGCGCCTTTTTATCTACCATTTTTTAAGTCATAGTTCGTAGCAAAATCAACTTATGCGCGATTTCAAAAAGTGATCCTCTTATATGAGCAGCAGAGCAGACTTAGAACTGGCGCTCACGGACCTCATAATCAACTTATTTCTCAAGCTGAATGCCTTGCTGGACGCGTGTTTAGCTTTTGTAAACGAGCAACTCCCCCTTACCAACGGGGACTAATGAAGTGCTGAGGTTGCTTTGATGACTTAACCAGCATGTAAATGCTTCAAGCTCATCTTGATGAGAAGTCGCATTGTCACAAACGAGCAGACCACCGGGCTTGAGGCACTGAAATAACCGTTCAGCTAATGCGACATAGGTTTTTCGGTCTGCATCGAGGAAAATAAAATCCATCTGTTCAGGAACATCGGTTAGCACTTCATTGACGTCACCAACTAGCTGAGTCACCTTTGAACCAACATTCGCTATTGCAAAGTTGACGCTGGCTTCTCTGACCTTTTCCGGGTTCGCTTCAACTGTGTAAACCATGCCGCTGTCTTGAAGTGCAGACGCCAGCCAAATGGTTGAATATCCGTTAGATGTGCCGATCTCTAAGATTTGATTTGCACCGGTGGCCTTCACGAGTACAGAGAGAAACTCACCAGTATCTCTT
>NZ_AP024907.1:0-110000 GCF_024347135.1 Vibrio spartinae | reverse complement strand
CCGAGCGCATTGTATGCTTCATCTTCAATGAGTTGCTCGGCCAATTCTTCAAAATCGAAACGATATTGAGAGAAAATACGAATAGCCTTTTCTTCATTTTTGATTTGCTGGCCGGAAACCTGTTCCAGAACAGTAACGGCAACAGTACATTCAATTAACGCGCCCTGACATTGAGCCGGGAAGCGTATTTGCTGCGTGGTTTCATCCCAAGACTGCACATCAGGAAAAAGAATCGACTGATTCATAGACTGCCTTCCAGATTGCGTCTCAGCTCTCTCAATATTTGCCGAGTGCCGGGACGAATGCCACGCCATAGCATGAAGCTTTCCGCTGCTTGTCCAACTAGCATTCCCAAGCCATCATAGGCATGAGCGCAGCCGTTCTCCACAGCCCACTGATTAAAAACCGTGAGCCCTTTGCCATACATCATGTCATAGGCAACACTTCTTTCTGCAAAGATATCACCGGAAATAGCCGGCAGCTCTCCGGACAGACTTGCTGAAGTCGAATTGATCACCACATCAAATGCCGTATGAATCTCTGGCATCGGTTGAGCCGAAACCGGCACGGATGTTAGCGAGATTTGATTTTGACGGTTATGCTCTTGGAAAAAAGCAGCAAGATCTTGTGCTTTGGTGAAGGTCCGGTTGGTAATCACAATCGAGTCGGGGGATTGTGCTAATAGAGGATGAATCACACCTTTTGCTGCACCACCGGCACCAATTAACAAAATTTTCGCCCCCTTCAAGGGTACCTGATACTGCAATAAATCCTGAACCAGACCCGCACCATCAGTATTGTCCCCGAGAATGCCGCCATCATCGAGTTTCTTCAGTGTATTAACTGCACCAGCAATTTTGGCGCGCTCAGTCAGCCGATCAGCAAACGCGTATGCTTCTTCTTTAAAAGGAACAGTCACATTACATCCCTTTCCCCCTTGAGAGAAAAAAGCATCCACTACTGTTTTAAAACCATCTATCGGTGCCAGCTCAGCCGTATAGAGCATGTCTTGATTCGTCTGACGAGCAAACAACGTCTGTATAAAAGGAGATTTACTGTGACCGATTGGATTGCCGAATACTGCATACTGATCCTGATAAACCATATCCCTGCCTTCACTCAAAAAAAATAGAAAAGAATCTTTTGACCCTATCACTCCCGACGAACACTGTCACCAATCTCTTGGCGTCAAATATTCCGCCAGACGGGCTTCTGCACTATCGGGTTGAGGTTGGTAACCGTACTCCCAACGAGCCAATGGCGGCATAGACATCAGAATGGACTCGGTTCGACCACCCGATTGCAGGCCAAACAATGTGCCTCGGTCGAACACCAGATTAAATTCCACATATCGACCCCGTCGGTAGAGCTGAAACTGGCGTTCATGATCAGTAAACTGACAGTCTTTACGCTGCTCAACAATGGGCAGATAAGCGCGAGTGTATCCCGCACCGACCGCTCGGATATAAGCAAAGCAGGTGTCGAAATTCCACTGATTCAGATCATCAAAGAAAAGCCCGCCAACACCCCGTGTTTCTTCTCGATGCGGTAAGAAAAAGTACCGATCACACCAAGCCTTATGTTGTTGGTAAACCTCTGGACCAAATGGCTGACAAATTTCTTTCGCCACTTGGTGCCAATGATGGCAATCTTCATCAAACGGATAGAATGGCGTTAAGTCAAACCCACCACCAAACCACCAGACCGGTGATTCACCGTCTTTTTCTGCAATGAAGAAGCGAACATTCATATGTGAGGTCGGGACGTAAGGATTATTGGGATGCATCACTAAAGACACCCCCATTGCTTCGAATCGACGTCCTTTTAACTCCGGTCGATGTGCGGTGGCAGACGCAGGCATTTCATGACCGGTGACATGGGAAAAATTAACGCCGCCCTGTTCAAACACATGACCGTTGCACATGACACGACTACGCCCGCCACCACCCAAGCGGTCACCCGGTTCGCGGTGCCATTCATCTTGCTCAAATCGGGACAATCCATCAGCGGCTTCAAGCTGCTGACAAATTGAATCCTGTAGTTGCAGTAAAAAAGTTTTAACGGCCTGTTTATCAATACCACTCATCGCGATGTCCTTTATCTTTACTCTACCCTTGTCTTAATATTTCTAGCGTGCGCGCATCTCGAATCTCACTGGGTTTATCGCGCCCACCGGTTTGCCCTGCCAAAATCGCATGGAGACAGTGGCCAAGTTGCTGCTGCACCGCTTCTGTCGTCATACAAGACGGCTGACCGGTTAAATTTGCACTGGTTGAGGTAATGGGTTTGCCATAAGCCTCGCACAACTGCTGAACCTGTGGATGATCCGTTACCCGCACGGCAATCGTATCAAACAAACCACTGAGCCAAACAGAAACACGATCACTGGCCGGCATCACCCAAGTGACAGGGCCCGGCCAACTGGCTTGAACATGAGCCAATTGCTGGGCTGAAAGCTGGCATTCATCAATGTAGGGTTGTAATTGTGCATAACTGGATGCAATAAGAATCAACCCCTTTTCAACCGGACGATTTTTGATTTCCAGTAACTTTTGAATCGCATCAGGCCGGTCAGGATCGCACCCGACGCCAAACACACCTTCGGTCGGATAGGCAATCACATCACCTTGATGCAACGCATCAAGCACCTGCTCAAAATTATTCACAATACTTCTCATATGCTCGGATGATGATGCCACTAGTGTACAAACGATCATGCCAGAAAACGAAATCAATTTTGTCCGAAAATACGTTATCGGGGGAACCCACCAGACGCAAACGTTTTCCTTCAGCAAATTTCCCCGTATAATGCGCGCAAAATTGTCGTACGTTGACAGCATAAACATACTTGAGCATTGCAATAAACCTGAAGGAGTCTGAGATGAAAGTCGGAATTATAATGGGCTCGAAGTCCGATTGGCCAACGATGAAGCTCGCCGCAGAAATGTTAGAGCAATTCGGTGTGGCATATGAAACCAAAGTTGTTTCAGCACACCGCACACCTCAGTTACTGGCCGACTATGCAAGTCAAGCCAAAGCACGTGGTCTCAAAGTGATCATCGCGGGTGCAGGCGGCGCAGCTCATTTGCCAGGAATGGCCGCGGCTTTTACCAGTCTGCCCGTGCTGGGTGTTCCGGTTCAATCCAGAGCGTTAAAAGGGATGGATTCACTACTTTCTATCGTGCAGATGCCTAAAGGCATCGCGGTTGGTACCTTAGCGATTGGTGAAGCGGGTGCAGCTAACGCAGGTATTCTGGCAGCGCAAATCATTGGTGTTCACGATGAACAGGTCATGCAAAAGGTTGAAGCGTTTCGTCAATCGCAAACAGAGACTGTTCTCGCCCATCCAGATCCAACCGAGGAATAACCAGTATGCACGTACTCGTCTTAGGCGCAGGCCAACTCGCACGGATGATGTCACTTGCCGGAGCACCGTTGAACATTCACATTAGCGCCTTCGATGTGGTCAGCGGTCAGATGATTCATCCTCTGACTCAGGAAGTACAGGGGCATGGTCTGGAGAATGCCATTCAGCAAGCGGACGTCATTACTGCCGAATTCGAACACATCCCACATGATATTCTCCACCAGTGCGAACAAAGTGGCAAACTACTCCCCGGAGCGCAAGCCATCAAAACCGGTGGTGACCGTCGTCTCGAAAAAGCATTGCTTGATAAAGCCAGCGTCAAAAATGCCAAATATTTTGTCATCAAAACCAGAGACGATTTTGACAGTGCGATTCGTCATGTCGGTATTCCAATGGTTCTGAAGAGCGCTTTAGGCGGGTATGACGGAAAGGGGCAATGGCGACTGAAAGCAACAACAGATGCCGACAAAATCTGGCCGGAAATGCAACAATGCATTGAAGCCAGTGAAAACCAAGCGATTGTTGCTGAAGAATTTGTCCCCTTTGATCGCGAAGTATCGCTGGTTGGTGCTCGTGGCAAAGATGGGCAATGGGTTGTTTACCCGCTGTCAGAGAACATCCACACCGATGGTGTACTGAGTTTATCAACATCCATTGATGCAAAAATGTTACAGCAGCAGGCCAAAACCATGTTTGAAGCAGTGGCGAATACGCTCAATTACGTGGGCGTCCTCGCACTGGAATTTTTTGATGTTCAGGGACAGTTACTTGTCAACGAGATCGCACCTCGGGTACACAACTCCGGACACTGGACTCAACAGGGCGCAGATACATGCCAGTTTGAGAATCATTTACGTGCAGTATGTGGTTTACCTCTGGGCAGCACAAAACTGATCCGGCCAACATGCATGGTGAATATTCTGGGCGAAGATGCACTCCCCTCAGAGATTCTGGCAACGGAAGGATGTCATATCCACTGGTATGGTAAAGAAAAACGTTCAGGCAGAAAGATGGGACATATCAATGTCAGTGCGGATTACTATGCAGAGCTAGAGCGAATCATCTGTGCGCTTGCTGATATACTCCCGGCAGACGCATTTCCCGCGGTCCATCAATTCGCCAGCCAACATAAATAATCAGTGACGTCATTCAGAAAATGGTTTGATGCGCTTTTCAAACCAAACCTTGAGTAACCCATCAGCCAAGGGCATCACGACTGCCCTTGGTGACTTATTTCATCGTTGTGGTATTCAGTTATTCAGTCTCTTGAACATGGCCACATCGTCGAGCAGCACAAATCAATGTCACACCGGAAGCTGATTTTTTCTCAATCAGCAGCGGGAAACCACATACGCTACATTGCCCAATCACTGGCGGAGCATTAATAGCAAATTTACACTTCGGATACTGATCGCAAGCCCAGAAAGTCTTACCAAAACGGGATTTGCGTTCAACCAGTTGACCGCTATTACATTCCGGACAACATACCTCACGAGGTTGCTCAGTCTTAGGAGGAGCGGAAGATTCAATATGATGACATTGCGGGAAATCACTACAACCGATAAACATGCCATAACGCCCCTGCCTTAATACCAATTCATGACCACACTCAGGGCAGGGCACACCTAAGGCTTTGACAATATGACCATCATGCTGGTGAAGCGGACGAAGATAATCACATGCCGGATAGGCCGAGCAGCCCCAAAATGGTCCGTGTTTACCATGACGCAACTGTAACTCACTACCACATTGGGGACATGACTCAACTTCATCCAAAGCATGTTCATGTGCAGAAAATAATTGCTGATCTATATGACGACTCATTGAATCTCTATCAGTGCAAAATGCCTTGCTCTTTGGTATACAGCCATTCTTCCATCAGCGTATAGGCACTCTCATTACCCGGAACATTGAATAGCACCATCAGAATAATCCATTTCAAATCATCCAGTTCAAATTCATTGGTTTCTAGTCCCATCACTCGATCAATAACCATTTCTCGAGTTTCAGGAGTCAGTACTTTGATTTGTTCAAGGAACAACAGGAATCCGCGGCATTCAACATCAATTCGGGCAGTCTCTTTCTCGGTATAGACCCGCATTGCTGTTGCTGCACTGATCGATAACGGAGAATGCACATCACTTTGTTGTAGAGATGCCAATTCTTCCAACCAGTTGAGGGCTTTGTAGATCTCTTTTTGATGAAAACCTGCACGCAGGAGTTCATCCTCTAACTCATCTTGATCAACTTGTAACTCAGCATCGCTATGGATGTAAGTTTCGAACAGATACATAAGAATATCCATCATCATAGCTAGCCCCTCCCCTTACGAATATAGCCACCAGCAACTGCAATCACGTGCCCGGATAATTCCAGCTCTAGTAGCTGTCTCATCACTTCATGAACTGGTATATGGGTTCGCGTTGCAAGAATATCAACTGGCGTCGCTTTTACCCCTACGTTAGCTAACACTTCAGCAAATGGCAATTCTTCGTCGTCAATTAATGGCGGAAAAAGCTCATTTTGCTGAATTTTCTCTTCTTGCTTCTCTTCTTTCTTTACCCAAGCAGATAACGTACCAACTTCAGAGAGTATTTGTTCGATATTTTGAACTAAGCAAGCGCCATCACGAATTAATGCATTACTTCCCCGGTAACCGTGCTGATGAATCGCGCCTGGGATCACAAAAACATCCCGATTTTGCTCAGCAGCATATCTTGCAGTAATCAATGACCCGCTCTTTTCTGCGGCTTCAATCACCAGCACTCCCAGAGATAACCCACTGATAATACGGTTACGGCGAGGAAAGTTCATTGATTTCGGTGGTGTTGAGGGACAAAATTCTGACACCAGAACACCGGTCTGTTGTTCAAGTATCCGCTCAGCCAGCCCACGATGCCGGGCCGGATAGATACGTTCCAGACCAGCCCCCAGAACCGCAACGGTTTTGCCGCCCCCCTCGATTGCTCCCAGATGCGCCTGACCATCAATCCCTAGCGCCAACCCACTGGTCACTGCCACTTGATGCTGAGCAAGTTCATTCGCAAAATGCCATGCATCTTGCAATCCTTGCATACTGGCATGGCGGCTACCGACAATGGCTATCTGCGGAACAGATAGCAGCATCATCTCCCCCTGAACAAATAACAGGGGTGGCGGAGACGGAATCTCTTTCAACAGTGCAGGATAATCCGGTGAAAAATAAGTCACGATATGACGATGATTGCCACGCGCTTGCCATTCGAGGCAATCTTCAGCCACTTTATTCGCGGCCCCGGAGAGCAGATAAGAAACCTGCGCGGGCGACAGTCCCAAAGCAAGCCACTCTTTTTCAGAATAATAACGCAACGACTCAAGCGATGCTTTGCCGAATAGCTTTAACAACGATTGAATTCCCAAACGCGGCGTCAAGCAGAGTTTTATCCACATCAATAGTCGATCGTGTTCGGTGACATGCGAGGTTGGTTGGTTCATCTCCGGAGATATCCTGATACTAAGTCGTAAGTGGGTGGAACCATGGTCCAATCGACGGATAATTAATAATCACTTCGATTTATCACTCACAATGCTGTCAATTAAGTCTTAAAATGTCTAGAATTGGAACATTGGACTTTTTATTGTTTCGGCACATTTCAACAATTTGAGTGTATATGTCTGTATTACAAGTATTAACTTTTCCTGATGAACGTTTAAGAACGGTCGCAAAACCCGTTCAAGAAGTCACACCTGAAATCCAGAAGTTCATCGATGACATGATCGAAACCATGTATGAAGAAGATGGAATTGGTCTGGCAGCAACACAGGTCGATTTTCATCAGCGTATTGTGGTGATCGATGTCTCTGAAACCCGCGATCAGCCTCGTGTATTGATTAACCCTGAAATTATCGAAAAACGGGGGGAAGATGGTATCGAGGAAGGATGTCTATCGGTTCCGGGATCAAGAGCACTGATTCCAAGAGCGGCTGAAGTGACGGTTCGTGCACTAGATAAAGACGGAAAAGAATTTACCTTTGAAGCAGATGACCTTCTGGCTATCTGTGTACAACACGAGTTGGATCACCTGCAAGGGAAATTATTCGTCGATTATCTCTCTCCGCTAAAACGGAAACGGATTAAAGAGAGACTGGAAAAAATCAAACGCGCGAACGAAAAAAATAAAAATGAAGCATAAGTGAGGTTCACGGTGAGTCAGTCACTCAGAATTATTTTTGCCGGAACTCCGGATTTTGCCGCCCGTCATCTGGCGGCATTATTGTCTTCAGAGCATGAAGTCATTGCAGTCTACACTCAGCCCGACCGTCCCGCGGGACGCGGCAAGAAACTGACCGCCAGCCCAGTCAAGACCTTGGCGACAGCGCATCAAATTCCGGTTTATCAACCGGAAAACTTCAAATCGACAGAAAGCAAACAACAACTGGCAGAACTCAATGCTGATTTAATGGTCGTCGTCGCCTATGGGCTCTTACTGCCTCAAGCCATTCTGGATACCCCTCAATTAGGGTGTATCAATGTGCATGGTTCGATTTTGCCCAAATGGCGTGGTGCAGCCCCCATTCAGCGTTCTATCTGGGCGGGCGATGAAGAGACCGGTGTCACAATCATGCAGATGGATGCGGGATTAGATACCGGTGACATGTTGTCGATTACAACACTCCCCATCGAATCAACCGATACCAGTGCTTCAATGTACGAAAAACTTGCCCGTTTAGGGCCACAAGCACTGATTGAAACGCTCAATGCGGTAAGTCATAACCAAATAACCCCCGTTCGCCAGGATGACCAACTCGCGAGTTACGCGCAGAAGTTGAGTAAAGAAGAAGCCCGTATAGACTGGTCACAACCCGCTGATTTCATTGAACGCTGTATCCGGGCATTCAATCCCTGGCCTGTCAGCCATTTTTCCGTGACTGATCCCAAAGCAGAGTCATCCCCATCGATTAAGGTCTGGCAGAGCCGTGTTGAACACTCATCGACCGACCAGCCAGCCGGAACCATCATCCAAGCGGATAAAACTGGCATTTATATTGCGACAGGGAAAGATGTCCTGGTTTTAGAGCAACTGCAAGTTCCCGGCAAGAAAGCAATGCCGGTGCAGGATATTCTCAATGCCCGTGCCGAATGGTTTGGGATAGGAACTCAGCTCAATTAATATGATCGATAATCGATCGGTTATCTACTTTACTTAAGGTTCAGATTCATGATGAATGTTCGTGCTGCTGCCGCTTCAGTTGTTTTTCAAGTTGTTGATCAAGGTGCATCACTGTCCTCTGCATTACCAGAGGCCCAGAAAAAAATAAAACCCAGAGATCATGCGCTCCTTCAGGAGATCTGTTTCGGTGTGCTTCGCTACCTTCCACGCTTAGAAGCTGCTGCGCTTGAACTCATCAATCAGCCACTGACCGGAAAAAAACGAGTTTTTCATCATTTAATTCTGGTGGGCTTGTATCAAATTCAATTTATGCGCATCCCTGACCATGCAGCCGTCGGAGAAACCGTCAGTGCGACTCAGGATTTAAAAGGCTCACGCCTACGCGGTTTGATTAATGCCATTCTGAGAAATTATCAGCGCAACAGCGCATCGATCGATCAACGTCTACAAGACAGCAAACATGACGCCGTTCAATACTGTCATCCGAAGTGGTTATTGAAATCACTTCAGGAAAGTTATCCTGAGCAGTGGCAGACCATCGTCACTGCCAACAATCACAAAGCACCGATGTGGCTTCGGATCAACCATCAGCACCACACCGTTGAGAGTTACTTGAAGTTACTGGAAGAACAAAATATTGATGTAAATCTACACCCGGAAGCCAAAGACGCCATAAAATTGGCGACGCCTTGTGATGTCAAATTATTACCGGGGTTTGAACAAGGCTGGGTGTCCGTTCAGGATGCAGCGGCACAATTATCGGTCCATTATTTAGCACCGCAGGCCAAAGAACTGATTCTTGACTGTTGTGCCGCACCCGGTGGCAAAACCGCGCATATTCTGGAACAGATTCCCGATGCACAAGTGGTTGCCGTCGATTGTGATTCATCAAGATTAAAACGGGTGAATGAGAACCTTGAGCGACTCAATCTAGATGCCAAAATCATCTGCGGAGATGCCCGATACCCTGAGGATTGGTGGCTCGGGGAGAAATTTGATCGTATTTTACTTGATGCCCCCTGTTCGGCAACAGGCGTTATCCGGAGACATCCAGATATAAAATGGCTCCGTCGTGCTGATGATATTACCGCCTTGGTCTCACTGCAAAGTGAAATTCTGGATGCGATGTGGGCCCAGTTAAAACCAGGCGGCACGATGGTCTACGCGACTTGTTCAGTATTACCCCAAGAAAATAGTCAGCAGATAAAAACGTTTTTATCTCGAACATTAGATGCACAACTGATAAATTCAGAAATTGATAATCCGGGGCGACAAATTCTGCCGGGAGAAAATGATATGGATGGTTTCTATTACGCTGTCTTACAGAAAACCATCTAGTGTGACTTGAGTCATCACGGATTTTAAGTGCACTGTCTTTTCAGTGGTAAACAAGAGATTATGTTATGAAAATCATCATTCTTGGAGCCGGTCAGGTAGGTGGCACGCTGGCGGAAAACCTAGTTGGTGAAAACAACGATATTACGATTGTCGATAAAAGTAGTGACCGCCTGAGAGAACTTCAGGACAAATACGACCTTCGTGTTGTCAACGGACATGCCAGCCATCCGGGAGTTCTCAAAGAAGCAGGCGCTCAGGATGCCGATATGCTGGTGGCGGTAACAAACACCGATGAAACCAATATGGCCGCCTGTCAGGTCGCATTTACCTTGTTTAACACCCCGAACCGTATCGCCCGAATTCGTTCTCCTGAATACCTTGCTGAAAAAGAGACACTCTTTCATTCCGGAGCTGTCCCCGTCGACCATTTGATCGCACCGGAAGAACTCGTAACCAGTTATATCGAGCGCTTAGTCCACTATCCCGGTGCGCTACAAGTGGTCAGCTTCGCCAATCAAAAAGTCAGTCTGGTCGCGGTCAAAGCGTATTATGGTGGCCCACTGGTTGGCAATGCACTTTCAGCACTGCGCGAACATATGCCACATATCGAAACCCGCGTTGCAGCCATTTTCCGTCAAGGCAGACCTATTCGTCCTCAGGGAACAACCGTCATTGAAGCCGATGATGAAGTTTTCTTTGTGGCCGCCAGTAATCATATCCGTTCCATCATGAGTGAGCTACAGCGTCTGGAAAGACCCTATCGCAGAATCATGATCGTCGGGGGTGGCAACATCGGGGCAAGTCTCGCCAGACGTCTGGAGCATAGCTACAGTGTCAAACTCATAGAAAGAAGCTACCAGCGTGCTGAATATCTGTCGGAACAGTTGGAAAATACCATTGTGTTTTGTGGTGATGCCGCTGATCAAGAGCTGTTGACCGAAGAAAACATCGATCAAGTGGATGTCTTCATTGCCCTGACCAATGAAGATGAAACCAACATTATGTCCGCCATGCTGGCAAAACGCTTGGGCGCCAAAAAAGTAATGGTTCTGATTCAAAGAGGCGCTTATGTAGACCTCGTGCAAGGCGGCGTGATTGATGTCGCAATATCGCCACAACAGGCAACCATTTCTGCGTTGCTCACACACGTTCGCCGGGCCGATATTGTCAACGTTTCTTCCTTGCGCCGCGGTGCTGCGGAAGCGATTGAAGCGATTGCTCACGGTGATGAAACCACCTCAAAAGTGGTCGGCAAAGCGGTTGGGGATATCAGACTGCCTCCCGGTACGACAATCGGTGCTATTGTGCGAGGTGAAGAGGTACTGATTGCCCATGACCGGACACTCATTGAACAGGATGACCATGTGGTGATGTTCTTGGTCAATAAAAAATACGTTTCCGATGTGGAAGCACTATTCCAGCCCAGTCCATTTTTCCTGTAGTGGTTGATGACCATGCTGAATCTGAAATCGATTCTATTTGTCCTAGGCTTGGTGCTTTCCAAACTCGCTTTGTTTATGTATGTTCCGACATTGGTGTCCTTTGTCAGTGGCACAGCCGGATTTCTGGACTTCGGACAGGCCGTGCTGATTACACATGTCGTAGCCTTTATTTTTCTGACCCTCGGCCGTACTGCGAATTTTAAGCTCAATGTCCGGGATATGTTTCTGATCACCAGTTTAGTCTGGACGGTTGCCAGTGCTTTTGCAGCACTCCCTTTCGTGTTTATCAATCACATTAGTTTTACGGACGCCTATTTTGAAACGATGTCCGGTATTACCACAACCGGCTCCACCGTCCTGAGTGGTCTGGATAACATGGCACCCAGCATCTTACTCTGGCGCTCAATCTTACAATGGTTGGGGGGGGTCGGATTTATCGTGATGGCAGTAGCCGTACTACCGATGCTCAATGTCGGAGGGATGAAACTGTTCCAGACGGAGTCATCTGACTGGTCTGATAAAAGTAGTCCCCGAGCCAAAACCGTTGCCAAAAACATCGTGATTGTCTATGTCATTCTGACGCTTTTATGTTGTATTGGCTATGTCATGACTGGTATGACAGTATTTGAGGCAATCAACCATTCATTCACAACGTTATCGACCGGAGGATACTCGACCTCTGACGGTTCGATGAATCACTTCTCAAAAGGCGCACATTGGATTGCCACCGTTTTTATGTTCCTTGGCGGATTACCCTTCTTACTTTTTGTCTCAGCCATCCGTAAAAAAACACCGATCGAACTGTATAAAGATGCTCAGGTACGCGGCTTCTTCTATTTGTTTCTCGCAGCAAGCAGCATTGTGGCGGTGTGGCTCATTATCCACAACGGTTATCCCGTGATGGATGCCATTCGGGTTGCCATGTTTAATATTGTTTCTGTGGTGACAACGACTGGATACGGGCTGGATGACTTTACTGCCTGGGGAGCGCTGCCCAGCACATTATTTGCGTTTTTAATGATGGCCGGCGCCTGTTCCGGTTCAACTGCCGGTGGGATCAAAATCTTCCGTTTTCAAATTGCCATCACACTACTCAATCGACAGATGATGAAGCTCATCCATCCTTCCGGAGTCTTTGTTCAGCGCTATAATAATCGCCCGGTCACCGATGACATTGTTCGTTCCGTAGTCGCTTTCGCACTGACTTTTGGGATTACAATCATCATCATTGCCGCTGCGCTCAGTGCCATGGGATTGGATTCGACAACCAGCATTTCCGGAGCTATCACAGCCGTCTCAAACGTTGGTCCGGGGATGGGGAATATCATCGGACCGACAGGTAATTTTGCGCCGCTACCAGACACAGCTAAGTGGATTCTGAGTTTTGGCATGTTAATGGGAAGGCTGGAAATTCTGACCATTCTGGTCCTGTTCTTTCCCGCATTCTGGCGACGTTAAAACAGACAAAAGCGAGCTCCGTCGGCAGACATAACAACGGTCAGTGTCGCATTCCAAATGCTTTCGACACCGAATGTCTCAATACTCAGGACAACACATAATAATAAATAGAGAAGAAGTGGCAGGCACAGCCACTGAGGACGAAGCCATGCCAGATCGCATGATTATACGGGATCTTTTCCGCCACATAGAAAATCACCCCTAACGTATAGATAATTCCTCCCACAGCCAGCAAAGTCAGCCCCCCAATATTCAGGTGAATAGCCAACTGATATACCACGATTAAAGACAGCCATCCCATGACAACATAGATCACTAAAGACAAGCGTTTAAAGCGGTGAATAAAGGCGATTTTTAAGACAATACCAACCAGCGCAATCAACCAGATCACGGTCATCAGTCCTATCGCTAAGGGCGTTCTCAGACTCACCAAGAGAAACGGGGTATAACTGCCGGCAATCAACAGATAAATCGCACAATGATCAAACGTTTTCAACCCGCGTTTGGCGCGCTGAAGCGGAATCGAGTGATAGAGCGTCGAAGCAAGAAACAACATAATGATGCTGGCACCGTAGATCGCAACACTCGTGACTGTCAAAACATCATCGGTTCCTGATGTGGCTTTCACCAGCAGCATCACTAAACCGATGATGCCCAGAATCAAGCCGACACCGTGTGTGACCGAATTCCATATCTCTTCTTTGAACGTATATCCCTGCTTCAACGAGGTCATGCGAAACTCCTGAGAATTCATTTCGTCGCTGAGTATGACACAATTCAACTTACATGTGTACGCTGAAATCTACGTACTTTCCTCAAGAAAATCGAATACGCATCCGGCCACCTGTTCAACCGGAGTTGCGATCGGAATCATCAGATGGCGCTTCAATGCACCACTTCTAAGCAGATGAGACAACATGCCACCGACTCCGCTCTGTTGTCGATCAATTTCAAACCATAATTCTAAGCCAGACTCTGAACGATAGGCGATGACTTCAATTTCACGCCAGCGACCATGATAGGGCCCGGTTGTTGGCACGAACTCAAACTCCTGAACGAACGGCAGCTCGAATCCACTGGCAGCTTCACATTCAACTTGACGAATTCGGAACCCCTGAGACTCGAAAGCACTAAATACGGCATCGAGTAACGGCTCTGGCCGTACGGTCACTTCGTCTTTATCTGTCGGATCGGCGGCGAGTGCAATGTCCAGTCCGGTTTCCAGCCAAACTTTTGCATCACCAATCGTAATGGGTGTATTCCAGGGAATATTGAATGTCACCAAAAAGTCCCGAGTCTCTCCGGGGTGAATGGTGAATGCATACGGCAAGCGCCATTGATCCAAAACACAGTGCCGATGCACTCTTTGTGTCCGGGGGCTTCCCTGACGATCATCGCCAACCGGCTCTTCATCGATATAGCGACAACATAATCGTGCTTCGATATTATCAATGTCCTGTGCTGTTGCTCCCCCATAGACATAGATCGTGACATTGGCCTGTTGTCCGGGTTGGAGCACCTCTTGTTGTAAAATAGAGTCAACTTTTGCTGACCCGATACCAAAACTTGCGAGGGTTTTCTTCAAAAAAGACATATCTACCTCCCCCAGCCTTCTGCGATTAACTTTATCTCATCCGATCATGAGCTAAATGGATCATCCATAGTAATACTGAACTTTGCCAGAACTCAATTCTCAGCATCAATAATTTAAATTTTATGACATTGTATGAACAAAAGGTTATCGATCAATTCATATGTAAATGCTATCCTTAATCATGTGTACATAAATTGTACATACGAAATTCCTAGACAGCTATTCGGAACGGTTTGCGCCAGATGAGCCCACCTTCAGCAGTGATGATGAAGTCTTGACTCAATAGCTAATCTAGGCCATTGAAATGGCAAGGGAAATGTCTGACCGTTAGGTATATATATGCACCCAGCAGCAGTCAGGTTTTCGCACTCATATGGTAGTGCGTCACGTCGTCGAGCAAGCTTCGCAGCTTCTAGACCAAAAGTAAAAGTTGCACCTGTAATGACCCCGGCAGAGAAACGTGTGCATGAAGCACCACAAACATCAACCGAAGTAAAAGCAGCATAAGCCAACCCCATGAAAGCGCAGTCAGACACTGCGCTTTTTTATTGTCTTTTTCACGTTGGTTTCCTGCCTGTAATTTGCTACTTTACCTGCATAAGTCCATACAAAACTCATGGAGAAACCGATGAAATGTCACCGTATCGAAGAACTGATCGACCTGCTAGAACCCGAGTGGCAAAAAGATTCTGAGTTAAACCTGCTGACCTTTTTGGTCAAGCTCGCCAACGAAGCCGGTTATCAGGGCAACTTGGCAGATTTAAGCGACGATACGCTGATCTATCATCTAAAAATGCGCCATAGTGGCAAAGATGAGATGATTCCGGGCTTAAAAAAAGATCAGGAAGATGATTTTAAAACCGCTATTTTGAAAGCTCGCGGTATTATCGAATAACCATAACCACGCACGCATGACCCCATTCGGGGTCTGCGATGACATCAATCCAGCCTTTTTATCGAACTAAAAATTTTTATCAAGCCAATAACCACCAGTCTGAACCATTCAATAAAATAGAGTTCAAAATCTAATGAAACATCTCTTTCAATTTATTTTTTTAAATAAATCGAATAAACCAACAATTACATCAATAAAATATATAAAAGCCATATAACCTTGTTGATATATTAAATCATATAATGAATATTTATAAGCACACTTTCTATATGGTTGTCTATCAAAAAACATCATCTCCAACCAGTAAATTTGACCAACAAATAATCAATCAGCAATGGTATGCTCTACGCACCTAAATATATATTAAAAAAGAGGAACGTCAGTGAGTGCGAAGGCTAAATTAATATCCTATATTGGCGGATTATTTACTATCATTGTTACAATAATCTCAATTGTATGTTTTTATAATTTTCGCTCATCATCCAGTGAAAATTACACGGAGAAATTAACCAATCAATCGACATTAATTGCTCAGGTTCTCGATCTTGAAACTAAAAGAATATTCCATATTCTTGATATTGTCGGAGATTCCCTGCCCATACAAGATGGTCGGATTACCGACGAAAAAAAACTACTCTCTACACTGAGAGAGCTTTCTGACAAGATAGACCTCCTTAATGCTTATGTTGCACTGCCTTCCGGCAAAACGTTTTCCACCAGCACCAACGGTTTTATTCCCAATTTCAATGCCAAACAACACCAACGAGAATGGTTCATTCGAGGGATGAAAGGAGACGAAAATATTGTTACGACACCGTTTAAAAGTATAGAGGGCAAATCTGTTATCGCGCTCGCCAACCCAATATATCGAAACGGAAAAGTGATTGGTGTATTATCAGCAAATTTCTCAATAGATACAGTAAATGCTTTTGTCGATAAGATCTCAGAAAATAAACAAGTCTTTGTCAGTCGAACGGATGGCTTTATTTTTTCATCGAAAAATGAAGATGAGATTGGCAAAAACCTATTCACAATAAGGCCCTCCTACACACCTTATAAAAATAAAGAGAATAGCATCCATTCTTATACACATAATGGGAAGGAATATTATGTTACAGAAATAACCATTGACTCACTTCATTGGATGGTTTGGTCCTGGGACACTTGGGATAATATTCTTCAACCATCAAAACATAATTTATATTTAACCATTGTGTTAGCCATTGTTTTACTGAGTTTATCTCTAGGCATCGTCTATTGGCTGGTTATTCAACTGATGTATAAACCGATAGGCGGAGAGCCTCAACAGATATCTGATATCGTCGAACAAATTGCGCATGGCGATCTATCTCACCAGCTAACAACCCAAAAACATGCGACGGGTATCTATCGATCCGTTCTCCACATGGTGGCTAATCTTCGGCATATCGTCACCAATATCAATGATTCGGCCACGAATATCGATCAGGTTTCTCAGACATTGTCTTCTTCGGCCCAGTATGTCAATCAAAGCTCTCAATCCCAAATGAATCAGTTGGAGCAAACGTCAACAGCGATGAATGAAATGACCGTAACTGTCGATGAAGTCGCACAAAATGCTCTGAACGCATCTTCGGCAGCGGAGGAAGCGGCTGAAAAATCGCAACAAGGATTAGACATCGTCCAAGAGATGAGTCAAAGCATCCGGATGTTGGCTCAAGGCATGGAACAAGTTGTGACAACCACCGCTCAATTAGAGAAAGAAACCATTGATATCGGGGGAATTCTTGATGTGATCAATACCATCTCGGAACAGACCAACCTGTTGGCTTTAAATGCCGCAATTGAGGCAGCCCGGGCTGGCGAAAATGGTCGTGGATTTGCCGTTGTCGCAGACGAAGTCAGAAAACTTGCCAGCCGGACCCGAGAGAGCACCGAGCAAATTCAGACGGTCATCGAACGACTTCAGGGAGAAACCAAGAAAACGGTTCAGCTTATCGCATCGAATACCGAAGGGGCGAAGCATGCCGAAGAACGTTCATTACACGCCACGAACGCCTTAGAAACGATCCGCCAATCAGTTGTTGTGATTCAGGATATGAATAGCCAGATCGCGACAGCGGCAGAACAACAAACCCACGTTTCTGCGGAAATCAATGCCAGTATTGTCGAGATTAACGATCTGGCGAAGGCAACCGCAGAAACATCGGATGACAATGCGGATAAAACCCACCAACTCACGGGGATAGCAGCCGATTTGTCGCAGTCTGTCAATGCATTCCGCTTAACATAAGTCATCACTCAACTGAGGAGGGAGCAATTTCCCCTCAACAAGGCCGTTACGCAGCCGTCTTGTGTATCCCCCGACAGATTTGCAGGGAGTGAGCCTGTTTGGGGATATCGTGAATCAATGTTAGTCTTTCGTCACACATCACAGACCGATAAGCCAAGCTCTGATCATGACACAAGTAACCTTTCACTTCGATGCACTGACTCCAGACCTCATGTGGTATGCACTAGAGAGCATCGGTATCCGTGCCGAATCCGGATTCTTGCCGTTGAATAGCTACGAGAACCGGGTTTACCAGTTTACCGATGAATCTCGTCAGCGCTATGTGGTGAAATTTTATCGTCCAGAACGATGGTCGGACGAACAAATTGAAGAAGAACACCAGTTTGCTCAAGAACTCACTGAATCCGACGTCCCGATTTCCGCACCGATCTGCCTGATGGACAAGACACTACATCATTATCAGGGGTATCGATTTACATTGTTTCGCAGTGAGGGGGGACGCCAGTTCGAAATTGACAATGCTGAACAACTTGAGTGGGTTGGACGGTTTATGGGACGTATTCATCAAGTCGGAGCCAAACAACCCTTTACGCATCGTCCAACCATCACACTAGACGAGTACCTCTATCACCCCCAACAACTACTGGAAAAATCAACGTTTATTCCATCTCATATCGAAAAGGCGTTTTTTTCCGATCTCTCTTTGCTGATTCATACGATAGAACCGCTCTGGCCGAAACAAACTCACAATATTCGTCTCCATGGAGACTGTCATCCGGGCAATATTCTCTGGCGTGATGGCCCGATATTTGTCGATCTGGATGATGCGCGTAACGGCCCGGCGATTCAGGACTTATGGATGCTGCTGCACGGTGATCGTGCTGATCGACTTGCACAACTCGATACAATCCTTGAAGGTTACCAAGAATTTTGCGATTTTAACCCTTCTGAATTGAAACTAATTGAACCGTTGCGTGGTCTACGCATGGTACATTACATGGCATGGTTGGCAAAGAGATGGCAAGATCCTGCGTTTCCGGTCGCTTTTCCTTGGTTTAATGATCCCAAATATTGGGAGGGCCAAGTGCTTGCACTGAAAGAACAAATTTCAGCACTGGAAGAAATGCCACTTTCTTTTATGCCCCAATGGTAGCCCCAATACCCAACCTTGAAGAATCGCTTCAATAAAATTCATTGCTGTGACTTTGCATAAACATGTTTCACCAGCGTTGAATATATGCGGTAAAGAAGGATTTGAAGTGAGGTGGGTATAATACAATAATCGAATCATATGGAGTTCATCATGAAAAAGCTTTTTGCTTTACTAACAACTTTACTCGTCAGTCTGTCTCTTCACGCCGCTCAGTTTGAAGAAGGCAAATACTACAAAGTGCTTGATCGGCCGCATTCCGAGAACCCGAAAGTGATGGAGTTTTTCTCGTTCTACTGCCCACACTGTAATGAGTTTGAGCCCATTGTTGAAAAACTGGCAGCACAGCTTCCGGCAGGGACTGAATTCCAGCGTGTTCATGTTTCATTCATGGGTGGCAACATGGCACATTCGATGAGTAAAGCTTATGCAACGATGGTCTCTCTGAATGTGGAAGACAAAATGGTACCGGTGATGTTTGATCGCATCCATAACAAACGACGTCCACCTCAGAATGACGAAGCGTTGAAGCAAATCTTTACTGATGAAGGGATTAATGCCAAATCATTCGATAATGCATTTAACAGCTTTGCCGTCGATTCTATGGTACGCCGTTTCGATAAGACCTTTGAAGAAAGTGGCCTGACAGGCGTTCCAGCCGTTGTCGTCAACAATAAGTACCTTGTGCAGCCACCACACGATATCAAAACCGAACAATATTTTGAGTTGGTCAATTATTTGCTGAAAAAATAACCGGCTTGGGGGGAAGGTAACAACCTCAACAGAACAATTCAAAACAATCAGGGAGCTTTGGGCTCCCTGATTCGTCGATATCACATGGCTCATCCAGCATCACTGATAGATATCATCCAATAACTCATCTTTGTGCTCCCAGACATCCCCTAACCATTTCTGAAACTGCCGTTTATAAGGTTTGTCATTGAAGTAATCACCGGAAACCCGCTCATCAATCGGCAAAACCCGGACCCGAACCACAATACGCTGCATTCTGCCCATCAACATATCTTTAAAAGGCATTGCCTGATTATCCGGATAAGCCAGCGTCACATCAATAATGTGCTCAAACTGCTCACCCATGGCTGCCAGCGTATAAGCGATGCCTCCTGATTTCGGTGGCAACAGATGCCGATAGCTTGATCGGGTTGCACGTTGTTTCTCCGGTGTGAAACGCGTACCCTCAACATAATTGACCACAGTGGTCGGTGCATTCTTAAATTTCGTACAGGAGCGACGTGTCGTCGCCAGATCCTGACCGCGCTTTTCCGGATGACGCAGCAGATATTCTCTTGAATAACGACGCATAAACGGCATATCCAGCGCCCAGCAACTCATCCCGATAAACGGCACGTAAAGTAACTGTTGTTTTAAGAAAAACTTCGGCATTGGGATCCGATCTTTAAACACACTGCACAGCACGACGATATCCGTCCAGCTCATATGATTACTAATCATCAGATACCATCCCTGCCGATTTAAGTCATCGACGCCCTGAATGTCCCATTTGACCGGATTGGATAAGTGCAAAATGCGCATATTGACTGTGGCCCACAACCACATAAACCCGTTGGCCAGCCGTGTCGCATGAGCTTTTAAAGCAGGCGTTGGCAACAACAATTTGATCAGAGCCGCCACACAGATCGCAACAGAACAAAGACCAGTATTCACCAACACCAAACAGGCGTTTACAACCAATAAAACGTAAGCCAACATAAGATAGACGTCATTTCCGCTCAAAGAATAAAATAGCGTGTGATTATACAAATTTAGTCATTGAATAACATGCTTCTCTTCGTCGTGCCGATAGCGCCCAAATACCGTTTCATACTGCTTGAATGGTTGAAACCCGTGATATATGTTGCAACAAGAGAGGCCATTTTCAACCAGAATTTAGCACTTTACACGGCCTGCATATTTAACTGCTTCAATAATCGATCCATCGCTCGATATCCCAATGCTTCTGCCAAATGAGCCCGCTGGATGTGTTCCTCTTCCGCCAAATCGGCAATCGTCCGGGCAACTTTAATAATGCGATGATAAGCACGAATAGACAGACCAAGACTGTGCAATGCATTTTCCAGAAAGTCGGCATCAGATTTTGCCAATGGGCAGAACGTCTCGATTTCGCGGCTGGTCAGAAGAGAATTCGCTTTCCCCCGTAAACGGAGCATTAATTCACGAGCCCGCAGCACCCGCTCACGGACAACCTGTGTTGTCTCTCCCCGTCCCCCGCCTTCGGCAAGCATTCCTTTTGGTAAAGCAGGGATCTCAATCGACAAGTCGAAGCGATCCAATAACGGCCCCGATAATCGACTCAGATAGCGGAGAATATGTTGTGGATTAATCCGGCTGCCCTGACCTTCATAATAACCGGTCGGGCTTGGATTTAACGCACCAACTAACTGAAACCGCGCAGGGAAACGCGTCTTCCCTTGCGCCCGCGAAATCACAATTTCTCCGGACTCCAATGGTTCACGTAATGAATCGAGCACCCGACGTTCAAACTCCGGCATCTCATCGAGAAAGAGTAATCCGTTATGAGCCAGTGAGATTTCACCGGGACGCGGAATCGAGCCGCCGCCAACCAAAGCGGCCATAGAGCTGGAATGATGCGGCGCACGAAATGGCCGCTGTTTCCAGTTGTACTGATGAATATCCTGTTGCGTCAGTGAAGCAACCGCAGCTGTTTCCATCGCTTCTTCATTACTCATCTCCGGCAGTAAGTCACATAGCCGGGAGGCCAGCATCGTTTTACCCGTTCCCGGAGGCCCGAGAAACAGTAAATTATGATGCCCGGCAGCGGCAATTTCTAACGCACGCTTGCCCTGTTGCTGGCCGATAATATCCTGCAAATCCCGCACAGACGCGGGTTGTTCAATCTGTGGCGGAGACTGATGCAATCCCAGTGACAAATCGCCGCATAAAGCCTGACAGACTTCTTGCAAACTCCCGGCAGAATAATGCTGTTCTTGCCCGACTAAAGCTGCCTGATCGCCATTTTCATGCGGCACCACCAAAGCACGGTCAGCCATCCCGGCAGCCAAGGCTGCGGGCAAAACGCCTTTCACGGTTCGCAACTGACCGGATAGTGCCAACTCCCCTAAAAACTCATAGTTTGCCAGATGATCCGAGATGATTTGATCCGATGCCGCCAGAATGCCCAAAGCGATAGGCAGGTCGAATCGGCCGCCCTCTTTCGGTAAATCGGCCGGTGCCAGATTGACAGTGATGCGTTTGGGTGGAAATTCAAATCGAGAATGGATAATCGCACTACGAACCCGATCCCGTGATTCTTTGACCGTGGTTTCCGGTAAGCCCACCAGTGTAAATCCGGGCATCCCATTACTAATATGTACTTCAACCGTCACCAACGGTGCTTCTACACCGACACTCGCTCGGCTATGAATGATTGCTAACCCCATATAATTCCCTTGTGATTGATTCATAAGTATTCACGGTATCAATCAGTGATACGCGAATGGACAGGGGTAGGTATAACGCAAGCGGAAAACAAAAGAATATGAAAAAAGAATGATGTTTTCCTTGTCATGTAACAGAATTGTATGTTAAACACTAAGTATGTCGAGATTTTCATCAATCTTGAAACATTCACTAAAAATAAGATTTCTATTCATGATGCATCGAATCGTCCGTTTACATTCTCTCATTAGCCTTATTCTAGTCGTGGTCATTATTGATTCCGCGCGGGGGCTACTGGACGAAAGATAGCAGCAAGATAAAAAAAGCCCCCGCACTGAAAAGTCCGGGGGTTTTTTTTAGTCTATACAATAATAAAACGTGCGCTGACCCAGTCGGCAAAGCGGTATAACGGGAGTCGCACATGAAGTGCTCACACAACACAACACGAAGCAACAAGAACAATGAATGTATGGGAGGATCACGATGACTGGAGCGCAACTCGTCGTAGCAGCCCTGAAACAACAAGGTATCAAGACCATATTTGGTTATCCGGGCGGTGCAATCATGCCCATCTACGATGCCCTGTATGACGGTGGTGTCGAACATATTTTGTGTCGTCACGAACAAGGGGCGGCCATGGCAGCCATCGGGATGGCAAGATCAACCCAAGAAGTGGCCGTATGCATGGCGACATCAGGCCCGGGAGCCACGAACCTTGTGACGGGACTGGCAGATGCTTTCCTTGATTCCGTCCCGCTGGTTGCCATTACCGGACAGGTCGCCAGCTCTCACATCGGAACGGATGCATTTCAGGAAATGGATGTGATCGGCATGTCACTGTCTTGTACCAAACACAGTTATCTGGTGACCGATATCCATGATCTGGCCCCCACATTGGCGGAGGCCTTTGAAGTTGCCAAAGCGGGGCGCCCGGGGCCAGTCATCGTTGATATCGCAAAAGACGTTCAACTGGCCCAATCCCCGGTCACAACGCTCACCCCATGTATTCCCCCTGCCATGCCTCAAACCAATCCGGATGAACTCGCGAAAGCACAAACGATGCTGAATGAAAGCCAACGTCCGGTTTTTTATGTCGGTGGCGGTGTGCAGCTCGCACATGCGACCGAAACGGTACGAGAGTTTTTACGACTCAACCCGATGCCTTCCGTCAGTACCCTTAAAGGGTTGGGCTCGGTTGAACGCCACGACCCTCACTATCTGGGTATGTTAGGCATGCATGGGACGAAAGCAGCCAATTTAGTCGTTCAGGAATGTGATCTCCTCATCACGGTCGGTGCTCGTTTTGATGACCGGGTGACCGGCAAACTCGATACCTTCGCCCCACATGCAAAAGTGATTCATATTGATATCGATGCCGCAGAGTTCAATAAACTCCGACGTGCCAATGCTGCACTGCGGGGCGACATCAATACGATTCTGCCGCAACTGGAACTCTCACATGACATTAGTGGCTGGGTTCACCACAGTGAGAGCTTGCGGAGTGGATTCAAATGGCGTTATGACCATCCCGGTGAGCTGATTTATGCACCGCTGCTGCTGAAACAGTTATCCGATATGATGCCTGATAACTCGGTTGTCTCAACAGATGTCGGCCAACATCAAATGTGGGCGGCCCAGCACATTCAGCCAAGATCGCCGCAAAACTTTATCTCATCTGCGGGGCTCGGCACCATGGGATTTGGTTTGCCGGCTGCGATGGGTGCAGCCGTGGCTCGCCCCGACGACCAGTCCATTCTGATTACGGGTGACGGTTCATTTATGATGAATATTCAGGAGTTGGGTACGTTAAAACGTCGCCAGATTCCGGTCAAAATCGTATTGTTGAACAACCAGCGTCTGGGCATGGTTCGTCAATGGCAATCGCTGTTTTTCGATGGTCGCCACAGTGAAACGATTCTGGACGATAACCCGGATTTCATCATGCTGGCACGCGCTTTCGATATTCCGGGCAAAACCATTACCAAGAAAGAAGAAGTCGAACCGGCTTTACAAGAAATGCTGGCAAGCAAAACCGCTTATCTACTGCATGTAGCAATTGATGAAGAAGAAAATGTCTGGCCACTGGTACCACCCGGTGCATCAAACAATGAAATGCTGGAAAATACATAGGAGACACCAGAAATGGAAAGATATCTACTCGACATCAAAGCTGATGATAAGCCGGTTCTGCTAGAGCGGGTTCTGCGTGTCATTCGTCACCGCGGATTCATCATCAAACAGGTTGCGGCAACCCAAAATCATGAAAGCAAAGTTGCCAGCGTCGAAATTATCGTCGACAGCGATCGGCCGATCACAACATTGACCAACCAAATCGAAAAATTATGGGATGTGCGTACTGTTGAAGTCATTCAAATCAGCAGTAACGAACTACCCAATAACAATTTACAACAAAAAATTTGTGCATAAGGAAGAAATAATAATGGCTACTAATACTGCGGATTTTATATGGTTTAACGGGGAAATGATGCCGTGGGCAAATGCTCAAGTACATGTCCTGACGCACGCAATGCACTATGGAACATCGGTCTTCGAAGGCGTTCGCTGCTATGACACCCCCAAAGGCCCGATCGTGTTCCGTCATCGGGAACACGCACAACGCTTAATCAACTCTGCCAAAATTTATCGCTTCCCGATTCCATATTCTGTTGAAGAAATTATGGAAGCAACCCGGGAAACCTTACGCGCAAATCAACTGAATTCCGCTTATATCCGCCCATTAGCTTTTGTCGGTAACGTCGGTCTAGGCGTTTGCCCGCCAAACGATACTGAACTGGATGTAATTATCGCGGCTTTCCCATGGGGTGCCTATCTTGGCGAAGAAGCATTGGAAAATGGCGTTGATGCGATGATCTCCAGTTGGAACCGCGCTGCACCAAATACCATCCCAACGGCTGCGAAAGCCGGGGGGAACTACCTTTCTTCGCTCCTGGTTGGTGGTGAAGCCCGTCGTCACGGTTATGACGAAGGAATCGCCCTGAGTGTTGACGGGTATCTGTCCGAAGGGGCCGGTGAAAATATTTTTGTGGTCAAAGACGGAGAAATCCTCACGCCACCGACAACCAGCTCGATTCTTCCGGGGATTACGCGCGATACCATTATGATTTTGGCGAAAGATCTCGGCTATACCGTCCGCGAAGCCAATATCGCCCGTGAAGGGCTCTATCTGGCAGACGAAATTTTCATGACCGGAACCGCAGCTGAAATCGTGCCGGTACGCAGTGTCGATCGCATCACCGTCGGTTCAGGAAAACGCGGTCCGACAACCAAAGTCATTCAGGATGCCTTTTTCGGACTGTTCAATGGAACCACTGAAGATAAATGGGGTTGGTTAGATTACGTCAATCCTCAAGAGAATGCCTAACCCCAAAAGAATCAAGTAAAGGACAACACAATGCCGAAGTATCGTTCCGCAACAACAACACATGGTCGCAATATGGCTGGGGCACGCGCGTTATGGCGTGCTACCGGCGTCAAAGAAGATGATTTTGGGAAGCCCATCATTGCCGTGGTCAATTCATTCACCCAGTTTGTACCGGGCCATGTTCATCTGAAAGACTTAGGCCAGATGGTCGCTCGTGAAATTGAAGAGGCCGGTGGTATTGCCAAAGAATTTAACACCATTGCCGTCGATGACGGGATCGCGATGGGCCACGGCGGGATGCTCTACTCACTACCTTCTCGTGAGTTGATTGCTGACTCCGTCGAATACATGGTCAATGCGCACTGTGCCGACGCGATGGTCTGTATCTCCAACTGTGACAAAATCACCCCCGGAATGCTCATGGCCTCGCTGCGCCTGAATATCCCCGTGATCTTTGTTTCCGGTGGGCCGATGGAAGCCGGTAAAACCAAACTTTCCGACCAGCTAATCAAACTCGATCTCGTTGATGCGATGATTCAAGGTGCCGATCCAAATGTATCTGACGAACAAAGTGAACAGGTCGAGCGTTCCGCTTGTCCGACATGCGGTTCTTGCTCCGGTATGTTTACAGCCAACTCGATGAACTGTCTGACTGAAGCTTTGGGGCTGTCGCAGCCGGGCAACGGTTCACTGCTCGCAACGCATGCGGATCGCAAAACACTCTTCCTCACAGCAGGTCAACGCATCGTCGGCCTGGCAAAACGCTATTACGAACAGGATGATGCATCGGTTCTGCCACGTAACATTGCCAATAAATCTGCCTTTGAAAATGCCATGGCGCTGGATATTGCCATGGGCGGTTCAACCAATACCGTCCTGCACCTGCTTGCTGCAGCACAAGAAGGTGAAGTGGACTTCACCATGGATGATATTAACCGTATGTCACGCCGCGTACCGCATTTGTGTAAAGTGGCACCGTCCACTCAGAAGTACCATATGGAAGACGTCCACCGTGCCGGCGGTGTCATGGGGATACTCGGTGAACTTAGCCGCGCCAATCTCCTGAATACAGAGACCAGAACGGTACTCGGCATCAGCCTGCAAGAACAGCTGGCGCAATATGACATTATGCAGACCGACTCAACTGACGTGAAAACATTCTACCGAGCCGGACCTGCGGGTATCCGCACCACTCAGGCCTTCTCACAAGATTGCTACTGGGAAACGCTGGATGATGATCGTCAGGACGGATGTATCCGAACCAAAGAACACGCTTTCAGCCAAGATGGTGGCCTTGCGGTATTGAAAGGCAATATCGCATTGGACGGCTGTATCGTCAAAACCGCAGGTGTCGATGAAAGTAACCTGAAATTCCGTGGTCCGGCGATTGTGTTTGAAAGTCAGGAAGATGCGGTTGAAGGGATTCTTAGCGGTCAAGTCAAAGCAGGTGAAGTGGTCGTCATCCGCTACGAAGGACCCAAAGGCGGCCCCGGCATGCAAGAAATGCTGTATCCGACCACGTACCTCAAATCGATGGGACTCGGTAAATCGTGTGCCTTGCTGACCGACGGTCGCTTCTCCGGCGGTACATCCGGTCTCTCTATCGGTCACGCCTCTCCGGAAGCTGCCAATGGCGGTGCTATCGGGCTGATTAAAAACGGTGACATCATTGACATTGATATTCCCGGACGAGCCATTGAACTGGTTGTGTCAGCGGATGAACTGACAAGTCGCCGTGCTGAGCAAGATCAGCTCGGCTGGAAACCGGCCAACCGCCAGCGTGAAGTCTCTTTTGCGTTGAAAGCCTATGCCAGCATGGCCACCAGTGCTGACAAAGGCGCGGTGAGAGATAAATCCAAGCTAGGAGACTAGTCGATGACATTCACCAGCCAAACCGGCGCAGATTATCTGCGCCAAATTTTGCGCGCCCCGGTTTACGAGGTTGCGATGGTGACACCATTGCAAGACATGCCCCGGCTTGCAGCGCGACTCAATAACCGAGTCCAGCTCAAACGCGAAGATCGCCAGCCAGTCCATTCGTTTAAACTGCGCGGTGCTTACAACATGATTGCTAATCTGAGCGAAGCCCAAAAGCAAGCCGGCATTATTACAGCCTCCGCAGGTAACCATGCTCAGGGATTGGCCTTATCCGGCACGAAGTTAGGTGTGAAATCAACCATCGTCATGCCCAAAACCACACCAGACATCAAAGTTGATGCCGTGCGTGGATTTGGTGGCGCAGTGGTGTTATTCGGCAATAACTTCGATGAAGCGAAAGCAGAAGCCGAACGACTTGCCGCGGAGCATCATTATACGTTTGTGCCCCCTTTCGATCATCCACTGGTCATTGCCGGACAAGGCACGATTGGCATGGAGATGCTGCAACAGAACGGTCATCTGGATTATATCTTCGTGCCCGTCGGTGGCGGTGGTCTGGCAGCCGGTGTTGCCGTGCTGATCAAACAACTGATGCCCGAAATCAAAGTGATTGCCGTTGAACCGGAAGAATCGAGTTGTTTAAAAGCCGCGCTTGATGCCGGAGAACCGGTGGTTCTTGAACAAGTCAGCATGTTTGCAGACGGGGTCGCGGTAAAACGCATTGGCGATGAGACCTTCCGTTTGTGTCAGCAATATCTCGACGGCCATATCTCTGTGTCCAGTGACGAAATCTGTGCCGCAGTGAAAGATATCTTTGAAGATACCCGCGCGATTGCTGAACCTTCCGGCGCTCTGGCTCTGGCGGGTTTGAAAAAATATGCAGAACAACACCAGCTGACGGGCAAACAGTTAGGAACCGTGCTCTCCGGAGCCAACACCAACTTTCACGGCTTACGCTATGTTTCAGAACGATGTGAACTGGGCGAAAAACGTGAAGGTTTGCTTGCCGTGACCATCCCTGAGCGCAAAGGGGCATTTTTCGAATTCTGCCAGATTATCGGTGGCCGGGCGGTCACAGAGTTTAACTATCGCTACAATGATGACTCACTGGCCAATGTCTTCGTCGGGATTCGTCTCGCCGGCGGCCCGGAAGAACTCAACAGCATTATTCAGGATCTGCGCAAAGCTGGCTATCCGGTGATCGATTTATCCGATGATGAAATCGCCAAACTGCACATTCGTTACATGATTGGCGGAAGGCCGTCGAAACCACTCAAAGAACGGTTATACGCATTCGAATTTCCGGAATATCCCGGAGCACTGCTGACATTCCTCAGTACACTCGGGACGCACTGGAATATCAGTCTCTTCAACTATCGCAACCATGGTGCCGACTACGGTCGGGTGCTTTGTGCATTTGAGCTCAATGACGACGATTTAGTCCGTTTCTCAGCTCATCTCGTTGAATTGGGTTATCAGTACAAAGACGAGACCGACAATCCGACCTATCAGTTCTTTTTGTCTCAGTCTTAGAACCACCTGCCACCATCATGCCGGTCAATTCAATTGACTGGCATGGTCGCTCAAAAGATAACCAACGAATACTATGGTTCTGAGCGGCTCATCCCGGGTGAATATTTCACGTCTTGCTTTATATAGGTTTGGTTGCTTCTGGCTAAACTCGTCAGCGAAAGTCACCAAGTCGTGATAATTGTCCATCACGAGCCAATCACTGAATGACAGGCAAAAAAATCCCGCATTACTGCGGGGAAGCCCAAGAAAAATGGGATAGTGTCGGAAATGTTGCATTGTATTTAGAGTTACTTTTCAATCAATGCTTGGATGTATCGTATTGTTGGACTTCCAGCTGAAGCCCAATCATTGCAGCAATCACTCCCCATACCGGCATGAGTGACGCTTGTTCCGACGCCGATGTGCTTATCACCAACGCTCCAAACGAGATAAATCCCATCAGAGCATAGATAGTTAATCTGTCGATTTTGTTCAGCATTCCTTGCTCCTCGACGTCATGTTGCAAACATGTTAAATAAATTAAAACAAAAAGTTTCATTTGCCAAGAGGTTATTGAATATTTTTTCTTCCCCAGTATTATTTGACATTCAAATGACTAACAAAGCCACCTGCCATGACCATTGATAACTCATTAGCCGATTACACATTAGAGGCAGAAGGATTACGGTGTCCCGAACCTGTCATGATGGTCAGAAAAACCATTCGTTCGATGAAAGACGGTGAGAAACTACTGGTCATTGCCGATGACCCCTCAACAACCCGCGATATTCCCAGCTTCTGTCGGTTTATGGATCATCAGTTGTTGGAAGCTCAAATCGAGCAAGAACCGTATCAGTTTTTGATTCAGAAAGGACTTTGAGTCGTGTTGGTGGTGCAAACCATCGATAGCTATTGATGAGCCAAGGCGTTCACTTCAGCAAACGCTCTTTCCAGATTTTCATGCGCGGCTTGATAGAAGGATGACTTTTCATCAATGGCTTGCTGCAAATAAGGAATTGCCTTGTCAGGGTGCCCCTGAATCATCAGTAAGTAGCCGACACGATTTAATGCCTGATAACTTGCCATCTGCTGCATAAACACATTCAGCGCTCGCTGTATTTTACCCTGACCAAGATAAATGAGGCCCAGATTGTTCTGCGCTCTGCTGTTATCGGGATCAAGCGCCAATGCAGCAAGTGTGGCGCGCTTCGCCTCAAGGTCGTCACCACTCATGTAATAGGAATAACCGATATTGAGCAGTACTTTGCTCGATTGTGGGTGGACATTGAGCACCTTTTTATAGAGCGCCTGAGCCATACCATGCTGAGACGCCACATCATAAATAATCCCCAGCCCCATGTAAGCATTGGCGGGAGAATGGTCATCCATTTCTAAAGCATCGACGGTATCAATCTGGTTTATCGACGGAGATAGCATCACATGGTGATGCAAACGCAACTGATCCGCATTAATGGCGCGAATAAAGCAACGTTTTCCGACATCAAACGCCCCTTTTTTACTGTAATTCACTCCCAACTGCTGCAATACGTCGATATTGTGCGGATTGTCTTGCAACGCCATCTGATAAGCTTTCTCGGATAACCTATCACGCTGATGCAACTGATGAATTCGCCCAATTTTATAAAGGGTTTTATCCCGGTGCTGTCCCGCTGGCAATAATGACAACGCACGAATATACTCAAACAGCGCTAAATCATCCTGCTGCGCATGCATCGCAGCATCGCCACGGACAATCGCTTCCTGTGCTGTTTGCGGCGCACTATCCACAGCCAGACGACTCACAGGACGGCCATCATACAATTGCGCCATCATTGAATGCCGCTTCTGCTGAGCGGTACAACCAGCGAGCAAACCAATTATCAAGGTCACTGCAATGCAAACCGATGGTCTCTTCATGATCAATTCCTCATCCTTAACACAACATCACGGTCATGACACTCATAAGCCCAACTCAATCGATAACAACTAGGTAATTTGATGGGCAAGCTCTTTTCCTTCCCCTCGATGGGTATCCAAATCGGGTATCGCTGCAGACGATACATTTAGCATATCGCTATAAGCTTATTTGGTCATGAAGTTAAATTTTTCCTGCTCACTGACGAATAAATCCCAGTGTTCGTTGATG
The DNA here is from genome assembly GCF_024347135.1 of Vibrio spartinae. Taxonomy (NCBI): domain Bacteria; kingdom Pseudomonadati; phylum Pseudomonadota; class Gammaproteobacteria; order Vibrionales; family Vibrionaceae; genus Vibrio; species Vibrio spartinae. The sequence goes on along the minus strand of NZ_AP024907.1, from coordinate 78,978 downwards.
ATCCGGGACAGGTGAATCAACCGAGCATATTGCGGGCTTTTGGCCGCAGCATCCGGATTTTCGCAGTGCTCAATCGCATCAACCACGGAATGAGGAAACTTCCAAGTGGTGGCAAGTTTACCTCCCAACGCCGGAGCGGTTGATCATTTCAGCTTGACCCATTGATTCCTCTCCATATTCGAGTAAGACAATAAGAAGCTTAGGTGAGAAGTCGCAAAATATCTTGTGAGCCAAAATACAAATGTGAAAGCCGAATCATAAAGATCGATCGCTCAAAGTATTATATCGAAGGTAAGCGGTTATCTGGCGGGGAACAGGGGTTCATCTCGGCACAGCCTGATTGCTGATGACGAAATAAGCTTGTTACAAATAAATTCGTATGAAAGGTAAAAAAAGTCGCGCTATAAACAATGTTGCCCACCAATCGGTGAGCAACATGACCATCAAAGCATTGTCGGACAGACACGTACGGTGCCTGTTCATCAGACAATTAAGCTTCGATTGGTTTACGCCAGTCGTCAGCACCTGAAGTACCCGCGTTAACGTGGTCCCAAGTGATCTTACGGTAAGACATTGACACAGTCAGGTTCTGAGTGAAATCAGAGTCTGCTGGGTTTTGGCAGTGTGGCATTTCACACTTGATGTCAACGATAGTTGCGTTTTCAAGTGTTGTGGTGAAGAAGTTTTCTTGCTTGCCTTCGATTGAAGTGCGGTACCACTTCAAAGTAACAGCAGACATTTTTTCACCTGAAGCCAATGCGTTATACAGCAGAGGAACAGCTTTGTTCAGGTTCACAGTGAATTGGAAAGGCTTGTGAACACGTTGACCCGCTGGTTGACCAGACTGAGGATCAGTCGGAACACTAACAACATGGTCAAACTGTTGAACCATCATTTCATCTTCGTGACCTTCAACAAAAGAGTCACCGATAGAATCAGCAGTACAAGCGCCTGACGTGATTAGCCCCTGAGTTTCGCCTTCGATAGAGATATAACATGGAGTTGGCATTCTGAAATTCCTTCAATTATCTATAATAAGTTCATGTTTTTAATACACAGAGAACCTTTAGGCTCTTGTACAGTCAGAGCAAGGGCTGTGCCAACTCATGTATATCAATAAAATCAAGTATTTATAAAGACATAAATATAGATACAAGCAACTTCTTGCCCAGAGGCGAGCAAGAAGTTGCCCAGTGAGCAAGAAGTTGCCCGAAAGAAGTGGAATAAGTATCACGGAAGTGTCTCATTTTTGATAACAGAGTGAACAATGATCATCATCTAAAGCGTGCACATTTATTACCTGAAGAACTGATTACCTGAACCGATAACCGGAACTTACTGCCTGAGTGCTTTGTTAAAGGTCTCGGTTAAGATGCTGACTAAAGGTGAGCGACGGTCCATATTGACCGGATAGAGCATCTCGATTACGCCATAGCGAACTTCTGTTGCTTAGTCGTTTGATTACATTTGAGGAGATCAGAAATAAAAACAGGAAGGAAAGGCGACGCCTCTCCTGATCCTATTGACTACGAAGCTGACGTTTCATCCGGTGATATCATGCTTGGATTCAAAACCTCTTTATATCTTTTAGCTTCGAGTATTTTTACATCAGGAAGCTGAGATTTTAATAACTGTATAAGATGAAATTTTTCATCTGGGCTACAAAAAATGCCCCCAGTACTATAACGCTTGCGGGTGTCATTATATAACCGGATAACCTCTTGATCTTTCAAGTGAACAATCCGGTAACAACCATCAAAACGAATCCCGATTGAAATCGTTTCTGCACTAAAGTTTGTCATACTAAATGACATCAACGCAAAAGCTCCAGCTCCCACAAAAGCCAGTGGACCAATCAGGGCGGCAGCGAGTACACAAACTGCGATACCCACCCAAGCAGTAATACGCACCACTGTATAAGCGTTCTCCGAAATCACCTGTTGACAGGTGTAATAAATTCCTTTTTCCGTCAGATGGTAATGGTAATGGTAATCTGCAAACCATAAAAAGCGGATAAAGGAGGCCATTATTCCCCCCCATATTCCCACAATCCAAAACCCGGTCCAACCATTCTTATCAGTCAGCCCCCAGCCAACTAACAAGCCCATAAGAACAATAAAAATTGCCATGCCATTCAGCATGTATCGGCCACTTTTTCCCTCCCAAGCCCCAACTTGGATCTGCCACTGGTAAATCTCTGCCGCTTCTTTCACTTCTTGTTTGAGAAGCTCATATTCAGCTTGCTGATTTGCGATCCTTGCTTCTCTGTCTTTCCTATCCTCATGCTGAGTCATATTATCGCGGCCCTTATTTATGCGGTTACCGTAACGGTACGAGTTGATTTGGTATTGCTTTCTGCATCCACGACCTGCAAGTTCATCATCCCTTCGGTGTTGCCGTAGGTGGTGTATAACAGATGACAGGTAGCCTCCGGTGCTTCTTTCTGAGTTGCCGGCCATAAATACAGCGGCATTTGCAGCAGCAGAGCAATCATATTATTATCCGTGCCTCCGGCTGCAATACTGTAGCGCAACAGATGACGCTGATCCTTTTCCATTCGTTGCCACTAACCATTCTGTTCATTGATAAGTACCGGAGAGCCAGCCATGTTCGTGGCTCCACTACTCATTGGGGGTCGGGTCATTTGTAGCCCGAGTGTATCTCCTTTATTGACCAGCGGCGGCAAATCAATCTCAATCTGCCACTATTGAAACTATCCCAAGCTTCCGGATGAACTACGCGAGATCCTGCTGTTTCTTAATAATCTGATTACGTTTGATGAAATGAATTTGCAGAAGGAAGAAACAGAAGAAATATAAAGTCAGGCCAAAGGAGAGAATATCTTCTCTCCTTAATTGCTATTTGCTATGGAACGATGACTCATTGTCGTAAGTTAAAAGCTCCTTGGGACGTTTAACTTCAATCACTTTAGCTTCAGACAGAACACTCTGTAATTGCTCAAAGAGACAAGATTTTTCATCCGGTGCACAATATAGTCTCCCAGAATAATAACTTCTGCTAACATCACTACTATCTAACTCTATAACTTCCTGATTTTTTAGATGGACAATGTTATAACTGCCGCCGAAATAGATCCCATATATTGATACCTTTGCACTAAAATTTGTCATACTAAATGACATCAACGCAAAAGCACCTGCACCCACAAAAGCCAGTGGACCAATTAAAGCAGCGGCGAGTACACAAACAGCAACACCTATCCAAGCCGTAGTACGCACTACCGTATAAGCGTTCTCCGAAATCACCTGTTGCTGGGTATAATAAATCCCTTTTTCCGTCAGATGATAATGATAATGATAATCTGCAAACCATAAAAAACGAGCAAACAATGCAACAAACAAACAAACACTATTTGAAACCCAGAATCCGGTCCAGTCATCGCCACGAATGGTCAACCACCCAACCAGCAGTCCCATGAGAACAACAAAGATAGATGTACCGTTAAGTAGATATCGCCCACTTTTTTCTGCTCCCCAAGCACCGACTCGGATCTGCCATTGATAAATTTCCAGCGCCTCTTTTATCTCCTGTTCGTGGAGCTCCCATTCGGCTTGTTCTCTATCTAATCCAACATGCTGAGTCATGCTCTCTACCTTTTATACTGTAACTACGACACTTCGGGTTGATTTGGTATTAGTTTCTGCATCTACAACCTGCAAATTCATTACACCTTCATTGTAACCATAGGTGCTGTATAACAAATGGCAGCTAGCCTCCGGGGCTTCTTTCTGGGTTGCTGGCCAGAGATACAGCGGCATTTGCAGCAGCAGAGCAATCATATCATTATCCGAGCCTCCGGCAGCAGCACTATAGCGAAGCAAGCTTCTCTGATCCTTTTCTATCCGTTGCCACTGACCATTCTGTTCATTGATAAGTACTGGAGAGCCCGCCATATTGGTGACTCCGCTACTCATTGGGGTTCGGGTCATTTGTAGCCCAAGTGTATCTCCTTTATTCACCAGCGGCGGTAAATCGATTTCTACCTGCCATTGGTGTTTCGGCGCATAAATTGAGGCGTAGCGCTGATCCGGTGCATCGATTTTCACCAGCCGAACCACCGGGCGATACATCAGTTGCTCAAACTGAGTCAGCTCTTCTTGCAAACTCCATCCTGCCCTGTTTTTACCCCAGACAGAATGATATAAAAACAGCGAAACATCGTCCCGGTGGAACAGGTTAATCAGCACCACCCCGACCAGATAAATCATCCCCATCCAGAACAGCCCGGTCAGCATCCACGGTGCTAAAGTGGCCCCAATTGCGACAGAACTCCCCATACGACTAGCAATGTGTACAATCAATTGGTAACCAAAGATACCCGTATTACCCAGTGTTGCACCAAACTTCAGCCAGTAACCGGCTGTTTCCAGTAGAGTGTTATCTTTACCGGAGGTTTTATTATAACTGTCCCAGGCTTCCAGCCCCGAAGCCAAGGCGCCCAGTGAAGCTGTAGTCAGCATTAAATTAGAGAAGCGGCTGACCAATACCTGAGATTCGACACTAAAAGCTTTCTTTGCAAGTACTCGATTTACAGAAGTTCTCATTAAACTCTGATTCGCCGAAATTTTCTTCCACACCGGTGACAACGAGACCGCATAGGCAAACTGGCAGGTATACAGAGCGCTGTAGAGTGGTTCTAACAGGGTTTTGTACCTTTCTTCGTCGGTTTCTGCATCCTTGAGTTTCTCAGGTAAATTCATCAGTACAACGAAAGTGTTCCACACGCCGAGGCCAACCAGCAGGCCGCCAAGACCGCCGACTTCCTCAACGCTGGATTTGAGTGCCTGCCCCACACGGCTTCCACCACCGCGTAGTTTCTCCACATATTCCGTCAGCGTCTGTTGCAGCTTCTCATTCAGCGCATCCCCCTTCACCCGCAGAAGCTGCGGCTGTTTCTTAACAATGATTCGGTCAATTTCTGCCTGTATCTTTTTATATTTGTTGACCTGAACAATAGCGCCGGTTTCCGGGTGGGTCAGATTGCTCATCCCTTTCAGCAACGGTTTGAGCTGCTTCCCGAGCGCTTCCATTTCCTTGACGTAATTGCGGTTGACCTGCAAGACAGCCTTTTCATCGACAATCGCTCCCATTAAAAGCATTCTCAGATGGTCAATCAGGCTCTCCGGATTGCTGTAGGACGGGCGGGTTAAATCCAAGATTGAGCGCCAGCTATGGGTGGCGGTTGTCTGTACCGCTTTTGCCAGCGCTGAAAAGCTATCTTTGACCGGTTGCACCAGCGTCAAATACCACGATTTGTCCTGTATCCGTCCGTCACCGATTAATGCATCCCAGTTCGCCAGAGCCGCCGCCAGAGCCAGATTATCCCCGGCACTGCCGACTGACAGCAGTTGCTTGTGCAGCGTTTGAATCTGTTCATCAATGGTCTGCCTAGTTTCCTGACTAAAACCATAACCGGCCAGTGCAAACAGGTTTTTCGGTGAGACTACTGAAAAAGTCTTTTCCAGTTGCCGGTGGCGCTTTTCATCCGTCACCGAGTTTTTCAGCACCACCAGACTCTGACCGGTTAAATCCAACAGGTAGCTGACATCCGTTGCAGCCTGCGTATCGATACCGACACTCAGCGCATTATCTTCCAGTGCATTGATGCCGAGTAACACTTCATCGTACCGGGCTGCAATCACCTCATCCAGTCCTTTCAGGGCATGGTACTGTTCTGTCAGGTAAGTGGTCATGCCATCCCAGTCAACATCCTTCTGATAAGTTTTCGCCCGGGACCATTGTTCGTGCATCTCTGGTGTGACCGTCAGGCCGTAACTGTCTTTCAGGGTCGCTTTCATTTTCTCCGCGGCTTCCGCAGCACCGGAAGCTGGCATATCGCCTTCTTGCGGGTCATATCCCGGACTTTCCAGACGGCGCTTATCTTCTTCTGCCAGTGACGACATCAACAGGTACTGGTTCAGTAACTCCTCACAAGCAAGGACATGAGTGATATCATCGCGAATCTGTTTATCCATTTTGTCTTTAGGCACCGATACTCGGCCCAGTTGGCGCACAATCTCGGCCATCCGCATTTTGTGAATATTCTCTTTATCCCCCAGCGTGGCTTCTTTTTCCACCTTCGCATAAGACAGGCCCATCACCAAATCGGTAATATCGGCCAGCACATCATCCAGTGCCACATACATTGCCGTAGACGGAGATTTCATTCCTTTTAGTAACGAGCCTTTGTCCGTTGCCGGTTTCTCTGCAACTAGTGCATACGGGAAATCATTGTCCGGTTGTTGTTTCGGCTTTTTCAGTGGTGTGCAGGTCTCACCGAACAAATCGTCAGATGGCGCTTCCCCGTCATAGATATCTGCTACCTGCTCAGACAAAGTATCAATAAAACTGCAATGAGGGACTTTCATCGTCTGACAGAACTGTTTCAGATTCACCTGCCGCATCCATTTGTGACGGCTGGAACTATCAGAACGCATATGTTCACACACCCGCCATGACCAGCGGTGATAACTGAAAGCCATGTACAGTTTATTCTGCGACGGATATTCAAGAAACGGCTGGGATTTCCCAGCGCTGCCACGTTTGTCGGTATCGCTCTCAGCCTCATTGCTGCCCCAGTCGATTTTAATCAGTTCACTGCCGCTGACCTGATATTCATGAAACGTCTTGTCCGTTTCATCGTAGACATACAACCAGCCGTCCCGAAGCTGGCGCAGGGTATATTGGGCCTCTTTGAGCTTGAGTGGCCCTTGCCAGTGTTCCTCTTTCGGTAATGGGTTGAGCTGGCGTTTGAGAAAAGCGTGATATTCAACCGGCTCTAAATCATCCAGCGCATAGCGTACCGGGACTATCGACATCACAGAAGATTTGACCGGGCATTCACCGACAGGGTTGTTCATTGGTTTTCTTGAGCCCTGTACATCATTCGGATTGCTCATGATTGGGTCTGCTCCTGTAATGAATGGGAATATTGCTGAGCAAGCCCGGCAGCACGTTCAAGACGCTGCTCCGGGGTTTGCTGGGATGGTTGGTGGATAAGCTGGCGGATATCCGGATATTGCTGCTCATCGTTGATGGCTGACTCGCCCAGATACCCGATAATATTCAGATAAAGAAGTTGCTCCTGCTCGGATTCAAAGCCTAGCGTTTTCCCCTGCTCAATCAGACTGTTCAGCCAGATTGTCGGCTCTGGCTGCTCCTGAAGGCTCCGAGGGAAATAAGTTTCCATATGATGGTAAAGCCGCTCACGGGCATTGCGCTCTGAAATCTCGCCCAACCCGGTCCACTGTTTATCATCCAGCTTGAGGGGAAACTCAGGGAGCGCAGACTGAAATTCCGGGCGGGTCAGATGTTGCCAGCCCATTCGGGTGGGCAGCCATGCCTGCTCAAGCGGATGCCAGAACAACTGACTGGCACTGCTCAGTAACACCCACGCGACTTCGCTGTGCGCCATTTTCAGGTAAATCTCACTGCCATACGGTGAGATTATCTGAATCAGATGACGCAGGTAGTCACTCAGTGATAACTGTGGCCATGCTGAGGTGAAGAAGAATCCGGCGGTGGGTTTGTTCTGTGCCATAAACCATTGTCTGACCGGCTCCGTGGCTTCGACCAGATAAGGTGATACGGCTTTTAATCCATCAAATGGTGGACGCATATAGATGGGCTCCGGCGTTTTCAAATCCGGCACCTGATATAAAGACTGCGCTAACTGCTCAATTTGCCCACCATCGACCAACAGATACAGCTTCTGACCGGGTTCGGTATTCATGGTCGGAAAGGGAGCATCCAACGGAAATTTTATTGTCTGAGGCATGATCCACTAATCCCTATGAACTTCTTTCAGATGAGGTTGTTCAAGGTGTTTCAGTTTTACGGTCAGCCATGCATGAAGACGTTGCCAGAGTGAAGGCGGAAGAGAGACTTTCGGAGCATCCCTGTAAGATGTACAGGAAGGGAGCTTTGTATCATCACATTCCCAGATAAAATCCAGCCCGGTCGATACCCAGTCTTTGGGGAGTAAAATAATCGCAGAAACAGACTGATCGACCATCTTCACTATCAATAAAGGAATATGGTTTGAAGGCTCTTTAGGAAAAACATACATCGCTTTATATTCCCTATTCGGAGAATAATTAACGTAGGCTTTCCCGTCACGATAATCAGGAACAAGCCATACCTCAAACGCCATCTTCATGGTTAAGAAAATCACGCAGAAGATAACAAAACGAATTCCCCATTTTTTTGACCGACTCATGACTACATCATCTCCATCGTCAATTTGATAGATACAGGCAAACACTTAATATCTGAAAAAAGGAGTAAGTCTCCACCTTTGCCAGATTGTTTCCGATAGCGATTAAAATCCTGATTCCCGAATGCTTTCGCTATACCCAACTGAAGGTTCCATCCCGGAAGGTGCCATTCCATATTGACACTATTTAACATACCACCAACGGGATTTAACCCCATTCCTTCAAAGTCCCAATGACCCAGGTACTGGTTACCGATAAAATCAAACGTATCTCGCATATAGAGGCCAACTTCTTTAACCGTCACCTGATAACGCTTTTCTGTAATCTGCTCTATACACGCTTTCGTTATTGCTGCATAAATAGCAAAATTACCCAGTGATCCATATAAATCATCGACCTCACCAAAATCATATCCTATGGATGCCAGTTGAAATTGCCAATCAGGATGCAAAGATAGGGGATCAGGATCGTTATCTAACTCATGAGGAAATTTCAGTTCCGGCTGACGACTGATAAGTTTTTTTATTTTATCGCGTTGGATCCTTTGTGCATTGGGAGTATCCAACCTTTCCGAAATTGTTTTCAACGCATCTTGCACACGAGGGAACATGGCTAACCATTCCCAGGGGAAGAGTGTCTTGTTAATATATTTTTCAGGAAAATTAATCGGCTTTATCACTCCGGTTTTTTCATCTTGCGCCATCTCTCTTGCTGGTAAACCAAACCACAACTTCATCACCGCAGCAGATTTGGGCCAATTCAGTTTATCTTTCATGACTGCCGGAATATCTGTCACTTTAAATTCACGATCTTCGTCATTTTCCACTGTGGTTTGGTTCAGAGTTCGACTTTTCCCATCATTGCCTCCGGTATTTTTTGCAGATAAAGCCGTCGCCGCCCGAAGCTGCTCTGCGGCTTCACATACTTCACACACCGGCTCATTGCCGGTCAGTGCTTTAATCTGCGCTTCCTGTAACACCGGATTGGCGATGGTTTTGGCTTCTGCTGCTTTCAACAGCGGTGACATGGCCGTTTCACTCGCTGTAAATGACGGTGCCTGCGCCTGCGTCGGTGGTGTCAGTGCTTTGAGGAGATTCGGCATGGTGGACGGCTGACCGCCGTAACCGGAGCCACTGCCCGCACTGCCGCCGGAGTTGAGGTTGATGGCGCCGCTGACCACATGCACACCGCCCGCATCGACTTTGATAAAGCTGCCCCCGACTTTGACGGTGATTTCATTACCGGCATCGAGCACCACGGCATTACCGGCCTTGAGATGTACTTCGCTGCCGGAATCAACAATGGTTTTCTGGCCGACTTTCTGATGCAGCGAGGCATCGGTTGCAAGGGTGAGGTTTTGTTTGATGGCAGTGCGCTGCTCACCGTCGATGCTCAGGTGGTCGTTGACCTGCACATGGCTGTAACGGTCATTTTCAACCGTGAGGTGGCGGTCATGCTTCATCTGAGTGGTGCTGTCGTTTTCAACCAGCGCTTCGTAGTCTTTCTGCGCGTGGAGGTAAATCTTCTCGCTGCCGGACTGGTCTTCAAAACTGAATTCATTGAAGCCGGTGCCCTGATGGGTCTGGGTGCGAATCACGGTTTTGGTTTTGTTATCCGGCAGGGCATAGGGGGGCGTGTTGGTCGCATGATAGGTGCGTCCGGACACCAGCGGCTGGTCCGGGTCCCCGTTGAGGAAGGTGACAATCACTTCGTGGCCGATACGGGGGATCGCGACCATGCCATACTGTGCGCCTGCCCAGCCTTGCGCGACGCGCACCCAACAAGAGCTGTGCTCATCTTCATTGCTGTAACGGTCCCACGGGAAGGAAAGCTTCACCCGGCCGTGTTCATCACAGTAGATTTCTTCACCTTGCGGCCCGACTACGGTGGCGACCATCGGGCCGTCCACTTGTGGTTTAGGGTGTGGCTGCATGCGCCACAGCGTTTCATTCGGAATCACGGTAAACTGGTTGCTGTAGGTAGTGGCACCGCTGCCACCGGACTCTTCCAGTGCTTGTGGCTGACTGCCCTGATGGTCAATCCCGACAATCAGCCAAGGGCGGTTCATTGCGCTGTCCAGATGGTCGGCCAGGGTGAATACCACCCCGGCCTGAAGCTTGGCTTGGTTACTTTTGCCCGATGCGGTGTGACTGTTCCGGCGCAGATGTTCCAACCGAATCTGGCTGAAGGCTTTGCCGCTGGCATCATCTTTATACCGTCCCGGTGCGTCGTAGTACTCGTAGTCCGGCAACTGGTAGGCCATCTCACTGCCAAGGGCCGACTGTTTAAAGTTGTAGGCTGGTTTTTTAAAGCTGTAATCCTGCATGGCGACTTCCGTCACCGCGGATTGTTTGGTCTCGCTGATGGCGGAAACATAGGGGGTATCCGCGACGCCACCGGACAGCACGTTATAGGGGACCGTGCCATCAAGCTGGGTAAATCCGGCCGTATTGTCGGTGACCACCAACGTGTGTTTTTCGGCCTGATGGCTGAAGGTATACATCAACCCTTCTTCTGCCGCCAATCGGTGGAAGAATGCTAAATCCGTCTCCCGATACTGAACACAGAACTCGCGCGGCGCGCATTCCCGTTTGACGGAGAAGGCGTAGTCGGTGATGTTCATTTCCTCAAGAAGAATCGCCAGAATCTCAGGGACGGTTTTGTGTTGGAAAATCCGGCTGTTGTGGCGCAAAGAGAGCCGCTCAAGGGCAGGCACCAGTGTCAGGGAGTAATAGGTGTGATGGTGGCCGGTATCACCGCGGCTGAAGCTGCGCACAATGCCGTGGACTTGTTGCACGACTTCACCATCGCGGATGACTTCTAAGACGGCGGTCGTATCGACCAGTTGCTCGGCACTGATGCTTGAATTGCGGCTGGCGAGCTCGATTTGGTAGCGAAAGCCGTAGACCGGGTTGCCCTGTGCATCCAATGAATCAGAAACAGATTCATGTCCCTGATAGTCACGAACCACCAACGCTTCACCGACACCACTGACAAGACGGAAGTTCAAAGTCCCCATAGTTTTTACCTAGCATTGTTAAATAAACGAATGATTAAGATTGATGAATATGAATGCTCTGTCTGAGTGTGGATGCGTTTATACCCAAATGACCTCAAAGTGAACTCGCCCTTCGGGAGTGCATCTTGAGGTTACCTGGGGATATTTATCTGTTTATTTTTGCAAACGAAAACAGAGCCGGAGGCTATTATAACGAAACCGCCATATGAATCTTGATGAATTTGAAAATTAATCCGGTCGGATGAAGAGGGAAAGTATTTTTCTGGAGGAACATCTCAGTTCTGGGGGGCATCATTTACCTTCACAATTCATCCCCCTGAGCAGCCTTACTTTTGCGACAGTATGAACATCATCAGACAGTATGAAATATAAAAGGGCAATGTATAACATTGTCGCCCACCAGCCAGTGAGCGACAAGACCATCAAAGCATTGCCTGACAGGCATCAGACAATTAAGCTTCGATTGGTTTACGCCAGTTGTCAGCACCTGAAGTACCCGCGTTAACGGATACAAGCAAGATCTTGCCCAGTGAGCAAAACTTGCCCGAAAGAAGTGGAACAGCTATCACCGAAGCGTTTTATGTTGAATACCACTTTCATGTTGAATACAACGAAGCATCACAGCTCCTTCTCATCCTGATAATGATGTTGCAGTTTTTCCATCTGCTTTTTCAGGGAACGAATTTCCTGATGCAGCGGCACAAGATGAAAAATATGAATCCAAGATTCAACGATCAACCCCATCAGGATGAGCGCGCCGACAACCATCGGTAGCCACATATCGGTTAATATCATCCCCAATACAGTCAAAATAAAGCCAAATGAATACAAGTAGAATTGGCTTTTCAAGCTCATGCCAGTGTAACGAACTAACATACGCCACTCCCTTTGTTGACGATCCTAACATCACAGTAGCATGAGAATCATGAAGCATGTATGTCAGATATCACGCTTGTCACCGATATTGTTCGCCGATGACCCGACTCAATATAAAATCGCAACGCCAGCCAAACCAACAAACAAAACTGCCGTTATTTTCCGAATCAGATCCAGCGGTAATCGATCTGCTGAGAGTTTGCCGATCAATACAACCGGCACATTGGCAATCATCATCCCAATGGTCGTTCCCAAAACGACCCAGAGCAAACCATCGGCAAATTGAGCGCCTAACACCGACGTTGCAATCTGCGTTTTATCCCCGATTTCCGCAACGAAAAACGCAATAAAACTGGCAACAAACGGGCCCCGGCTCGAACAGGCACCATCATCATCCATTTTATCGGGGATCAAGACCCAGCCCGCCATGGCTAAAAAGCTGGCAAATATCACCCATTTCAAAATATCCGGAGAAAGGTATTCGGCAACGACGACGCCCAACCAGGCCGCGAGGGCGTGATTAACCAGTGTTGCAAGGAAGATGGCACTAATAATCGGCAACGGCTTGCGATAGCAGCTTGCCAACATCAATGAAAGAAGTTGTGTTTTATCGCCGATCTCTGCCAGCGTTACCGTTGTGATTGATATGGCTAAAATATTCACGACATGCTCTCGGGGCAGGACAATGAACCATAGACAAACATCGCACCCTACCCCTAGTACTGCGATCTTTGTCTAAGGTCTTGCTAAACTCGTATGAGCCTCGAACGCCACGGTGATGGGCACCAATGATGTTGACGAACGAACCGGTGACATTGCCGCAGAACTATCCGATTCCGGGCCAATGGCGTGGTAAGCTACTCCCCAAAGACGCAGCGATTTTAACGGGCTTATGTACGGAAAACAAGCATCGTATCGGTTTTATGTCGTGAAAAGAACAATGCACAACAATTAAACAAGATTGCCCCTACTCGATAGGTCAATATATCGGTATAATTCAACGTTATTTTTCATGATTCAAACAACTCGCGCGAACCCGACTATGCAAACAAACTATGATATCAAAACCTTTCAGGGGATGATCCTCGCGCTGCAGGATTATTGGGCCCGTCAAGGATGTACAATTGTTCAACCTTTAGATATGGAAGTCGGTGCAGGCACATCTCACCCGATGACTTGCCTGCGCGCCATTGGTCCTGAGCCAATTGCGACCGCCTATGTGCAGCCTTCCCGCCGTCCGACCGACGGTCGCTACGGTGAAAACCCGAACCGTCTGCAACACTATTACCAGTTTCAGGTGATGATCAAACCGTCACCGGATAATATTCAAGAGCTTTACCTCGGATCGCTGAAAGCACTGGGGGTTGATCCGCAAGTTCACGACATTCGCTTCGTCGAAGATAACTGGGAAAACCCGACCTTAGGTGCCTGGGGACTCGGCTGGGAAGTATGGCTGAACGGTATGGAAGTGACCCAGTTTACTTATTTCCAACAAGTCGGTGGTCTGGAGTGCAAACCCGTCACCGGTGAAATCACTTACGGTATAGAACGGCTGGCAATGTACATTCAGGGCGTTGATTCCGTTTATGATCTCGTCTGGACGGACGGTCCGCTGGGTAAAGTCACCTACGGCGACATTTATCATCAAAATGAAGTCGAACAGTCTACCTATAACTTTGAACATGCTGATGTGGACTTCCTGTTCACCTTCTTCGATCAGTGTGAAAAAGAGTGTCAGCATCTGCTGGAACTAGAAACGCCACTCCCGTTACCGGCTTATGAACGCATTTTAAAAGCAGGACATGCATTTAACCTGCTCGATGCACGCAAAGCGATTTCTGTGACAGAACGTCAACGCTACATTTTACGCATCCGTAATTTGACCAAAGCAGTCGCAGAAGCTTATTACGCATCTCGTGAAGCGTTGGGCTTCCCAATGTGCAAAAAGCAAGACCAACAGGCATAAGGGGAGAGAAAAGCATGGCTAAAGAACTTTTAATTGAACTGGGAACGGAAGAACTCCCACCGACACAGCTTCGCACACTGGCTGAAGCGTTTTATCACAACTTTCAAGCCGAACTGAAAACCGCTGACTTACCTTTCGAAGCGATGCAGTGGTACGCGACACCGCGTCGTCTGGCACTGAAAGTGGCTGGCTTAGCAGAACAGCAACCGGATAAAGTCGTCGAAAAACGCGGTCCGGCAGTGGCGGTCGCATTTGATGCTGACGGTCATCCAACCAAAGCGGCTGAAGGCTGGGCGCGGGGTAACGGGATTACGGTTGCACAAGCAGAGCGGCTGACAACCGATAAAGGCGAATGGCTGCTGTTCAAGCAAGCGGTCAAAGGTCAGTCGGCAAAAACACTGATTGTTGAACTCGCTGCCAAAGCACTATCAAACTTACCGATTGCCAAACCCATGCGTTGGGGCGACCAAGACACCCAGTTTATCCGTCCGGTCAAAACCCTGACGATTTTGCTGGATGAAGCATTGATCGAAGGTGAAATCCTCGGCGTTCAATCTGACCGCGTCATTCGCGGCCACCGGTTTATGGGTGAACCCGAACTGACCCTCGAATCAGCCAGCCAGTATCCAGACATTCTGCAACAACGCGGCAAAGTGATTGCAGACTATGAAGCTCGCAAAGCAACGATCATCGCTGGTGCACAAAAAGCCGCAGCAGACGTGGGTGGAATTGCTGATTTAGAAGAAGACTTGGTTGAAGAAGTTGCGTCACTGGTCGAATGGCCAGTCGTTCTGACCGCGTCTTTCGAGGAAGAATTCCTCAAAGTCCCTTCAGAAGCGCTGGTTTACACCATGAAAGGTGACCAGAAGTATTTCCCGGTTTACGACGTCAATAAAAACCTGTTACCGAAGTTTATTTTCGTCTCCAATATTGAGTCGAAAGAACCACGTCACGTCATCGAAGGCAATGAGAAAGTTGTGCGTCCACGTCTGGCTGACGCAGAGTTTTTCTTTAACAATGACCGCAAACGTCCGCTCATTGATCGTCTGCCAGAACTTGAAACGGCAATCTTCCAGAAACAACTGGGCAGCATCAAAGATAAAACGGACCGGATTGCCGTATTGGCGGCTTACGTTGCCAAAAGCATCGGTGCCGATGTCGAGAAAGCAACCCGTGCAGCACTGCTGGCAAAATGCGACCTGATGACATCAATGGTATTCGAATTCACCGAGACGCAAGGCATCATGGGGATGCACTATGCGCGTCATGACGGTGAAGCCGAAGAAGTGGCACTGGCACTGAATGAACAGTACATGCCACGCTTTGCCGGTGATCGTCTGCCAAGTAATGCGATCTCTTCCGCAGTCGCGATTGCCGATAAGCTGGATACCATTGTCGGTATTTTTGGGATTGGTCAGGCACCGAAAGGATCCGACCCATACGCATTACGTCGGGCATCATTGGGGATTTTGCGGATTATCGTCGAAAACGGCTATCAGTTAGATTTGGCTGATTTAGTTGCCGAAGCCACGGCACAATTCGGAGATAAGCTGACCAATGCCAATGTCGGGCACGATGTCATCGAATTTATGCTCGGTCGTTTCCGCGCTTGGTATCAAGATGAAGGCTTCAGTGTTGATGTCATTCAGGCGGTGTTGGCTCGTCATCCAACCAAACCGACTGATTTCGATCAACGTGTGAAAGCCGTCTCTCATTTCCGCACTCTCGATGCAGCGGATTCACTGGCTGCGGCGAATAAGCGCGTCGGTAATATTTTGGCTAAGTTTGACGGTCAACTGGCAGAAAGTGTCGACCTCGCTTTACTTCAAGAAGGCGCTGAAGTGGCACTGGCAGAAAATGTCGCGGTGCTGAGTGAAGCACTGGAACCCGCATTTGCTAACGGTGATTATCAGTCAGCATTAAACCAGTTGGCAGCTCTGAAAGAGCCGGTTGACGCGTTCTTTGAAGATGTCATGGTCATGGCGGATGATGAAGCGCTGAAAATCAATCGTCTGACACTGCTCAACGACTTACGCAATCTATTCTTAGAAATTGCTGATATTTCGGTATTGCAGAAATAATCAGTTCAGACAAAGATAATGTCCGCAAAGCCCTGTTCATTCAGGGCTTTTTTGTTGACCATCCCCCAAAGTGGTTCGAATAGAAAATAACTCTGACAAAGAAATGGTTCTAACCGAAAATGAATCTAACAAAAAATGCATTTCACAAGAATTCATTTAACAAAAATTTATTTAACAAAAATTCATTTAACAAAAAGAGTGCAAAAACGCACCAATGCGGTGCCCCCCGACCAAAGTCAACCCAACACACCAACTATAACCATTTGTTATTCATATCAATTAATCTGTTGGCATAGCCTTTGCTTTTTTCTTTCGTTAGTTGCGAAGAGCATAATGCAGTAGTATTTCGAACATACAATTAGTCAAATAGATATCTAGGGTTCCGGCTGCCACGGCAGCGACTGGTCCGAGAGATATCAACCTCAACGGAGGTCACACGGCGGGACAAAAGCCCGGGAGGCCAACCAATAAATATTATTGGTTATGTCTCTGATGCGCTTGTTCACCCGATGACCCACAGTGGAGGTGGTCTATGAAATTGTTCCTGAAACCGTATCTCACGGCCCTCGTTTTATCTGTCACACTCGTTTCTTCTCTTACCCTTTCTCGTTCGGTATCTGCCGAAGAAAAATCACAATTTACGTTAGCATGGTCGATTTATGTTGGCTGGATGCCATGGGATTACGCTGATTCATCCGGCATTCTGAAAAAGTGGGCCGATAAATATGGCATTCAAATCAATGTCGTTCAGGTCAATGACTATGTTGAATCGATCAATCAATACACCGCAGGACAGTTCGATGCAACCGTCATGACCAATATGGACGCCCTGACAATTCCGGCTGCCAGTGGCGTTGATTCGACCGCGTTAATCGTCGGTGACTTTTCCGCGGGCAATGATGGCATTGTCTTAAAAGGTGATCATAAAACACTGGCCGACATCAAAGGTCAGAATATCAATTTAGTCGAACTCAGCGTGTCGCACTATCTGATGGCCCGGGCACTCGAAGTCGTGGGTTTATCAGAACAAGATGTCCATGTCGTCAATACCTCTGATGCTGATATTGTCGCTGCCTATCAAACACAGGATGTCACATCGGTCGTAACTTGGAACCCGTTGCTGAGCGAGATTACTGCACAGCCCCACACATCACTGGTCTTTGACTCAACGAAAATCCCCGGTGAAATTATCGACCTGCTGGTCGCCAATACCCAAACCTTGCGAGACAACCCTAAGTTTGCCAAAGCCCTGACAGGTGCGTGGTATGAAGTGATGTCAGTGATGAAATCGCCGCAAGCCGATGCAGCCAAAACCATGATGGCTAAAGCATCCGGCACCAATCTGGCGGGTTATAACACCCAATTGCAAGCGACCCAAATGTTCTTCTCTCCTGCTGATGCGGTGCAATTTACCGACAGTGATTCATTGATGGAAACCATGCAGAAAGTCGCGCAGTTCTCTTTTGATCACGGTCTGCTGGGCGACGGCGCGCCGGATGCCTCCTTTATCGGCATCGAAACACCTGCCGGTGTGTTCGGTAATGCTGACAATATCAAGCTCCGCTTCAATTCGACCTACATGCAAATGGCTGCCGAACACAAGCTGTAATCATGTAACACCGACTGTCGCACCGAACCAACTGTGGATCTGGAGTAGTTATGACTCGACTCATTAACCGGAAAGCATCACCATTACTGCGTCTGATATTAGGGGCTTTACCCTTTATAATCGTCCTTATCATCTACTTTGTCGCTTCAGATGCACGCCTGAGCGTCAATCCGGCAGATAAACTATTGCCCTCTTTCAGTCGTTTTGCCACCGCGGTTGAACGGATGGCATTCACACCGAGCAAACGGACCGGCGAGTATCTGATGCTCAACGATACGCTCGCCAGCCTGCAACGGCTTGGAATCGGTGTCGGATTGAGTGCGTTCATCGGTCTCTGTTTTGGGGTCGCCAATGGTATTCTCCCCTTATTCAGGTCTTCGTTATCACCTTTCGTGACGACGATTTCCCTGATTCCACCGATGGCGATCCTCCCTATCCTATTCATCATGCTCGGGCTGGGAGAGCTTTCCAAAGTAACCCTCATTGTGATTGGTATCTGCCCCATCATCATTCGTGATATTCAGTTAAAAACCCAGTCACTCCCAGAAGAACAACTGATCAAGGCACAGACACTGGGAGGAAATAGCTGGCAAATTATTGTCCGCGTGATTGTCCCGCAAATCCTGCCGCATCTGATCGATGCCGTCCGGCTGACACTCGGCAGTGCCTGGCTATTTCTGATTGCTGCCGAAGCGATTGTTGCCACCGAAGGGCTGGGATATCGGATTTTTCTGGTCCGGCGTTATCTGTCTATGGACATCATTCTGCCTTATGTCGTGTGGATTACTCTGCTGGCTTTTGTCATGGACTGGCTGCTCAGACAACTCTCCCGACGGCTCAGCCCTTGGCATCACCAGACTCAGGGAGGCTAAACCGATGAAAGAACCGATGCTGCAAATCCGTAATCTGTGGAAAGAATATGACGATAACATCGTCCTTGAACGGCTCAACCTCAACGTCAATGAAGGAGAATTTATCAGTATTGTCGGTGCCTCCGGCTGCGGTAAAACGACCTTTCTCAATCTGTTACTGGGCACTGAGTGTGTCAGCCGCGGAGAAATTCGGCTCGATGGTCAACCGCTCCGGCAAGAGCCCAGCGTCGAGCGAGGCATTGTTTTTCAGAAATACTCGGTCTTTCCTCATCTGACGGTACTGGAAAATGTCCTGATCGGGCTGGAATTTGGCAGCACTCAGTTAAGCGGCCATTGGTTGGGACGGATGTTTGGCCCCCAGCGACAACAGGCTCAGCAGCAGGCGCGCAGTATGCTGGCACAAGTCGGGCTGAGCCATGCTGAACATCAGTATCCCCACCAGCTTTCCGGGGGGATGCGTCAACGGCTGTCCATTGCTCAGTCACTGGTCAAACAGCCACGCATTCTGTTACTGGATGAACCATTCGGGGCACTGGATCCCGGCATTCGTAAAGACATGCATGAACTGGTACGGAAACTATGGCAGGAGCAACATCTGACGGTATTCATGATTACCCACGATTTGAGCGAAGGTTTCCACCTCGGCAGCCGGGTCTGGGTTTTCGACCACCCGCGCCTCGATCCGCAGTCACCGGAACGCTATGGCGCACAAGTCACCTTTGATATTCCTTTACATAAAACCGCGATCCAATCCGCCCAGACACCTCATCTGCTGACTGAACATGTCAGTACGATGGTCCAACCGATTCCTGATGCAATCTGAGGAACGCTATGATGCCTAATGAAAAGAGACCGAATGAACCCATGCTGTCTGATACAGAACCGACTCAACCTTCAGCACCAGAGGTTATTTTTACCGAGACCATTCCCGGTGCATCGCACTGGTCGATGAAAATACCACGCGGCTATACGCTGACCGCGACCGATATCGAAGGTGGTGCGAATCTGAGTGTGCTGTTTTACAACCCGGAAAACCTGCTCGAACGCTATAATGCACCAGATACGCTCAAATGCCAGCACACCTTTAAACTCACTGCGGGTCACTGTCTTTACTCTGATATGGGGCGGATTTTTTGTCGCATCGTGCATGATGATACCGGTTGGATCGATACCGTCTGTGGGGTCGCCAATAAAGCCAAAGTGACTCAAAAATGGGGAGAGCGCACCTATCAAACTGACCGCAACCAATGGAAACAGAACGGCTATGATGCTCTGTTGGTTGAAGTCGCCAAATATGGTCTCGGCAAACGGGATCTGGCTGCCAATCTGAATCTGTTCAGTCAGGTGCGCACCGATACCGCCGGTCACCTCATCTATGAGGAAAATCACAGCCGACCCGGAGACTCGATAGCCCTAAATTTCGAGATGGAAACATTGGTCATCCTGACGACTTGCCCGCATCCGCTCAACCCGGCTTCAGAATATCCGTTTAAGCCGGTACAACTGACACTGACCCCATCCGGTGAAACCGCCACGCTGGCTGACCCCGAACACGGAAAAGATGAAAATCAACGCGGTCTTGAAAATAACCGCCGCTACCACTGCATATCCCCTCAGGAGGCACTCTGATGATAACTGAAAGTCCACGACGCGCTGAAGATGCATGCCGCCGGGATACCGTTCCGGCCGGTGATTACTACATGAAAGTCGTCCATCAGGGACAGACGGTCCGCATCCTCGATCTGGAAGGCAATCAGGCTGCGGATACACTGTTTTACAATGCCAACAACCCCGCGGAGCGCTACAGCGCTATCGATACGATTCGCGAACAAGGCAATGTCTACCTGACAGCCGGAAGCCGGATTCTCTCCGATCAGGGCAATTTGATGCTGGAAATTGTCGCCGATACGTGTGGCCGCCACGATACATTGGGTGGTGCCTGTGCGACCGAGAGCAACACGGTGCGCTATGCCACAGACAAAAAATGTATGCATGCTTGCCGTGACAGTTGGTTGCTGGCGGTCAGCGAACATGAAGAATTCGCGATGACCAAACGCGATATTACCCACAATATCAATTTCTTTATGAATGTGCCGATCACCGAGTCCGGCGGTCTGACTTTTGAAGACGGTATCAGTGCGCCGGGTAAATATGTCGAACTGAAAGCAGCGATGGATGTCATTGTGCTAATTTCTAACTGTCCGCAATTGAACAATCCTTGTAATGCCTACAATCCAACCCCGATAGACGTATTGGTCTGGGACGCCTGATCCCTGCCTGTCTGAAGATCTGAGCCGGGGACGACCCCGATGCAGCTCACAATACCACCGGGACGACCCGACAATAACGGAATCACTTATGTTGAATAAGGTATTGATTGCTAACCGCGGTGCGATTGCCTGCCGGATAATCAGAACGCTCAAGCAGATGAATATCACCAGTGTCGCGGTATACAGTGAAGCAGATGCTGAAAGTCTGCATGTCCTTCAGGCTAACGAAGCCTACTCTCTCGGAGAAGGCGCTGCGGCCGCGACTTATCTCGATCAGCAAAAAATCATTGCGCTGGCGAAATCCTGCAAAGCGGATGCCATTCATCCCGGTTACGGTTTTCTGAGTGAAAACCCGGCATTTGTCACCTTATGTGAACAGTCCGGTATCACTTTTCTCGGCCCGACACCGGAGCAAATGACGACCTTTGGTCTGAAACATGCCGCCCGGGCGATTGCCTCACAAGCGGATGTGCCGCTGCTGCCGGGCAGTGATCTCATCAGCCATCTCGAAGATGCCCAAACACAGGCCGAACAGATCGGCTATCCGGTGATGCTCAAAAGTACCGCCGGAGGCGGCGGGATCGGGATGCAGCGCTGTAATCATGCCGCAGAGCTGGCCCAGTCGCTAGACTCAGTCCGACGACTCAGCGAGAACAATTTCAGTCACAGCGGTATTTTTTTAGAAAAATTTATCGAACAGGCCCGCCATATTGAAGTTCAGATTTTCGGCGACGGACAAGGACAGGTGATCGCGCTCGGTGAACGGGACTGCTCGGCACAACGCCGCAACCAGAAAGTCATCGAAGAAACCCCGGCACCCAATCTGAGCGAGACCACACGTCAGGCGCTGCGCCAGACCGCGATTCGGCTGGCAGCCGCTGTCAACTACCGCAGTGCCGGAACCGTTGAATTCGTCCTTGATCAGCAAAGTGAACAGTTCTATTTTCTGGAAGTGAATACCCGTTTACAGGTCGAACATGGTGTCACAGAGGAAGTCTTCGGCATCGATCTGGTCGAATGGATGGTGCAGCAAGGCGCAGGCACCCTCGACTTATCAGCATGGCAGCACGACCAACAGCCTGACGGTCATGCGATTCAGGTGCGCCTTTATGCTGAAGACCCGAATAAAAACTTCCAACCCAGTGCCGGTTTAATCAGTCACGTCGAGTGGCCGCAACTGCCGGGTGTCCGTATCGAACACTGGATCGAAGCCGGTGTAGAAGTCTCCCCGTACTTTGATCCGATGCTGGCAAAAATCATCGTCCACGGTGCAAACCGTGCTCAGGCGCTGGCCCGAATGACACAAGCCCTCAGTCAGATCAGTCTGTATGGCCCGACCCATAATCAGTGTTATCTACAACAACTGATTCAGACGCCACGGTTCCAAGACGGTCAGATGCTGACCCGCAGTCTGGATCACTTCGTTTATCAACCGCATACCGTCGATATTCTCAATGGCGGCACCCAGACCACGATTCAGGACTACCCGGGGCGTCAGGGGTACTGGCATGTAGGGGTACCGCCATCGGGGCCGATGGATTCCCTCAGCTTTCGGCTGGCAAATCAGTTGCTGCACAATGATGACCATTGTGCCGGACTGGAAATTATTGTGACCGGTCCGACCCTGCGGTTCAACATGAAGAAACAGATTGTCCTGACCGGTGCGACAATTCAGGCCACGCTGGATGATCAACCGCTGCCAATGGGGATGGTCACTCAAGTGAATGCCGGACAAACCTTACGGCTCGGTAAGATTACCGGTCCCGGAGCCCGGAGTTATCTGGCCGTTGCCGGTGGTTTTCAGTGTCCGGATTACCTCGGCAGCAAATCAACATTTACCTTAGGTCAGTTCGGCGGTCATACCGGACGCGCCCTACGCAGCGGCGATGTGCTGCAACTCGATCCGTCGCCGTCCGTCAGCACACCGGAAAAAGCCACGGTACATCCGGCGGCACTGCCGGTACTGTCCGATAGCTGGCAGATTCATGTTATGTATGGCCCGCATGGTGCACCCGATTTTTTCACGGATGATGATATTCAGGCATTCTTTGCTGCCAGTTGGACGGTGCATTTCAACTCCAGCCGGACCGGTGTCCGTTTAGTCGGCCCGAAACCAGACTGGGCGCGCCCGGACGGCGGAGAAGCAGGGTTGCACCCGTCAAACATTCACGACAATGCTTATGCGATCGGCACCATCGATTTTACCGGTGATATGCCGGTCATTCTGGGACCAGACGGCCCCAGTCTAGGTGGATTCGTCTGCCCGGCCACCGTGATCAAAGCCGATTTATGGAAAATCGGTCAGCTCAAAGCGGGAGATAAGGTTCACTTTGTGCCGGTCACTCTGACCGAAGCAGAAGATGCCGAACGGCGACAACATGCTCAGATCCGCCAGTGTCAGGTTGAACCTTATTCATTGACACCCGTACCGCCAGACACCCCGGTTGTGGCTAAAATTCCGGCATCAGCCAATCAGCAGCAGGTCATCTACCGCCAGTGCGGTGAAGATTTCCTGCTGGTGGAATACGGGCCTCAGATATTGGATATCCGTCTGCGTTTTCGCGTGCACGCGCTCATGCTCAAGCTGGAACAGTGTCAACTCTCCGGTGTTCACGAGCTGACACCGGGAATTCGCTCCCTTCAGATTCACTATGACAACCTGCATCTGCCACGCCAACAACTGCTCGACACGCTGATCGAATTAGAGCAACAACTTGGTGACATTGATCAATTAACCGTCCCGGCGCGGATCGTTCACCTGCCTCTTTCTTGGGATGATGAAGCGACCCGGCTGGCGATTCGTAAATACGAAGAAGTCGTCAGGAAGGATGCACCGTGGTGTCCGGATAATATTGAATTTATTCGCCGGATTAACGGCCTTAAGTCCGTTGATGACGTCAAACAGATCGTCTTTGATGCCAGCTATCTGGTCATGGGACTGGGCGATGTTTATCTCGGTGCTCCGGTCGCAACACCGCTGGATCCGCGCCATCGACTGGTAACCACCAAATACAATCCGGCCCGCACCTGGACACCGGAAAACGCGGTCGGTATTGGTGGATCGTATCTGTGTGTGTATGGAATGGAAGGTCCGGGAGGTTACCAGTTTGTCGGACGAACCCTACAAATGTGGAACCGCTACCGAACCACCCCTTATTTCCAACAGCCTTGGCTGTTGCAATTTTTTGATCAGATTCGCTTTTATCCGGTCAGTGCTGATGAGTTACAAACCATTCGTCGCCAACATCCGCGCGGACAATATCCGTTAAAGATAGAAACAACTACCTTTTCACTAGCAACGTATCAAACGCTGATCGACAACAATGCCGATACGATAGCGCAGTGCAAATCCCGTCAGCAGGCGGCTTTCGAAGCCGAAAGACAGCGCTGGGCCGACAGCGGTCAGGCGAATTTTGTTGCGGAAGATGTCACGTTAGACACCACGTCTGAACACTGGGTACTCGATGAAGGCTGTGAAGCGGTGGAAAGTCACGTCACCGGTAATATCTGGCAAATACAGGTCCAACCCGGCCAAACCGTGGCAACAGGCGAGACGATTGCTGTCCTCGAAGCGATGAAAATGGAGCTGGAAGTCGCCTCACCGATCAGCGGTACGGTTGAAACCATTTGCCACACTGCGGGGTCACCGATTCAGGCAGGCCAGCCCATTTTAACCATTCGTACGGCTGATTCAGCCAGTTTAACGACTCATTCTGTTTCAAGCAGTAAGGAAGCGAACTGATGACCATCCTCACCATCACACAATTACAGGCGGCGTACCGCTGCGGAGAACGCTCGGTACGTCCTTTTTTACACCAACAACTGAAGCTGGCTCAGGCTGACTCACATCATGCCTGGATCAGTACACTCACTGCAACACAACTCGATCAATACCTCGATGCGTTGTCAGCCTATGATATCGATGATCTCCCACTGTACGGTGTTCCTTTCGCCATCAAAGACAATATCGATCTGGCCGGTCTCGCGACCACTGCCGGGTGTGAAGCGTATCGCTACCATCCGGAAGACTCTGCTTTTGTGGTCGAACGCCTGATTGCTGCCGGTGCGATTCCGCTCGGGAAAACCAATCTCGATCAGTTTGCAACCGGACTGGTCGGAACCCGCAGTCCGTGGGGAGCAACCACCAACAGCTTCAATCCCGAATATATTTCCGGCGGCTCAAGTGCAGGCAGTGCTGTGGCTGTAGCCACCGGTCAGGTTCTGTTTGCGTTAGGTACAGATACCGCAGGTTCCGGTCGGGTACCGGCTGCTTTCAATCATATTTACGGGCTCAAACCCACCAAAGGGCTGCTCAGTTGTCGTGGCGTGGTGCCAGCCTGTCGCAGCCTCGACTGTGTTACTTTCTTTACCGCTCATGGTGAAGATCTGGCGCTGCTGCATCAAGTCGCAGCGAGCTATGATCGTCAGGACAGCTACGCCCGCCCGGATGTTCATCCTCTCCATTCAGCGCCGAAAACCACGTTTCAGGGGTTACGAATCGGTGTGCCGCAAGCGGAACAATTGAATTTTTTCGGCAATCAGGCTTATCAGCTCGGTTTCGAACAAGTCATCGAGAAGCTGACAGCGCTTGGTGCAGAACTGGTTCCCTTTGATCTATCTCCGTTTCTCGCTGCGGCCAGACTACTGTATCAGGGGCCGTGGGTTGCTGAGCGTTATGCGGCCATTCAACCGTTTTTCGAACAGGATGCCTCACGTTGTCTGCCGGTGATTCAAACCATCATCGGTCAGGCAGAACAGTTGTCAGCCGTTGAAACCTTCCAAGGGTTCTATCAACTGCGGGATTACCAAGTGACCTGTGATGCCCTGCTAGATGATGTGGATGTTGTGCTCACACCGACCGCAGGGACCACCTATACGATTGAAGCCGTCAATCAGGATCCGGTGACACTCAACAGCAATCTCGGTTACTACACCAACTTCATGAATCTGCTTGATTACAGTGCAATCGCAATCCCGGGTGGATTTACCGACGCAGCAATGCCGTTCGGCTTTACGCTGTTCGGCCCCGCATTCTCCGACAGAATCCTGATGGATCTGGCCTGTGAATGGCAACAACGCATTCGTTTACCCGTCGGGGCCAGTGGTCTCTATCCGCCTCAGAGTTCACACCTTGACCTGCTGGTCTGTGGGGCTCATATGCAGGGGTTGCCCCTCAACCACCAGCTCACCAGCGTTGGGGCGACCCTCAAACAACGCACTCAAACAGCGGCAAGCTACCGCTTGTATGCGCTGGCTGGCGATCCGCCGCAACGTCCCGGCCTCATCCGCAATGAAACCGAAGGCACCATGATTGACGTTGAAGTCTGGTCTGTGCCGATAGAAGCAATCGGTGCCCTGCTCGACCAGATTCCACATCCGCTCGGTTTAGGAACCGTTGAGCTGGCTGACGGACTCTGGGTCAAAGGATTCATCTGCGAACCCATCGGCCTCAGTCATGCAACAGAGATTAGCCACTTTGGCGGCTGGCGACATTATCTCGATGCACGCTCAAATCAAGCGTAAGCCTCAATGCAGTTAATCGGCACACCCTGAAAGCCCCGACTCGGTGCTGGAGAGAAATAAACAGGTAAGAGTTGCTTTTCAATTAAAAATCATTACGGTTAAAGTATTGTGTGCTTGTGAAATCAATGGTCCTAACGAAATTGATGGCCATAGCGAAATTGATGGTGGAGATGCCAGCACCATACTGATGCACCGGCATCATTTCCGGCAACGAAAAGCGATTCTTTCCTATAAAAATATCAGGTAACTCAGTCATGCCGTTCTCTTCGTTTGGTGAAAAATTTAACCGCTATTCAGGTATCACTCGGCTCATGGATGATCTGAATACTGGCCTCCGCACACCGGGTGCCATTATGCTGGGCGGCGGAAACCCAGCCGCCATTCCAACCATGCTCGATTATTTTCATCAGGCGAGTCAGTCGCTACTTGATAGCGGCGAACTGGTTGCCGCAATGGCAAACTACGATGGTCCGCAAGGGAAAAATACCTTTCTGCGCTCACTGGCGGCGCTGCTCAGAGAAAACCTCGGTTGGGCGATTACGGAAAAAAACATTAGTCTGACCAATGGCAGCCAAAGCAGCTTTTTTCATCTGTTCAACCTACTGGCCGGGAAACAACCGGACGGTTCACATAAGAAAATCCTGCTGCCGCTGGCTCCGGAATATATTGGTTACGGGGATGCCGGTATTCATGAGGATATGTTTATCTCTTACCGGCCAGAAATCGAAATGCTTGAGCATGGTCTGTTTAAATATCATGTCGATTTCGAACAGCTGCAAGTGGACGACTCGATTGCCGCGATCTGTGCGTCCCGTCCGACCAACCCAACCGGCAATGTGCTGACGGATGAAGAAGTCCTCAGGCTGGACCAATTAGCCCGTCAGCATCATATTCCACTGATCATCGATAATGCTTATGGGTTGCCATTTCCGAATATTATTTTTGAAGATGTCACCCCGTTCTGGAATGACAACACCATTCTGTGCATGAGTCTGTCGAAACTCGGTTTACCGGGCGTCCGCTGCGGCATTGTGATTGCCAATGAAGCAGTCACCCAAGCAATGAGCAATCTTAGCGGCATTATTAATCTTTCCCCCAGCAGTATTGGTCCGGCAATCGCCAATCATATGATTGAACAAGGCGATCTACTACGCCTCAGCGCAGATGTGATCCAACCGTTTTACCGGCAAAAATCCCAATACGCTATCAAGCGGCTCCAACAGGCGATTCCTGATCCGCGTTTTCGGATCCACAAACCGGAAGGCGCGATTTTCCTCTGGTTATGGTTCGACGAACTCCCGATCACCACGATGGAACTCTATCAACGCCTGAAAGATCGGGGTGTACTGATTATCCCCGGTGAATATTTCTTCATCGGCCAGCAACAAGAGTGGCAACATGACCACCAGTGCTTACGAATGAATTATGTACAAGACGACCAGCAGATGCAGAAAGGCATTGCCATCATCGCAGAAGAAGTTGCCAAAGCATATCGGGAAGGTGTTTCAGTCAATAAAGACTTAACCTAGAGATATCGTCAGGTTGATTGGGACCATCATGGCAAGACGGTTTGGTCCCGATTGATAGCCATGGCGATATCGGAGGTTCAGGTTGACGCTGCTAAGACGTTTGTTCAGTCTCTGTTTTATAAACTGACATCCCCCGCGCCTGATAGTTTGCCAACGCATGTTCGTGGTCAAGCGTGCAGGTGTGAACCCAGACCCGCTGCGGATTACCCCAGTGCCATGCAGACTGAAGAGCATGAGTCAGTAAATAACCGCCAAAACCATGCCCCATAAAATCAGGCGCAAGCCCAAAGTAAGCAATTTCAATATTCCCGTCAGCCTGCTGCTTGAGTTCGTAATAACCGGCAATACTTCCCTGACTTAAAGCAAACCAAGTTCTCAGGTGTGGCGATTCCGCATATATCTGCCATTCCTGATCAGAAAGCGCGAGTTTATCCCACCACTGCCACGGCTCACCGACTAACTGATAAAGATACCGATTAAAACGGTAATTCTTCACTTGCGCTTCAATGACCTCAAACCCTTCCGGTTTGGGCTTTTCATTCAACGCCGTCAACGCGTGCATTTCAAGATAGTATGTGGCGACTTCCTGTGCTTTCATTTCAACTCCGTTGATCAAACTGCTTGCTGACCGACTGATTGTATCAAAACTATCAGAAAGAGTTTGGTCCCATCAGAAAAAGATCAGACCGCAAGATCAATCACCACGATGCCGCCCGGTATTGATGGGGCTCTGCCGGGACTCAATCGGGCATTCATCCGTCCAGGGCAGGTGCTTAATGCGGCTTGACGGGCGCACTGCCCCGACGACGTAAACGAGACTGACAAAAGCGCCATAGCAGTGGCAAGCGGAAACTCAGTAATATCACGCCAATCACACCATAAAACGCGGCTTCGTAATAACTGGATCGGACTTGCCAGAACAGGTGAACCCAACCCAGAATTAACGCCACATAAACCAGACGGTGCAAAGTTTGCCAACGTCTCCCGAGCCGTTTCATCCAGCCTTTGGTGGACGTAATGCCCAAAGCTATCAAAATCAGCAATGCCGGTGCACCAACCAGAATATAAGGTCGTTTCACCAATTCCGAGCCAAAGAAAGCCAGATTACCACCCAAAATAAACTGGTAATAAGCCAACAGATGTAATACCCCATAAAACAGCGCAAACAGCCCCAACATTCGTCGATGGGGCATTAACCAACGCCATTTCAGATAGCGGGCAAACGGTGAAGCCATTAACGTGATCAGCAGAAAACGTAATGTCCAAAGCCCGGTTTCCAGCACAATCGTTTTCGCCGGATCACCCCCTAAATTCTGAGTGAAGACACCCCAGACCAAGAGTGATAACGGTGTACAGCCGAGTATAAAAATCACGATACGACGTAAAGTAACCGGCATTTGTTTCTCCTTACTTGCGTCTCCGGCAATCAAAGCCGACCACAGCGCTCACGGACTAAAATCAGTAGTAACGGGCTAAATCCATCCCCTGATACAAAGACGCAACTTCATCATAGCCATTAAATCGTCGTGTCGGAATAATGTTCGGGCTTAATAACCCCGAAGGCAAACGCCGCTCTTCTTTCTGACTCCAACGCGGGTGATCGACCTGTGGGTTCACATTGGCATAAAACCCGTATTCATGGGGGGCTAATTGGCTCCATGTCGTTGGTGGCTGTTTTTCCGTCAGCTCGATTTTGACGATCGATTTGATACTTTTGAAACCATATTTCCATGGCACAACCAAGCGAAATGGCGCGCCACTTTGATTCGGCAGGGTTTTACCATACAACCCAACCGCAATCATGGTCAGGGGATGCATCGCTTCATCGATCCGTAACCCTTCAACATACGGCCAGTCAATAGAGCTAAATAAACTGTTCTGTCCCGGCATTTGTTCCGGGCGCTCTAGCGTCGTAAAAGCGACATATTTCGCTTTACTGGTCGGTTCAAATCGTTTGAGTAACGTTGATAAAGGGAATCCAATCCAAGGAATCACCATCGACCAGGCTTCAACACAGCGCAGCCGATAAATTCGTTCTTCCAGCGTGATACCTTTGAGTAAATCTTCTAAATGATAGGTACCGGCTTTAGCGACTTCACCGCCAATTTGGACTTGCCACGGAAATGGCTGAAAATCCCCGCTCTCATCGGCCGGATCACTCTTGCCGTAGCCAAACTCATAAAAATTATTGTACTGCGTGACATTCTTATAGGGCGTTAACGGTTCATTGATGATTTGCTGATTGGCTTGCGCATCTCTCAATTGCTGTTTGAGCCATTGAGGTGTATTCGGTTGAAACTCTCCGGCTTCCTGACTGGGTTTGGCCAGCACATTCAGTGATGGGAGTAAGACGCTGGCTCCAAGCGCAAGTGAACCTTGCATAAATTTCCGGCGAGAACGATAAATGGCTTCCGGTGTCACATCAGCTTCCGTCAGCTGTGGTTTTTTCCTGATCAACATAATCTATCCTTCCATGCTCTGATAAGCGTTGGTTATGATTTCGCCTTTACCAAAGGGTATCGTGCAATGGTTATTTTAGCCAAGACGAAGATGATAAATTCACGAGTGTTCACTGTTTTATAGTGATTAGACGGATAAAACTGCAATTTATTACATCAGGTTGAAGCTTTTTTCGCGATGTGTGAACCACCAATCGGTTATTCGAGTGCTCAATCCGGTGGCGGTGAATCAAGGGCGATCAAAAAGAGCGCCATAAGGCGCTCTTTCACAACTTTCCCTAACCGATTTGCGAGCAAATCATGATTCTTTGCTTTCGATTAAGTTTTTACCGTTAATCGCAATTTTGCGTGGCTGCATCGCTTCTGGAATTTCACGTTCCAAATCAACATGCAGCAGACCATTTTCCATGGTAGCACCCACCACTTTAACATAATCTGCCAACTGGAACTTACGTTCAAAGTTGCGCTCTGCAATACCTTGATAAATGTACTTTTTCTCATCTTCAGGTTGACGTTCACCTTGGACAATCAGGGTATTTTCCTGTTGGGTGATCTCAAGGTCCTGCTCAGCAAATCCAGCAACAGCCATCGTAATCCGATACTGATTTTCGTCTTTTTGCTCGATATTGTATGGGGGGTAACCTGAAGAGCCATTTTTTGCGTTGGCGGTTTCCATTAAATTAAACAGACGATCAAAGCCAATGGCATTACGGTATAAAGGTGTGAAATCGACAGTTCTCATATTTCTATCCTCTCTATGAAGCAATAGTTTCATGAATTTGAATGTTCAACTTTCTGTTCAGACGACCCAGAGAGCGAACGGTTGTACTTTGGTTAACTTACCTTCTCATCAGAGCAAGGTGGTTTTCCGGTTCAGAGGCCCGATATGGCATCCTCTTCATTCATAGATATATGGGTGTTTTGCCGAGTTTCAAGTAAAAATATGAAAAAAATGGAGAGTGATATCTTTCTTATAAGAAAGTTGATTACTAATATAGTTTTATTTATTAATATAAATAATAATAATCTAATTTTCATTCATTTCTGGAGTTGGACTCAATGTTCAAAAAAATATTACTTACTATATTTGTATTTTGCTATTGTCAGGGAGCAATGGCTTGGAGTCAGGTAGATAGAATTACCGAAATAAAAGTAACCGATGGAGATAAGACATTAG
Source organism: Vibrio spartinae (assembly GCF_024347135.1). NCBI lineage: Bacteria > Pseudomonadati > Pseudomonadota > Gammaproteobacteria > Vibrionales > Vibrionaceae > Vibrio > Vibrio spartinae. The sequence continues at coordinate 47,360 of NZ_AP024907.1, read as the reverse complement.
TTCAGTTTAAAAATACAAAATGGCATACCTGTGGAAATAGTACACAGGAGAACCCAAACCCATTTTTTATTATTAGTGAAGGGACGGTTTCAGATCAGAGAAAACAAATGTTCTCTCTTGCACTAGCAGCATTAACAACAGGTAAACAAGTTTATATAACTACAGGGACATCAGGTGGTAATTCACCACAATGTAGCGCTGACGGATATGAATGGGTCTATCAGATATCAATTTACCCATAGCGTTAAAAAAATAGCAACATAAATTGAGGGTCCCTATATGGGACCCTTTTTAAAAAATTAAACGTCCAGGTTGGCAACTTTCAGCGCATTGTCTTCGATGAAGGCACGACGCGGTTCAACTTGGTCACCCATCAGGGTTGTAAACAACTCGTCGGCACCGACTGCATCATCAATCGTCACCTGCATCATGCGGCGCGTTTCCGGATCCATGGTGGTTTCCCACAACTGATCAGGGTTCATTTCTCCCAGACCTTTGTATCGTTGTACCGCCAAGCCTCGACGCGACTCTTTCATCAGCCATTGAATGGCTTCGGCAAAGCTATTCACCAATTGCGTGCGTTCGCCCCGCTGAATATAAGCGCCTTCCTCGATCAGCCCGTTCAGTTCTTCAGATAAGGCCGCCAATGAGCCGTATTCTTTCGAATTCAGCAGATCGACACTCAGCATATATTCGTAAGTCACGCCATGAGTACGAACCGTGATTTTCGGAGAAACGAGTCCAGTCTCTTGATTTTGTTCAATCTTATAACTGTACTGACTTGCACCGACTTCTTTGGCATTGAGCTGTTCAACTAATCGTTGGGTCCAAGCTTCAACTTTATCGTGATCGGTACAATCCGTTTCGGTCAGACGAGCCATATAAATAAACTCACAGACCAAAGCATATGGATAACGGCGGCTCATCCGTTCAATGAGTTTTATCGCTGAATTATAACGCTGAACCAACCCTTCCAGAGACCCGCCAGACAATGGTGGTGCATCAGGATTCACGTGGAATGAAGCCCCATCCAACGCCAGAGAAATCTGATACTGGGTCATTGAATCTTCATCTTTAATATACTGCTCTTGTTTACCTTTTTTGACTTTATACAAAGGCGGCTGAGCAATATAGATATAACCACGCTCAATCAACTCCGGCATTTGACGATAGAAAAAGGTCAACAGCAACGTACGGATGTGCGACCCATCGACGTCGGCATCGGTCATGATGATGATATTGTGATAACGCAGTTTGTCCGGATTATATTCGTCACGGCCAATGCCGCAACCTAATGCGGTAATCAATGTTGCCACTTCCTGAGACGATAGCATTTTGTCAAAACGGGCTTTTTCAACGTTGAGGATCTTACCTTTCAGCGGCAAAATAGCCTGATTTTTCCGGTTTCGACCTTGTTTGGCAGAGCCACCAGCCGAATCACCCTCCACAATATACAGTTCAGAAAGAGCTGGGTCTTTTTCCTGACAGTCTGCCAGTTTGCCCGGCAGACCTGCGAGGTCTAGCGCACCTTTACGACGCGTCATATCGCGCGCTTTACGAGCCGCTTCACGGGCACGAGCAGCATCGATAATTTTCGAACAAACAATTTTTGCTTCATTCGGGTTCTCAATCAGAAATTCTGATAATTTTTCACCCATTGTGGTTTCAACCGCAGATTTTACTTCCGAAGAAACCAGTTTGTCTTTAGTCTGGCTGGAGAATTTAGGATCCGGCACTTTCACTGAGATAACCGCCGTCAACCCTTCACGGGCATCATCACCGGATGTTGCAGTTTTCTCTTTTTTGCTGAAGCCTTCTTTGTCCATGAACGTGTTCAGCGTCCGAGTCAATGCGGCCCGGAAACCAGCCATGTGTGTCCCGCCATCGCGTTGAGGAATGTTATTGGTAAAGCAGAAAATACTTTCCTGAAAACTATCATTCCATTGCATTGCAACTTCAACCGTAATGCCATCTTCCCGCTCCTGATTAAAGTGGAAGATTCGGTCATGGATCGGCGTTTTATTGCGGTTCAGGTGCGATACGAATTCCTGAATACCACCTTCATACATGAAGTGATCCTGTTTGCTATCACGTTCATCAATGAGCTTGATTGAAACACCGGAGTTAAGGAAAGACAGCTCACGCAGACGCTTGGCAAGAATTTCATAATGGAATTCAATATTGGTAAATGTGCCACTACTCGGCCAAAACCGAACCATAGTTCCGGATTTTTCGGTGTCTCCGACGGCAGCCAATGGCGACTGTGGCACACCGTGACGATAGGTCTGAGTATAAATGTGGCCACCACGATAAATTGTCAGGGCAACCTTTTCAGACAAAGCGTTCACGACCGAGATACCCACACCGTGCAAACCACCGGAAACTTTGTACGAGTTATCGTCAAACTTCCCGCCCGCGTGCAGCACTGTCATGATAACCTCTGCCGCAGAAACATTTTCTTCCTCGTGAAGCTCAGTCGGAATACCACGACCGTCATCACTGACTGAGACGGAGTTATCTTCGTGAATCGTCACGATGATGTCTTTACAGTAACCCGCTAACGCTTCATCAATTGAGTTATCTACCACCTCAAAGACCATGTGGTGCAGACCCGTACCATCATCCGTGTCGCCGATGTACATTCCCGGACGTTTTCTGACGGCGTCCAGACCTTTCAGTACTTTAATACTCGATGAATCGTAATTATTCGACATGAGTTACTCTCTTTATTTTTTATCCTTGCTCTATCCGGCCTTGTTCCATATGGAACAATTTGCTGTCTGACATACACATGTCATCCACCTGTTCTCGGGTAATAGAGCTTACAAAAACTTGCGCTCCGGTCGCTTTTAAACAGTCTGCTAACCTTTTACGGCGCTCACTGTCCAGCTCGGAAGCAAAATCATCAATGAGATAAATACATTGCTTACCCGTTAAGGATGTTAAGTGTTGTCCTTGTGCGACCCGTAGGGCACAAACCATCAACTTAAGCTGACCGCGCGACAAAACATCCTCAACCGGTGTACCGTTCACTTTTATTCTTAAATCCGCTTTATTCGGCCCACTGAATGTGTAACCCAACATTTTATCGCGTTCAAAATTTCTTTCGAGAAGCGTTTGATATAACGTCTCTTTTTCCCAGCCACGATAGTATTGTAACTGGATTTCAAATTCCGGTAAAAATGACTGACACAACGCTTCTGCCACTGGCTTGATTTGCGCCACATAATCGGCACGCCATGCATCAATCTGTTCAGCCAAGTGCGACAGTTCCGCATCCCAATACTTGAGTTCTCGATAGTCCGTCGCGGTTTTCAGTAACGCATTACGTTGTTTATTTAAACGACGGAAACGTCCCCAAGCCTCAAAAAAGGCCACGACGGAATGAAAGATTCCCCAGTCAAGATATGCCCGTCGCTGTTTCGGACCATCCGTAAGCAATTCAAAGCCTTCAGGATGAATCAATTGCAGGGGTAATACCTGCGCCAGCTGAGCCAATTTTTGTCCGGCCTGACCGCCTATTTTAACCTCAACCGAGCCATCGCGCTGCTTATTAATGCCAATCGGTATCTCAATTTGGTCGGGGTTCAAAAAACGGCCATGAACAAACAGCTCCTGACACTCATTTTGGATCACTCTGCCTGTTAAACTACTTTTAAACGAACGTCCGTGGCCCAGCATGTAAATCGCTTCAAGTACGCTGGTTTTACCGCTTCCGTTCGCCCCGATAAGAAAGTTAAAGCCTGATGATAATGAGATATCACAGGCTTTGATATTCCTAAATTGCTGAATCATTAAGCGCGAAAGTGGCATACTTCAATCTATCGTTCGAATGCATTCATTGTCTGCTCAGACTTATAACCGGATCGGCATGACGACGTACATCGCACTATCGTCTTCGACATTTTCGATCAAAGCACTGGCATTCGAGTCTGACATCGACATTCGGACATTATCGCACTTCAATGTATTGAGGACATCCAGTACGTAACTAACGTTAAAGCCAATCTCAATCGGCTCACCTTCAAAATGAACATCCAACAATTCTTCCGCTTCTTCCTGCTCCGGATTATTCGCGGTAATCCGCATATCACCGCCATCAATATTCAGGCGAACACCCCGGAATTTTTCATTCGACAAAATCGCAGCGCGAGAAAACGCATGACGCAAGATATCACAAGCAGCCACCAGAACCTTATTGGTACTCTGCGGCAACACTCGGCGATAATCAGGAAAACGACCGTCGATCAATTTTGAGGTAAAAATAAACTGATTTACTTCAATGCGGACGTTGGCACTACCAATTTGCACGATAACCGGCTGTTCCGGCATATCGAGCAACTTAACCAGTTCCAGAACTCCTTTACGCGGCACAATAATTTGTTGTGCAGCCAATGGCTCCGGTAATGCCACTTGAGCAACAGCCATCCGGTGACCATCGGTTGCCACAGAACGCAATGTTGTCTCTTCGATATCAAACAACATCCCGTTGAGATAGTAGCGGACATCCTGATTGGCCATCGAGAATTGCGTTTTTTCGATCAGTCCACGTAAGTCAGCCTGTGACAAAGTGAGTGATAATTCACTCTGCCAGTCTTCAATATTCGGGAAATCTTTTGCAGGTAGCGTAGCCAAAGAAAAACGGCTGCGACCGGAACGAATCTGTAATCGATCACCGTCTAACAAAACAGCGATCATTGCATCATCAGGAAGTCCGCGACAAATGTCGAGTAGTTTGCGGGCAGGCACCGTCACACGGCCAGGTTCCACATCACCTTCCAGAACAATTTTACCAACCAATTCAACTTCCAGATCAGTGGCCGTCAGCATGAGGGTATCACCTTCAACCGCCAACAACAGATTACCGAGAATCGGCAATGTTGTCCGTCCACCAACCGTTCCGGATACTTGCTGAAGCGGTTTAATCAAATGGCTACGTTCAATGGTAAATTTCATAGTTCGCTCTTTATTATATGTCACGCCACCGAATCAGGTCGGAGATCGACGACACCGTGCTATTTGTTCTGTATGACTATTTATTTTGGATAGACATCAGGAAGAGAGCGTCCGAATCAGATTGGAATAATCTTCCTTGATATCATGACTTTCTTCTCTTAACTGCTCTATCTTGCGACAAGCATGAAGAACCGTCGTATGATCGCGTCCGCCAAACGCATCACCGATTTCTGGCAAGCTATGGTTGGTCAGCTCCTTCGCCAATGCCATCGCTAATTGACGAGGCCGGGCAACCGAACGTGAACGACGCTTCGACAGTAAATCTGCAACTTTGATTTTATAATACTCAGCCACAGTTTTCTGGATATTATCAATCGTGACCAATTTTTCCTGTAAAGCCAACAAATCACGTAACGCTTCACGAACAAAATCAATCGTAATCGGCCGGCCGGTAAAATTAGCATTGGCAATGACACGATTGAGAGCACCTTCAAGCTCACGGACATTCGAGCGAAGTCGTTTGGCAATAAAGAAAGCGACTTCATCAGCCAGATGAATCTGGTGATCTTCCGCTTTCTTCATCAAAATGGCGACACGAGTTTCCAATTCAGGGGGCTCGATTGCGACCGTTAAACCCCAGCCAAAACGGGATTTAAGACGATCTTCTACACCGTGAATCTCTTTCGGATAACGATCTGATGTCAGAATGATTTGTTGGTTCCCTTCAAGCAACGCATTGAAGGTATGGAAAAATTCTTCTTGAGAACGCTCTTTATTGGCAAAAAACTGAATATCATCGATCAACAGGGCATCGACACTACGATAGTAGCGCTTGAATTCTTCTATAGCATTATTTTGCAGTGCTTTTACCATATCCTGCACAAACCGCTCAGAATGCATATAAACCACTTTTGCTTGTGGGTTATGATCAACGATGGCATTGCCAACTGCATGTAACAGATGCGTTTTACCTAAGCCGGTACCACCGTATAAAAAGAGCGGGTTATAGGCTGCTCCCGGATTATCGGAAACTTGTTTTGCCGCTGCGAGACCCAACTGGTTCGATTTACCTTCGACAAAGTTATTGAACTTGTGCTTCGGGTTCATATTCGACCGGTAGTTAATCTCGATCGGTGCCGACTCATCATCCCACGTTTTATGAATGGGTTTTCTGGCTTGTAGTCGGGCAGGCGCTGAAGACTCGGCAGCAACATCTGCCGGTGTACGTACCGGCGCGCGTTTTTGCTCAGCAACCGGACGATTGCCAATTTCGAAGCGTAAACTTGGAATATCACTCCCACAATACTCGTTGAGAAGGCGATTGATACTATTGAGATACTTATCCCGTACCCAATCAAGCACAAAACGGTTGGGGGCGAATAAAGTGAGAGTATTGTCATTGAGCTCGGCTTGCAGCGGTCGAACCCACATACTGAACTCTGTCGCAGGAAGCTCTTCCTGAAGCTGTTGCAAACATTGCAACCAAAGAGAAGATGACACTGTTCCCTCACTCCGATTAGATGATCGATAAAGACTGGCAATTCTACCTGTTGATCTTCAAGATCGCCAGTCATTGATCGTCAATCCTGTAAACTAGATCCAAGTTATTCACACTTTTTGGCCAATTTATTCTTGGATCCCCCCTAAATGTCCCTACTTTACCCACATGTCTATGCACAAAACGTCGATCTTACAAAGTTATCCCCAAAAGGGTACAATCACCTTTTGTAAAATATAGCCGTCGTCGGCCCCCGATAAAGATCGTTACAAGAGACAACAATATGAGTTTAAATTCATATTGTTATTATCGGTTATGAACCATAACTTATGGTTATTTCTTTTGTTGTCCTATATGTCATTAAAATAAGCGCCCGAAAGATTTTGGAGCTCAACATGAAAAAATGGTTTATTGCTGCAATTGCGGCTCTCACATTGACAACAATCAATGTCCATGCAGCAACAGAAGTAAAAGTCGGTATGTCTGGCCGTTACTTCCCGTTCACGTTTGTAAAAAAAGATGAACTACAAGGATTTGAAGTTGATCTATGGAAAGAAATAGGCAAACGCAACGACTATCAAGTGAAATTTGTGACCGCAAGCTTCTCGGGTCTGTTTGGTCTGTTAGAAACAGGGCGAGTCGATACGATCTCAAACCAGATCACCATCACGGATGCCCGCAAACAAAAATATCTCTTTTCAGACCCATATGTGATTGATGGCGCGCAGATAGCGGTACGCAAAGGTAACAATACCATTCATGGCCTGGATGACCTGAAAGGCAAAACCGTTGCCGTTAACTTAGGTTCGAACTTTGAACAACTATTACGTCAGCACGATAAAGATCAGCAAATCAACATCAAAACTTATGACTCAAGCTTTGAACAAGATGTTGCTTTGGGTCGAATCGATGCTTTTGTTATGGATCGTCTTTCTATTCTGGAAGTCATTCAAAAATCGGGATTACCACTCCAATTGGCAGGAAAACCATTCGAAACGATTGAGAATGCCTGGCCTTTCCTCAATAATAAGAGTGGTAAGAAGCTTCAGGGTGAAGTCAACAAAGCACTCGCAGATATGCGCGCTGACGGAACGCTGAGCCAGATTTCAGAAAAATGGTTCAATACAGACATTACAAAAAGATAATGAACCATCGGCATGATTCATAATGAATCATGACATCATATAAACCCACTGTCTGAACCAGCACAGTGGGTTTATTTTTGAACACACCAATGCATTAACACCAATATTCCGGAATCACTGACCTCTGTCTGTTGCTGATTCCCTGATAAAAAGAAGACACACATTATGGGTTTTGATTTTCAATATATGCTGGAGCTGATGCCAATCCTGCTTAAGTATCTCGGCATTACAATAGAGTTAGCCTGTTGGGGCATGATACTTTCCATCATTTTATCGGTGATCATCGCAAATATCCGGGTCTTCCGTATCCCAGTACTCGATCAGATTTGCCAACTTTATATTAGCTATTTTCGAGGCACGCCGCTGCTAGTCCAGCTATTCCTCCTTTATTATGGATTACCGCAAGTATTCCCGATCATGACAGGGATGGATGCTTACAGTGCAGCGATTCTCGGTTTGGCGCTCCACTTTGCAGCTTACATGGCGGAAACCATTCGCGCGGCAATCATTGGTGTGGACCGAAGTCAGATGGAAGCAAGCCTGTCGATCGGTATGACAACCACTCAATCAATGCGTCGTATTATCCTGCCGCAAGCCACACGGATCGCTTTACCTTCGCTGATGAACTATTTCATCGACATGATTAAATCAACCTCACTGGCATTTACGCTCGGGGTTGCTGAAATCATGGCGAAAGCACAAATGGAAGCATCTTCCAGCTTTCATTATTTTGAAGCTTTCCTCGCCGTCTCTTTCATTTACTGGGGAATCACCATTATCCTGACCCGAGTTCAGAGCTGGGCAGAACACAAACTCAATAAGGCGTATATGAGATGATCAAGTTAACCAATATTCATAAACGTTTCGGAGAGAGTGAAGTTCTCAAAGGGATTGATCTTGACATTAATCAAGGTGAAATCATTGTCATCATCGGATCGAGCGGCACCGGAAAATCGACACTGCTGCGCTGTGTGAATTTTCTTGAGAGTGCCGACCAAGGCGCAATTACCATCGGAGATGTGAGTGTCGATAGTACCAATCCGAATAAAAATGATGTACTGACACTCCGACGTAAAACCGGATTCGTATTTCAAAACTATGCACTCTTTGCGCACCTGACAGCAAAACAGAACATCGCGGAAGGGTTGATCACCGTCCGGGGCTGGAAAAAAGATCAGGCGTATGAGCGTGCTCAGCAAATTCTCAATGACATCGGACTTGGGGATAAAAGCGATCAGTATCCGGCATCACTTTCCGGTGGTCAGCAACAGCGCGTGGGAATTGGCCGGGCAATGGCTCAGGAGCCGGAACTCCTCCTATTCGATGAACCGACATCGGCGCTCGATCCAGAGTTGGTGGGCGAAGTACTGAGCTTAATGAAAAAACTGGCCCGGGTTCATCAAACCATGCTGGTGGTCACCCATGAGATGCAATTTGCCAAAGAAGTCGCGGATCGCGTGATCTTTATGGCAGAGGGCAAAATTGTTGAACAAGGATCTCCACAGGATATATTCGATAATCCACAGGATATTCGCTTGAAAAAATTCTTAAATCAGGTCGGGATCGAATAAGGATCCTTGAGATTTTATCCGTACAACGTATAATCGCCCGACCAAATTGAAATGAAGCGCGATATCCTGCCGATTTGCTTTTATTACCGGTCAGCAAACCGAGATAAAAGCAGTTTATAAGCCAGAGATTCAGGCGCTTCCTTTCTCCAATTATTGACACCATCGGTGGCAGTGATTACAATTCCGCCTCTTTGTTGCAAGGCGTCGGATTTTTCCCTCTTGAAAAAGAGGCAGACAGAACCCAACGCCGGGTTTAACAAGAACCTAGAAACTACTGATCAGTAAGGTAAAAACAATGAAACGCACTTTTCAACCTACAGTTCTGAAGCGCAAACGTACTCACGGTTTCCGTGCTCGTATGGCAACTAAGAACGGTCGTAAAGTAATTAATGCACGACGTGCGAAAGGCCGTGCACGCCTGTCAAAATAATCCCTGACTTATTTTGAACAATTACGCTTTTCGTCGGGAGTTACGTTTGTTAACTCCCGAACACTACCGATATGTATTCCAGCAAGCTCGTAGTGCTGGCTCGCCTCATTTTACCATCATTGCCCGTAAAAACGCTTTATCTCATCCAAGATTGGGATTGGCCGTTCCGAAAAAACAGATAAAAACTGCCGTTGGGCGCAATCGTTTTAAACGGCTTGCCCGAGAAAGTTTTCGCCTGAAGCAGCACGAATTACCGCACAAAGACTTTGTCGTGATTGCGAAAAAAAGCGCTCAGGAACTCAGCAATGACGAAATAACAAAGCTGTTTGATAAACTATGGCAACGCCTGTCTCGCCCTTATCGTGGTTAGTCATCGGACTGATTTATCTATACAGATGGCTGATTAGCCCTCTGTTAGGACCACGTTGCCGATTTACACCGACCTGCTCTCGATATGCGATAGAAGCATTGAAAGCTCACGGTTTTGTAAAAGGATGTTGGTTATCAGGCAAACGTCTATTAAAATGCCACCCTCTGAATGAAGGGGGCTATGACCCCGTTCCACCTAACCCAAGACAAGACAGAGATAAATAACGATGGATTCTCAACGTAATATCCTGTTAATCGCTTTGGCGCTGGTTTCTTTCTTACTGTTCCAGAAATGGCAAGTAGCACAGAATCCGGCACCAACTGCGGTTGAGCAGACACAATCAAGTAGTTCAGTTCCTACTGCTCCTCAAAGCTCTGATGAGTTTGAACCGGTATCAACTCAGGATGTTGCAGGAAAGATAGTGACCGTGAAAACGGACGTTCTCACCCTTTCCATCAATACTGTGGGCGGTGACGTCATTTCTGCAAAACTGAATAAATACTCCAAAGAACTGAATTCCGAGCAGCCTTTTGCGCTGCTGAAAAAGAACAGTGATTTTCAGTTTATTGCTCAAAGTGGTCTGATTGGTCCGCAGGGGATCGATAAAAGAGATGGCCGCCCGACTTACCAGGTTGCCCAAAATCATTATCAACTGGCAGATGGTCAAGATGAAATTCGCATCCCATTTACTTATCAGGCGAATGGCATCACCTACACCAAAACATTTATCCTGAAACGTAACAGCTATGCGATTGATGTTGATTTCAACGTCAATAACCAGTCCGGCCAAAATGCGACTGTCGGCATGTATGCTCATCTTCGTCAGACTCTGGAAGCATCCGGTAGTAGCTTTGCCATGTCAACATATCATGGTGGTGCTTACTCTACAGAAGATACCCGCTACAAAAAATTCAGTTTCAGTGACATGAAAGATCATGCGCTCAATGAAACTTTGAATAATGGTCAAGGCTGGGCAGCCATGATCCAACACTATTTCGCTGCGGCATGGATTCCACGTCAGTCACCGGAGACTAAATTATTTTCTCGGGTGATGATCAACCGTAATCTTGGTGATATCGGGATTAGAGAGCCAAACCGGACCATCGCAACAGGTGAAAGTACAGACTTCGATGCAACGCTATGGGTTGGCCCTAAATTACAAGACCAAATGGCCGCAACCGCGCCAAATCTGGATCTTGTGGTAGATTACGGCTGGTTATGGTTTATCGCTAAACCACTGCATAGCATGCTTTCCTTTATTCAAGGCATCGTCTCGAACTGGGGTATCGCAATTATCTGTCTGACCTTTATCGTTCGTGGTGTCATGTACCCACTGACCAAAGCTCAGTACACTTCCATGGCAAAAATGCGGATGCTGCAACCGAAGTTGCAAGCAATGCGCGAACGCATTGGTGATGATCGCCAACGCATGAGTCAGGAAATGATGGCGTTATATAAAGAGGAAAAAGTGAACCCGCTGGGCGGCTGTTTCCCGATTGTTCTGCAAATGCCAATCTTCATCTCGCTCTACTGGGCCCTGATGGAATCTGTTGAGCTCCGCCACCAGCCGTTCTTTGGTTGGATTCACGATTTGTCTGCGCAAGACCCGTACTACATCCTGCCACTGTTGATGGGTGCGAGTATGTTTATGTTGCAGAGAATGAGCCCGACAACGGTTACCGATCCGATGCAACAGAAGATTATGACATTTATGCCAGTCGCATTTACGGTCTTCTTCCTGTTCTTCCCATCAGGTCTGGTACTGTACTGGTTGGTATCAAACATCGTGACCCTGATCCAGCAAATGGTGATCTACAAATCGCTGGAGAAGAAGGGTTTACACACGAAGAAGAAGTAGAAACCTGAACACTGCGCAAAGAGGCGGCCAAAGGGTCGCCTTTTTATTAGCAGCTGATTACAATGCGCATCATACTATCCATTATGATCACATAATCCATCATGGATACCGCCTTTTTGACTGAACAGACAAAATCACTATGACTACAGACACAATCGTTGCACAAGCAACACCGACAGGCCGTGGTGGTGTCGGCATTATTCGTGTATCCGGCTCAAAAGCAACAGAGGTTGCCAAAGCCGTAACGGGAAAACCCCTCCGCGCCCGATATGCAGAATACCTGCCTTTTCAGGATGAAGACGGCACCCAGTTAGATCAAGGTATTGCCCTGTTTTTCCCCAACCCCCATTCGTTTACCGGTGAAGACGTTCTTGAGTTACAAGGCCACGGCGGTCCCGTCGTCATGGATATGTTAATCCGACGGATTCTGACCATTCCCGGCGTTCGGGCTGCACGTCCCGGAGAGTTTTCAGAGCGGGCGTTTCTCAATGACAAACTGGATTTAGCCCAGGCAGAAGCGATTGCCGATTTGATCGACGCCAGTTCCGAACAGGCAGCCAAATCAGCACTGCAATCCCTGCAAGGACAATTCTCTACCCGCATTCATACCTTGGTTGAATCATTGATTCATCTGCGAATTTATGTCGAAGCTGCAATCGACTTCCCCGAAGAAGAGATCGACTTTCTGGCTGACGGCAAAGTCTCAGGTGATCTGCAAACAATTATTGATAATCTGAACATGGTTCGACGAGAAGCCAGCCAAGGCGCAATCATGCGTGAAGGAATGAAGGTGGTCATCGCCGGTCGGCCAAATGCGGGTAAATCAAGCCTACTCAATGCACTCTCCGGTAAAGAGTCAGCGATTGTCACGGACATCGCAGGGACCACCCGTGACGTTCTGAGAGAGCACATTCACATTGACGGAATGCCACTGCACATTATCGACACCGCCGGGCTACGAGAAGCCTCTGACGAAGTCGAACGAATCGGGATTGAACGCGCTTGGGATGAAATCAAACAAGCCGATCGCGTCTTATTTATGGTCGATGGCACCACAACCGATGCCACCGATCCGAAAGAAATCTGGCCGGATTTCGTTGATCGTCTCCCGGAAAGCATCGGCATGACCGTGATCCGAAATAAAGCCGATCAAACCAATGAAGAGATGGGGATTTGTCACGTCAACGTCCCCACACTGATCCGGCTCTCAGCCAAAACCGGTGACGGAGTCGAAGCACTAAGAAGCCACCTGAAAGACTGCATGGGATTCACCGGCAGCCAAGAAGGCAGTTTCATGGCGCGCCGCCGCCACTTAGATGCGTTGGACAAAGCCGCCGAACACCTAACCATTGGCCAACAACAACTTGAAGGCTACATGGCTGGAGAGATTCTCGCTGAAGAACTGCGCATCACCCAGCAGCATCTCAACGAGATCACCGGAGAATTTAGTTCCGACGATTTACTCGGACGAATCTTTTCGAGTTTCTGTATCGGGAAGTGAAAGTGGGCAAATAACGGAAAATAACAGCAAGCAACGGTAGATAACACACTGATTTTATTAGATCGTCATTTGCCGTTTGTTTCCATCTATTGCCGTTAATTGCCAAATCTAGTCCCCAGTTGGCCCCCAATGACATGATAAATGCCGTATTGGGGACCAATTGGGGGCTAAAATGAAAATTTCCATTGAAAAACGAACACTTAGAACTGACGGCACACGCTCACTACGCTTAGTTTATGACTATGGCTACACCACAAATACGCAAGGTGGACACCAAAATAAACGTAAGCGCAGCTACGAAACCTTAGACCTGTACGTTCACGACAAACCTAAAACACCCACCCAGCGCCAACACAACAAAGAACATATGCTTCTCGCCGAAACCATTAAGAGTAAACGACTGGTTGAGTGGCAATCCCAAAAGCATGGTTTTGAGGATCGAACCAAGCGTTCAGCTAGCTTCATTGATTACTTTCAACGGCAAATTGACATCAAAGAACAAACCACCTCAACCTCCAACCACTCGATCTGGCTTTCAGCTCGTAAGCACCTGCTGTTCTACTGCGGAAAACATGATCTTAGTTTTGATGAGCTGGATAAAGACTGGTTAGATGGGTTTAAGTATTACCTAACCAATGAAGCGAAAACCAAAAGTGATACCGCGTTATCTCGCAATACACAAAGCTCCTACTTCAATAAAGTTCGTGCGGCGATCAACGAAGCTCATCGAGAAGGTATTATTCGTGATAACCCGCTTGCACAAGTGACCAGTATCAAAGCGAAAACGACTAAGCGGGTTTATTTAACACTGGATGAGGTCAACGCGTTAGCTCACACAGAATGTCGCTACCCAGTCCTTAAACGTGCGTTTTTGTTCTCATGTGCAACGGGGATGCGTTGGTGCGATATCCATCGACTTACTTGGTCAGAAATAGAGACATTCAATAATCACAAACGAATTATCTTCGACCAGGTCAAACTCTCTCACGGCGATGCTAAGAGCCTTCAGTATTTAGACATACCAAAGTCAGCAGAATCACTTTTGGGTAGCCCCAAAGCCTCTCACGAGCGCGTATTCAAGGGATTGAAATACTCTTCTTATATAAATGTAGAACTGCTTAGATGGGCTCTGGCTGCTGGAATAAGTAAGCACGTTACATTCCATGCTGGTCGTCATACCTTTGCTGTAATTCAGCTTAGCCGAGGAATCAATATATACGCAGTATCGAAACTGCTCGGCCACAGCGAACTCAAGACAACCGAGATCTACGCTGACATCATAGAACAACGTAGGATGGAAGCCATGCTCACATTCCCCGATATTTTTGCTTCTTCTGGAAAGGATTCAGCGGCCTAAGACTCGTTTATTCTGGTGATGGTGACATTGCTCACTATCACCTTAATTTGAAGTCATAGGATTGGATAATTAGCGATTTTTAACATTTCAAAGGCTCCCTTCACAGCATCTTCGGACTCATCAAATCCTCTATGCCAGCGAATCTCTACCTTCTGATGGCAAGCCCAAGCGACTAACTTCTTAAACTCGCGCCATTTGTCATTTTTTGCACAACACTCAGCAAATTGGTTCACGAGTAGATACGTATCCCGACCCACGCTATGCTTGGAAAGCTCAAACGCTTTTTTATAGTGCCCTAAGGCTGAACGATGATCGTCTTTTCGGTAAAAATATGTAGCGAACATCCATTCAACCATCCAGTGCAAAGTATCACCATGTCCAGCGTCATCGATACTGCGCTGATAGTCTTGAATATCCGTGAGTGATAAGGTTGATGACTTTCTCCGCCTTCCGCCATCCATGTACTTCAGCATAAAGCTTTTCTTATCTGAATCTATTTGTTTGTGATGCCCCCTTAGACACATGGCAAGAAAATAAGCATCAAATCGCCACCTAAGCCTTTTAACTTCTGATAGTGAAAACGGAGAGCCTTTTCGCTCTATCAATATCGATTGAAATATACTTGCGTCCTGGGCTAGATGCTGAGCATACTGCC
Organism: Vibrio spartinae; assembly: GCF_024347135.1. Taxonomy (NCBI): domain Bacteria; kingdom Pseudomonadati; phylum Pseudomonadota; class Gammaproteobacteria; order Vibrionales; family Vibrionaceae; genus Vibrio; species Vibrio spartinae. The sequence continues at coordinate 32,019 of NZ_AP024907.1, read as the reverse complement.
TCCAGTACAAATCCACTTTTTGAAACCAAAACTCGTAGTGTTGCTGTGGAGTTAAGGGACCAATCTCAAACAACTCAACGGAAATCAGTTTTTTAAGCTCTTGATTGAACTTAACCATTCTACGGTTTTGAGCTTTCATTTGAACAACCAAGCGTTGAATAAAGCTGCTCCCGAAAGCAGAATTTATCTGCTGAAAAATATCAGTCGATAGTCGAGCAAGAAACAGAATACATGTGAAGCGATGAACATCTTCGGCACTCAGTTTTCTGCCATGTCGCTTGTCACCGCAACTTGCCAGTTGCTCAACCGAATACTCAAAGTTCTTCTGTAGCTCTCCCCAACTGGGTAATCGTCCTCGGTTAAACCAACGAGATACGTTTTCCAAATTTTGGCTCGCCCTTCCATCTAAATCTGAAGGATTATGAAATCGACTTTGATTCGTTCCGCATTCTTGATAAATCCAACGCCAAGCTTTTTCTAACGGCCAGCAAACATGCTCTCCCAAAAATGTGGGCAACCACCAATCAATTTCGCAAGGTGCTTTTAAACTGCTCACAGCTGCACCATACATCAACGCATATTTATGCGCAGACTTAATAACAAGATCAGCCAAACGGTATTCAATAAGCCATTTGATCGTTTCCTTTCTTGAAAGATAGGTACCTTCATCACTTAACGTGGCTCTGTAGGACTGATACAAATCTCTCACGCTTGCTAGAAGTGCTTCACTAACCCGTGAGTCTTGAGTCGCTTCATACACCAAGCCAATTAAGTAAACCTCAAGCTCCTCAAGGGTTTTATCAAGATCACCATCTTCCTTGGCTAATCTGTTTAGCTTAGTTTGGATATTTTTTTTCTTTGCTTCGTCATCCAGTATCACTGATTGACTGTGTTTCTGTGCCAACAAGCCTGTACTGTTGAAGACAAACTTTACCGCTTCACCAAGAGTTGGGAAGGAATGCCTAGTCATCGTCATCATCATATCCATCTATCAAGTCTTTCTCCTTCTGACAGTCATAACACAGCTCACCAGTGATCCCCCACGCCCCATTTTCTCCAGTAAAGTACAGAGTGCACAAGCACTCTGCACATTGAATCTGGTTTTCGTACATATTAACTCCAAACCAAATATCAATTACTTACCTTTAGCATTTCCACGACCACCACCTGATTTTTGACCTGTCGTGGACGGCCAATTTCCACCTGGTCCTGGATGTGATGATTGAGGACGGCCACCTGATTTACTTGAACCTTTTGACATGATGTTACTCCTTTAATGATGTTGATTTACTCGCATCAAGCGCAAAACAAACTCTGCACTGACAGTACAAATCTAATCAAAAGGATCATTGGTAACACCGGGCTTTTTGGCGACGTTAATTTTCAAAGGGATTCAGCGGCCTAAGGCCGCTGCTATGAAGGTACTACTTACGAGAAGTGGTGGCGACATAGTTTGCTGCCCTTTTTTCGATCTCGTAGCGAGATGAAACTCGCATTTTCTCTACCCAGTCCATGATTGCTTGACGCTCAAATCTGAGGTGTTTGCCAAGCTTAAAGTAAGGGATCTCTGCCGAGCTCGTTAGCTTATAAAGCTGGTTGGTTGATAAACCCAGCAAGGCTGCACATTCATCAACGGTTAGAATGTCCTTTCCAAGGAGCTCCACCTTTCGTTGCTGCAAACGCTGCTCCAGAACAGCGCGCTCAACACGATCTATTTTGGCGAGAATGGATTGAAGAAGAACTTGCTCGTTGGTTGTCATCGTATCCCCTCCTCACCCATTGGAATGTCTCTGGGAAGAGTGGGAAAACTGGGAGGTACACTATTCATCAATACCCATCTCCTTCAACTCAGAGAGGATCTTTTCCGGCCAGAAGGCGAAAAAACGATGATCAAACTCAGTACCGTTTCTCTTCTCGATAATCCGAAGTGTTCCTCTACGATCTTCATTGGTTTCAAACCACCCTTTGTGAATCAAAGGGCTCAATTGACTCTTGTATTGACGCCGCAGTCGTAGCTGCTTAACAAACTCTTGTTTGTGGATAAGCCACTGGACGTCATCACCATCCTGCCGCCAGTAACCAAACTTTGAAGATCTGCTCGTACAGAATTCAGGAAGCTTATTTTCCCAATGGCTAATGGCTTGTTTCAAAGCACTTAACACCTCATACGTTTCTTGATTATGCTGGTGCCCTCTGTGAGATAACCAGCGGCTAAAAACGCTATATACGGAATACAGCGACTCTTCTTCAGACCATGGCACTAACTGGTTTCGTGATGCAACAGACAACGCAACACCAACCAGGACAAAGCGCTTCAAGACCCGATGAACCTGGCCGGAATAATTGCTTTTAGACCAATGCTGCCTCAGCGTTTCGATTTCACGCTGTAAAACGACTTCCAGATCGGGCTTATCTGAAATAAGCGTCATCCAAGCCGTGAACAAAGTGCCAAAGTACTTTTGAGTCTGCTTTTCTAAGTGCTCGGCAAACTGAGATGGTGAGGAAAAGCGGTGTAGATCCGCAAAACAGCCAAAGCGCTCTTCGGCAGGAATTTCGATTACTCGAATGAGCTGACCTGCTTTCACTTGATAACCTGAGGACTCCATCAGCTCTGTCAGGCCAATCTCTCCATTACTCAAGGTCAACGTCCGCCAATTGGCAATATTCGCCAAGCCGCCTGTCTCCGTTGCTCGCAACTTCCCACATCCGTTGACGATTTGATAAGCCGCAGAACTGGCTTCTTCCGCAGAGCACAACCCTAGCTCATCTAACACAAGCAGCATGTCATGATGTTCCGATGCAACCGCCTCAATACCGTTAGCGGTTGTTTTCCAAGACTTGATATAAGACTTATCAGCATAAACAGACGCCGCAACAAACGATGTGACAGATTTCCCCGACGAAGACGGCCCCATGATATGGAATGCCGCACTTTCCATCCCTACTGGCTTGAGAAGCGGTGCGGCCAACGCAACTCCAATAGAAAATATGAGCAAGGGGTTACCGACCAACAATGAACCGACTTCACTTTGCCATTCCGCTAAGCTCCCTTCTGCCAAACAGAGTGAATCAGCCATCCCACCAGAAAAATAGTAGGACTCATCTGACCGTCCAAAACTTTTCTCCGGAGTAACGAACACCTTGTCATGCCAACCTGTTCTTGTAACACAAAAGGCCGTTTCCGCCGCTTTGATCTCTTCCCGCAAATAGCGCTGGACCATATTCCATGCAGTTTGCTCTGGCTCCAGCCAAAAACCGGTATCGAATAATTCATCTCTTAATTGATAGTTGGTCCCTCCCATGATCTTTCTGGCAGGCACTATCATTCGAATCGTCTGCCTGTCCATATTGATGATTTCAATGCAAGCACTGAACCCTGACTTCCGATCAGGTGAACGCGTTCTAGCAAGAACCTTGACCGAAGAGCTCAACGAACGCCAGCCTCGCTCACGGCAGAAATACTGTAGTTGATCATGATGATGACGAAACTTCATATGACCTCCCTATCAAAGACTCAAAAGCCACTTCTGCACGTCTTCAACACGAAATCTCACACTTCGAGCACCAGGCGATAAGTTCACTGGAGAAGGAAAGGAGCCATTTCTCACATAACGGCGAATGGTCGCTTGTGACAGCTGCGTCAACTGGCAGACTTCTTGATAACTTAGTAACTGATTTGATTGGTTATGAACGTTCATAGATACTCCTGTAGCTTATTAACTTGCAGGAGGTATTTTCTGGTATAGGCTAAGAAAAGGCGCGCGCTGCTCAGGCCCATTTTGGGCAACTAGAGCAGATAACTTGAAGCCAGAGCGCCCCTAGAGGGAAATTAAGATCAGATAATGATGCAGTAATACGATTCGGCGCTGCTTCACCGTTAATCATCAAGCCACAAATCGCTATGCGTTAAGTCACCCGCTAATGCGTTAAGCTGCTCACCATGGTTAACGCATAGTGATTAGAGACTCACTTTCACATGTGAAAGTGGAGTTTTTTATAATTACTGTCAAACATGTCTGATTGGTTGGGCGAACCCGTTAACAATAAAGCTAAAATATCTATTTGGCTCTACAAACTGGAATTGCTACTAAAAGATGGACTTTCAATCATTTAAGCAACTTGTAAAACAAATTCATATCGGAAAACAGCTTCCCGACGCGGTGTACCTGCATAAAGACGCGATGAGCGAACTCCCTCCCGCACTAAAAAAGTTCGTACCGGCGGTTGCACAAGCAGTGAACTTACCGGACAACCAATGGAACCTCATTAAGCTGTTTAAAAAGGAATTCCGTTTATCGTTGTTGAACTACCCAACTTTTTATACCGATTCCTACCCAGCATTAGAGCAAAGCCTGAATGTAGATCTGAGCAAACTTAGTCATAAAGTGACGTGTTATCGCTCTTCAGAAAATCCACCGATCCTGCATCGAAAAGAGACGATGATTCTGCCGAGCAGTGACCATTATGAGCTCTTCACCGCGCTTACTAAAGAAGGGGAGGAGGCAGGCCTATACGAGAACACCCGCACTATTGGCTTCAAACAGTCGTGGTTAAATTTGATCCAAAAAAAGGGATACCAGTTGGTCGATGGGAGGATACTGAAAGCCGAACCGGATGCATTGAGTGATACTCAACAAGAGCCTGGGATAGATCGCCACAAAACCGCCATTGTACGCCATGAGCTATCAAGCCCAATGAAGACATTGGCGAAGCAAGGTTACCTAGATGGACGGTTTTCTATTTTCGATTACGGATGTGGCCGAGGGGACGATCTGAGAGAGCTTGAAGCACACGGGCTCGATGTATTGGGCTGGGACCCGGTTTTTTCGCCTGATAACGATAAAATCAATTCGGACATTGTGAACTTGGGGTTTGTCCTAAATGTTATCGAAGACCAAGATGAACGTCTTGAAGCACTATTGAGCGCTTGGGAGCTCGCAAACAAAATTCTGGTCGTCTCTGTCATGCTGGCTAATGATTCGTACATTGCGCAGTTTCAGCCCTATAAAGATGGGGTGATTACGACAAGAAATACATTCCAAAAATACTACGCACAATCAGAATTCAAAGGGTACCTAGAACGTTCTTTGCAAGAAGACGCGATTGCCGTTGCACCGGGCATCTTCTACATATTCAAAGATAAGCTAGAAGAACAACGTTACCTCCAAAGTAAGTACCAGCGGCACCATACTTGGCATCAACTGACATCGCCTCAGCCTATAGAGAGTAAAGATAAAGCCAAGTTGGTCATTAGCCAAAACAGCACTCTGTTTGATGATTTTTGGAACGTATGTCTGGAACTTGGCCGGGTACCGGCGAATGACGAATTTAACCGTTCTGAAGAAGTGAGAAGTCTAATTGGTTCGCATAAAAAAGTGTTTGGTTTACTGCAAGAAATGTTCGATACCAAAGAGTTCGAAAACGCAGAAAAGCGTCGCAAAGAAGACCTTTTGCTTTACTTTGCTATGGGGCTATTTGAAAAGAGAAAGCCTTACACGCAGCAACCAGAATCACTCAAACGCGATATCAAAGCTCTATTTGATGATTATAAAACCGCACTTAACCTAGCTGCGGAGTTACTGTTTGCGATAGCCGATACAAGCTTAATCAATACGCAATGTGAAAAGGCCCACCAACAACTACCCGCAAGTTTATTGAATGAAGGGCATTCCATCATCCTACACCGAGACTATATTGATGATTTACCTTTGCTGCTACGTGTATACGTGGGGGCAGGTTTACAAATGTACGGGGAACTGGATGAAGAAATAGATCTTGTCAAAATCCATATCACGTCAGGTAAACTCACCTTAACCGCTTATGATAACTTCGAGCATTCCGTGCCGTTTTTAGTTGAGCGCATAAAAATAAAAATGGCAGAACAAGATATCGACTTCTTTGATTATGTGAATGAAAAGCGTAGACCGCCTCTGTTAAACAAGCATCTTTACATGCCCCCCGAACACGAGAACTACAAAAAGCAACTGAGCTTTGATAAACGCTTAGCCACCTTATTAGATTTTGAACCAACCGAAGAAAGCCACATGGTTCGCGCTGAATTTGAGGTCTTGCTTGGAAAGCATAACAAGGAAATCAAAGGCTTTACCTTAAGGGCACACTCGCTTTCGTAAAAAGAGTTTAAAAGCCAAGCACCCCATAGAAATCTGATCCTGATACCTGTAGAATGTCCGACTTGGTTTGTCATATTCACCAATAATAAAACATAACAAACACACAATATCACAAACTCAAAGATTAGATTTGTCAAAAAATGACACACCATCTATATTAAATGTCATGGACAAATAACATAACCTTCGAGCCAACTATGCAAAATCAAGATTCCGGCTATTGCTACTCTTTTCCCGCTGTCAGAGGCATTCAAGCAGGTCGTCCATTTTACATTGCGACATGCCCTCTTCGGATTATCCCTAAGATATTCAGCTACAACGAAGATGATGTCCCTCCAGAGTTGCGAGCTCAAAGAACGCTTAACAAAACTCGGATCCCTGAAATGGTGAAGTACTTGCTCGACAACCCGAAAGAGTATGTATTTTCGGCATTAACGGCTTCAGTTGGAGTCAATATTTCTTTTCACGATCATCAAGGCGCTCCGAATTTGGGAACACTTCAAATCCCTATGGACGCTCAAATTCTGATCAATGATGGTCAGCATAGGCGTAAAGCAATCGAAGAAGCTCTAAAAGAAAATCCCGATCTGGGCCAAGACAATATTCCTGTCTTGTTCTTTATCGATGAAGGGTTAGATAGAAGCCAACAAATGTTTGCTGATCTAAACAAGTATGCCGTCAAACCAAGTCCATCTCTGGGTACGCTTTACGACCACAGAGATGAAAGTTCAGAACTCGCTCGTGAATTAGCGACCAAAGTAAAACCATTCGTAGGTCTGACTGAAATGGAGAAATCCAGCATCAGCCCAAAATCAAATAAACTTTTCACATTAAGTAGCATCAAACAATCTACCCGAGCACTGTTGAGTAAAGGGCCAAAAGACGGCTTCAACGAAGACGAAAAAAAACTTGCTGCTGAGTTTTGGGCTGAAGTTACTCGCCATATAAAAGATTGGCAGATGGTAATAGACAAAGAAGTATCACCTGCACAACTAAGACAAGAGTACATTCATGCACATGGTGTTGGCTTACATGCCATTGGTGTTTTGGGTAAGCACCTCCTTTGCCAGGAGCCAAACAATTGGAAACAGAAACTACAACAGTTGGCAAACGTAAACTGGTTAAAAACCAACCCAGAGTGGATTAAACGAAGCATGAACCACGGAAAATTGAGTAAGTCGACGACAAATATCCAACTTACCGCCAACGCATTAAAAATTGAACTTGGGTTACCACTAACCCCTGAAGAAAAAGCTCTAGAGAAGCAGTTATCATGATACACGAGCTACAATTGGCAGAAGACCTAGCCGAGTACGAAGACTTTATCAATGCAGAAGACTTCGCTAATAACAAATTAAGCCACTATATTGCTGACGTTCAGCGTGTTTACTGTGCGGATAAACGTCCATGGGTAATTGGTTACAGTGGTGGTAAAGACTCATCAGCAGTTATGTCGTTGGTTTACTTGGCACTGCTTGGTTTGGAACCCAAAGACCGCCACAAGCCTGTCTTTGTTGTATCTTCAGACACACTAGTTGAAACACCCGTCGTCGTTAACCACATCAAAGACTCGTTAGCCGCTATAGAGAAAGGCGCAAAGCGCGATAACCTACCAATCACTTGCCATAAAGTCGTCCCTAAAGACAATCAAACGTTTTGGGCCAACTTGCTTGGTAAAGGCTACCCAGCGCCAACACGCTCTTTCCGTTGGTGTACAGAGCGAATGAAGATTGACCCTGTGAGTGACTTTATCAAGTCTAAAGTCTCACAGTTTGACGAAGTGATTGTTGTACTTGGCTCTCGTAGCCAAGAGAGTGCATCACGCGCGCAGGTCATCGCGAAACACAAAATTGACGGCTCACGATTAGCCCGCCATACAACACTTGCGAATGCGTTCATTTTTACTCCCATCGATACATGGGGTGTTGACGATGTATGGAAATTACTGCGTCTTTGTCATTTAGAAACGAAACAAACACCTTACGGGCCTAAAAACATTTGGATCGATAAATATGATCTTGAATGGGAAAACCCATGGGGCGGCAAAAATCTTGTGCTGTGGAACCTCTACAAAGACTCCTCTGGTCAAGGCGAATGTCCAATGGTCATTGATGAGACAACACCGTCTTGTGGTAACTCTCGCTTTGGTTGCTGGACATGTACTGTCGTAACCAAAGACCGTGCAATGGAAAGCCTTATCCAAAACGGTGAAGAGTGGATGGCTCCTCTTCTTGAGTTCCGCAATAAGTTATCCATGACAACCGACCCAGCGAACAAAGAAGAGTACCGAAACCATAAACGTCGCACAGGTAAAGTTAGCTACCAATACGCAAAAGAAGGCGAAGACATTGCAACAGAGCGTAAGCACGTCCCCGGACCTTACTGGCTCAAGTATCGTCGACAATGGTTGCGCGAGTTACTTGAGCTGGATAAGAAGTTTAAAGCTGAAGGAAGAGAGATTGAGCTGATCACAGTACCTGAACTTCATGCTATTCGCCAAGAGTGGATTCACGATCCAAATGAGCCAGATTGGGACGATTCTCTACCTAAAATTTTCAAAGAAGTTTACGGTTACGACCTTGATTGGGTATATGACGATAACGCAAGCTTTGGTAAAGATGACGCTCAACTTATCCATGAGCTTTGTGACAACTTTGATATTGCACCAGAGATGATCATGAAGCTTATCGAGCTAGAAGTCTCGATGGAAGGCTTAAGCCGTCGTAGTGGCATTTCCAATAAAATCGCATCGCTATTAAAACGAGATTGGGGAAGCTTAGAAGAAATCAAACAAAAACATGCTTCACTACAGAGTAAAGCTGAGTTTGATATTCACCAAAAAGAGATCGAGCGCTACAACGACCAACTTGCAGAGCTAGATAAGCAGCTTCAAAAAGAGTTTTAAATACTGAAATGTTAATTACAAAACTAACTCTAAACAACTTTCGAGTGTTCCGTGGCGTACATGAAATCGACTTGCGCCCTGCTCCTGCTCGTCTGAGTAAAAATGGCCCTATTGAAGGAACCGAACGACCAATTATTCTGTTTGGTGGCCTTAACGGTGCTGGTAAAACGTCGATCCTAACCGCTGTACGTTTAGCTCTATTTGGGCGTCAATCTTTTAGCCAAGTCCTTTCCAATGGCGAATATGTTGAAGCTCTATCTGAGCTTATTCACAAGGGTGTAGGTCATGGTGGTGTGCAAGATAACGCATCGATTGAGCTTGAGTTTAAATACAGCCAAAACGGCGAAGAAAACACTTATAAAGTGATTCGCGGCTGGAAACGCGGTAAGAAAGATAGCCTGTGTCTTGAGAAAGATGGCATCCAAATCCCAGAGCTCAACTACGAGCAGTGTCAGGGTTTCCTCAACGAATTGATCCCAACAGGCATCGCTGACCTATTCTTCTTCGACGGTGAAAAAATCGCTGAGCTTGCGGAAGATGAGTCAGGCACAGTGCTAAAGACCGCAGTCCGTCGACTATTGGGCTTAGATGTTATCGCAAAGCTCAAGAGTGACTTAAATATCTTCTTGAAGAAACAGGGGTCTAGTGCACTAAGCCAATCTCTAAAAGAGGAAATGGATTCTCTTGATGAGCAACGTATCAGTCACGAGCGCAATGCAGAGAAACTTCGTGGTGAAGCGGACATCGTTGATGCACAAATTGAGCTCGTATCACGCGATATTCTTAGTCTAGAGAATAAGTTATCTCAAAACGGCGGCGCTTGGGCTAAAACTCGAGAAGATGAGCAACAAAAAGTAGATAGCTTACTTAAAGAAAAAGTAGAGCTTGAAAAGCAAATCCGCATGGAGATGGAGACAAGTCTTCCATTCGCACTAGCACCTAATGCAATGAGCTCTCTCCTAGGATTAATTAAACAAGAACAAAGTGTTAAGCAAAAGCAAAACTTTGGCCATGAACTGGATTCGTTCCTTGAAACTCTCCGAGCAAAATTATCGTTTAACCTTAGCAGTTCAGCGCCAGCCGCATTAGAAGCGATTACTGACAGTCTTGAAGAACATCTTGGAGACGTTCACAACAAAGAAGTACTCCTTGATATCTCTGACCGACAGGCCACAACGATAGAATATCAAGTAACTCACCTGTCCTCCGCTTCTTTCACCCGCTTTGAGAATGCAAGAACACGACTTAAAAAAGTAGAAGAAGAGATCGATAACGCCTCAAACAATATTGCACGAGCTCCTGAGCAAGAGCAGGTGCAAGAGCTTTTTGCGGACGTCCGCGCATTAGATAAGAAAAAAGAAAAGCTGATTATCGAATACCATGCTTTGCTCGAAGAAGCAAAACGTGAATTGCGCCAAGCACTAGAGACAGCTCGTCAAATTCAGAAGCTACACGATAAGAATAAAGATCAATCCAATAAAGATCAGAGTATTAGCAATGCCCAAAACTCAATCTTGTTGCTTGAGAAATTTGGTGAGCAACTAACTAAAGCTCGCGTCAAGCAGTTAGAAAACGAGTTCGTCAAGTCCTACAAGAAGCTAGCTCGTAAAGAAGATTTGCAGCTATCCGCTTCAATTAACCCTGCGTCATTTGATGTTGAACTAGTCGATGAACACGGTAGCAAGATCAATCGCAAAGCAATGTCTGCGGGCGAAAAACAGATCTACGCAATCTCGATTCTGGAAGCACTAGGCCGTACATCTGGTCGTAAGCTGCCAGTTATTATTGATACACCACTAGGGCGCTTAGACTCGCACCACCGTGATAAACTGGTAGAAAATTACTTCCCTACCGCCAGCCACCAAGTTGTGATTCTATCAACGGATACCGAGATCGATAGAAACTACACCAGCCTTATTCAAGACGATATTGCTCGCACTTACGAAATCTGTTTTGACGGTACAACTAAGTCTTCAACCTTGAAGGAAGGTTACTTCTGGAGAGAAACAACTAAGGAGGCCGTGTAATGCTACCTAATCGTATGAACCTGACCCGATCGACTGAAGAGCAGCTTAAAAAGTTGAAGGGCTATACTGGCATCACTCCAAACGTATCGGCACGTATTGCTTTCTTCCGTTCAATTGAAAGTGATTTTCGATACCAAGGTCAGGAAGCCAAGTTAGATGGCTCACTTGTACTAGATAAGTACACTTGGCTTGGTGAGACTAGTGATGTTACTGAGTTAGTATTGAAAATGTACTACCCAGAGCTTGATACCAAAGCATATCAGCAAGCTTGGGCAGCACACGTTGAAGATGGAGCCGCATCTTTGCGTAATTATAGGCAACTGACACAGCTTTCTTCTTCTTTACATAACAACGACTAAACTTTCCTAAAAAGTAAGGGAACAAACAATACGTCATTTGTATTGTTTGTTCTTCGCGCTTAACCTAATAATAATTCTTCATATTTTTTACGATCGCTAGGTTTGATTGGTAGCTGATTTATAGTTTTAACGCCTGAAGCTAGTAGTAAAGTATTTCTCATCCTTGTCCGTAACTTAGTCTGTACACCAAAAAATTCGCTATCGAAATCTATATTCTTAGATTTATATAAAACACGATTAAAATACTCCCTCGTCAAGTTATCAACTGATTCAACTTCGCAAAGCTCCTTAAGAAAATCAAAACTTGCACTAATACCTAGTGTTTTTTTAAATGACTCATAGTGCCAATGAGTCTCTGTTAACGCTGATAAATAGTTAAAAATAATTTCATAAAGAGTTTTATCTTTTTCACTCAAGTATAAGTTCCGTAAAGGGGATTTAGAATTAATATTTAGGAGCATACTTCTATCTCGTCCGTCTTTAATTGATTTGGTATGCAGTAATTCTCTATCATTTTTGGGGTTACTAGTAATTAAAGAAAGGATCCCATCAATTATCGATGCCATTGATATGGTTGTACTAGCGCTACTATTTAATGTACCTAATTTAATTTTTCCTTTCAGTGGTGAACCATTATCACTAGAAAGAACTCGTACAAAGTATACAGCCAGCGTTTCAGGAGACCAACTATTAGGTTCACCTTGTTCCATATCAAACTGGAATAAATTGTATGCTAAGTTCTTATCCACTCTTCTTTGATTCATATTTATATTAGTGAAAATCCTTGCATGATATGCAAGTGGAAGATCTAAGTATACAGAACATACTAGTTCTGTACTCTTAGCGCTTGATTCCTCAAATCCAAATACTCGATGCTGCCCATCAATAATTGAAGCTATCTTATTCATGGATGGTATTACGAGATAGTAGAATTCATCAGAAATCTTTTCTACCTCCCAGCGCTCATCAACATTTGTTATTAAACGCCCATCCGGATCATAATTTGCACCAAGAATTATTGAGTTAGGGAAGCTAGCATCAACAGTTTCAGTATAACGCTTAATTTCTTTTAACCGAGAAGGTGCTCTATCTCGCTGATTACCCACTAAACCACTCACAAACTTCCCAAAATGAGTAACAGAGTTACTTTCATCGTTGTCTTGAAGTATCTCCGCCTTGATTGTGTAACAAGTTTTCAACAAAAATTCAGCACTAAGAGATACAACAAAAAAGTCACCTAAAGGTTGACTTACTTTTATAGCCGGTACTTTAATTGGTAACTTCATTACTTTTTATCCTTAATCAAATCTTTATCTGCTTCTTCATAGCCAGTTGCATCAGAAATTATTTCCTCTTGTACATCAAACTTTTCATCATTTACCGTCGAAAAAAGAAATATCGTTAACGTTATAAATGCACCTAAATTTATCTGCCAAACAGAGCCTGTAGGATAATTGTAATAACCATAAATACCCAAGATAAGTGATATAACACCAATAATAAGACCTAGAGCTGCCAAATCAGTATTTTTACTTTTTGATATAACCCCTTCAATAGAAAGCGTCCCTAATATAGCCAAGTAAAAGGTAAGAACATTCTGAGCCTCAAAGAACACCTTATCTGAAGTACCATCAAGGCCGTACGGAAGCCACACTCCTATACCACCTATAACAATCACACCAATAAGAAAAAAAGCAATAAAAGTAATACTCTTTAGCGCATTACCCAACCGAGAATATAAATCCTTAACTATTCTAGGCCACGAGTTTTTCCGAACCTTAACCATTAGATACACCCAAAATTTTTATTAACACTAATCATATTGCAGAAAACTAATCTATACATGTTGCCCGTATTAAATTTGTTTAAATACTTCCCGAAGATGCCAACTAATAGCATCTTCAGATGGATATAGGGAAGCATCCCTCGGTAAAACTATTTGCTTACTTTCATAGTCCCAAATCAATCGTTCAACCATAGTTCCACCAGTAGCAGCTGGAGATACCTGTACTTTGAGATCACTATTAAAAGTAATAACCCCTCGATCGAGGGCTTTATGATGAATGCTACATAGAGCAATACCATTTGAAACTTCGCATGGACCAAAAAACTGCTTCCACTTTATATGCGCTGCTTCAATGCCCACTGGAATAGTATCAAGAGCCAAATCAAAACCACACACTGCACATCGATAGTTGTAAGCGCGAAGAACATTTGTCCGGAAATTGGGGTCTCGTTGCTTAGTTGAAGTATCAACCTCAAAACCAAAACGAACAAACAACTCTTCTTGCAACGTATCAGGGAAGTTGTCTTGAATTAGCTTAGAAGCAATCTTTTCTATCATTTCTGGATTAGAAATTAAGCTCTGATATGAGGAAGCGTCAAAGCCTGCCATTACGTTATATTTAATGAGTTCTGACTTTTTAGGATCGGTATTACTCTTACGGGGAATACACTCTTCACCATTTTTGATTTCCCAGAATGGAGCTTGCTCGTTGGCTAATCGCCAAAAAGGGTACTCAGGGTGATAAGCCTTTCGTGAAGGACCGTACTGAACCAGCAGCTCTTTAACCTGGTTATCTACTTCACTCTCAAACTGGAACAAGCGCTCGTGACCTTGCTTATATTGAGACAGTGCGTATAACAACATCAAAGGCTTATGAGGGGCCCTTTGGTCCCCTCGCCGCCAGCGTGAAATTAACTGAATTTTTTCAGAAAGCTCCATTGACTTACCTCGTTTCAAGCTTCAGAGCGGTTCAGACGGGATGACATGGAAGAAACCTTCACTTTCTTAACACTCATCTTCAACTGACCGTTATCCAAATGGTAGCCAACTGATAAACACTGTCCTTTGGATAGGTCTCCTAGTTGCTTTTCCCACTCAGCCTGCTTTGTACCTGGCATGCTCAGTTCAAGAATTTTCGCGTACGTTTTTGTCTCTGTTTTTGCTGGTGCAAAAAACAGCTTGTGAGACGCCTGGAACAAACGATCTTGCTCATCTTTACGCAACATACTTAGCGTTTGAGTCGCCAGAATCAGAGATACCCCAAACTTGCGCCCTTCCGTTAACATTTTACCTAAAGGGCTCTCAAGGCGATGATCGAGGTTCTGCACTTCATCTAATACGATAGGTAACGGGTTTTCCTTACTACCGTAGCTACAAGCGTAGGAATATAAATCCCAAAGCAAAAACTCAGTACAGAGCATTGAAATATCGTGGTTAAGCGACGCAAGCTGCATGATTGTTGAGTTGTGTGCTTCGCTCTCGAACACCTCTTTCCAACTTTTATCACTGTCAGATGAAAACAAGTTGGATTTGACCAAAGGAGCCAGCTTGCTTGCAAGCGCAGGGCCAGCGGTTTCTTCCTCGTTTAGGTCATCCAACATGTTTTGCAAACTGTAAGCACTGCCATACCGCTGAACACCAAATTCTATCACTTCATTAAGTACCGCAATCTGGCGCTCACCAATAGTCGAATATACCTTGTTAAAAACAGAGGCAACCCTTCCAGCAACCATGTGAGGCTTCTCTTCGATGAAAATCCCACCAAAATCTTGCTTTTGAGCTCTGAATGGCGACATGCCGAATGGCTCATTACAAAGAATATTGGATTTAGGATTTGTTCGTTCAATAAACTCCGGCTCAAGGTGATTCGGCAAGAAGCCGTTTGTATAATCAATCACCAGCGATCGAATTTGAGCATCTGCCAAGCTCATCAACAAGCCTTGGATACAGTAGGTCTTACCCTGCCCTGAGCTACCAAAAATGATCAGGTGGCGGTTTGCTAGATCTTTATGCCCGTACTCCCAGAAAACTTTTTGGCCAGTAAGTGTATTCTGGCCAATCTCCACTCGGCATTCGCTCGCATAATCTGCGGTTGGCTCTGCAGCTAACTTTGACGGAACCTCAGTTTGGAGGTTCGGTTTTAAATTCTCTGGCTTATCGACCATAACGTCTAATGGGACGGGCGACTCTCCTTTTTTTAAAGCTGTCTGCCCCACCAACATATACTCCGCCGGCACATGGCAGATCTTGGCAATGTCCTTCTCGCTCATTAACACTTGAAGCGGGTGTTGCACCAGTGAAGGCAGTAACGACATCGGAAGATCGACCTTCAACACACCATCTTGCATGTTGTAGTCAGGTTCAAAACAGCTGCCACTTTCAAGGTGACTCACCACTAAACCGGTTGGATAGTTTTCAAGTTCTGCGATGGTGTAGTTTCCGCGTAGCCAAACTTCTTTCTCAGCCAACAGATCTTCAAAATAGTCATTGCTGAATACGTTGTAGAGACGGTATTTGTCGATTTGCATCAACACCTGGCGGATAAACAAGCCTCGGTATAGCTTCGAAGCCAGTGTCTCGTCACTCAAAAGCTCTGTTAGATAGCGGCGAAGCTCATTGGCTTGCTGTACTGCTTTGTTGTAGTCTGGCGTGGAGCCTGCTTTCACTTCAACAGGAAGCAGATAAAGGTTGCCTTCTTTAAAGCCCACCAGCAATACATCATCTGAAATCGCGCCTTTTTTATATCCCTGCACGTTGCGCGAGAAATCACTGTCGTTCATTTTAAGACCGATGTTCCCAGCAACACGAATCATCTCACCCACAGAGAGCGGCACCCAGGTGATATCAGATTGGTGCACCAGACACGTCGCAAATTTATAGGCACCGATAATGCCAGTGCGCTCTTTGCGAATGGTGTCGTTGCAGGTCATCATCTTCAGCAGCCAATCACCGTTGAAGGCATTGAACTCGTTGATTTGACCACCGCCACTTTGCGCCACCACCCTTTCGAACAATCCACGCTGAGCGGTTACCGTAATGGCATCGTAACTGGCAGAGCTGGTGTACTGATCGGAATAATGGATAAGCACGACATCTTGATTGGCGTGGAAGAAGTCCAGCGTCACTTTAGGGTCGATGATGGTGGTCCAAATGGAGCTGTCATAAGAGCGCTCTAGCAGCGATTTAAAGTCTTCACTGACCGCAAGCGCAGGAGCATTGGCACCCGTGTATTGCGTGCTTGGCTTTAATGCTGGCTCCATTAACGAACCAACATACTTCGCCATTTCTAGGTGCGGTTGGTTACGGTATTGAACGTTTTGCAAACCAAATGCAGTGAAGTATGAGCCTTCATCACTCTTGGAGGCGTCGCCCGTTAACAGACCATCACACGCAATACCGCTCGGCATGTCGTCAACGCTCAAGGTCGTTAACTTCACGTTGTCGTTGTTTCTGAAAAATGACAGGTGCGAGTAAGCTTGCCCTTCGCGTTCGCTGTGGGCATTAGTGAATTTGCTGTAAGTTAGGCGGGTACGAAGAATATCGATAATGGTGTCGGCGTTTTCACGCACTTTTCCGCGGTCCAACTCCAGCCAAGACTTTAGCTCTTCGTAGTTAGACGTTTCTGCAAACTGATCAAATGCGTTAAAAACCAGCGCATCATCGTAGAGGTTGACATGGATTGACGCCGCTTTATCTAGGTTGTCTTTTACATAGTCGACCAAACCGAGGAATAGCTCCTCTGCACGATCTTGATTTACGGCATTCACCAGCACACTCTTCTCTGAGCCGGTAAACAAGTGGCGAAACGCTTTCTGGAACTCGTTGATCTTCTCTTTAACAAGCTTGCGAACGAACTTCAGACAACTTTTCTGATGCGGAACACTTTTAACCCAGAATCCGTTTTCGGTCACTTGCTGGTTGTAAGCAAATTCATGCTTGGGGTGATAGACATACGGCAGCAAGCCGCTTGGACCCAAGCGATTGAATGTGACCGTTGGCAAGTCAGCAAAGCTGTCATCTTTTTGCATCTCATTGCAAAGATTTAAGTAGTACGCCAGCACTAGTGGATGAAAAGGCGAGTAGTATTCTTCGCCATTCTCGCGAACCAAACCGATTTGCGTCACCAGCTTTTGCTCTTTGGTGAGCATGCCGCCAGTTGGGATCGCATTGAAATAATCAAGGAATGCATCCACGGTCGCTTTCACGAGTGCGGTAAATTGAGGCCCCCACGACACCAGCGAAATCGTTGTCTTTCGGCTTGCTAGATAGTCAAACAGTGCTTGGTATGCAGAGTGGAGATTGTCATCAATAGACCTTAACTCTTCCAACGATATGCTTTTGGATTCAGCCAGATAGACTTGCTTTTGCTGAACGAAACGTTCTTCCCAACGAATTAAGCTAATGCGCGGCTCCATAACGCGAAATTCGCTATTATCAATCGCGACAACATCTTTACTCGGGTAAAGCTCGCCAAACACGTCATCATCAAACAACTTATGGAAGCGCGATTGGTTAAGCAGCAGTGGAAAGGACAAGCTGCTTTCTACCGTCTCACCCTCTATGCGAAATGCCAGTGCGTTATCACCTGATTTCACCGCAAAACCGATATCTTCTGACTCGTTAGCCAAAGATTCAAAATCGACAACACCAAATTCTGCGCGGTCAACCACTTCACCAACATCATCTAGGCTTCGGCTTACAGTTAGCGCGGGGTTGATAACCAGGCTGTTCTCTTCTGTTTTTAAGGTAAGGCGTTTTTTCGAAGGCTCAACGACGAAAATGTTTTTAAATGCCTCGAGGTCAAACTCGCCTTTTCTGACGACCAAGCAACGGAAGTTATGATTTTCAGAGGTATTGTCACGCTTCAATGCTAGCGTGAAAAACAGAGGCTCATTAGCATAACTGGCCGCTAGAGTGGCGTTTGCTCCTTTACTGGTTAGGCGCGTACTGATGACCTCTTGCTTGCCTAGTGCATTCGCTGGCGAGACTTTAAACTGTTCTTTGCTTAAATCGCTGGTGCCAGAAAAGCTCAGTTTAAGTTCAAACTCACTTTGTCCTTCCTCAAGGGCAATGATCAGGTGACGGTCACGCAAGCCCGCTTTGGTTTCTTTTGGGTAGCGACCAATGACTTGCGCATCATTGGTCTCTTCTTCACCTTCATGCTTAAGGTGCTGAATCTTGTTCTTTTTGATCTCTTCTCGATAAGTTTCAAACTCCACATCTTTCCAACCATCGTCAGAAAAATGTTCTTTGATAAACTTGCTGCTAAAGCCTTTCAGTCTTTCTTCGAGTTGCTGACCAAAGTGCTCGACTTCAAACGACAACTCTTGGTAAAGCGCGCGGTTCTCTTCCAGCCGTTGTTTGATCTGCTTTCGATTACCAGATAGCTCCGCGACAAAAGGATCATCGAACATCCCGAGTTCGCTAAAACAAAGCTCGCCATCTTCGACCGCTTTGTACAGCGATTCGAAGCCAAACATGGTAGCGCCATCTTCTAGGATCGCGTCAAACTGGTCATCCAGCAGGCAAAGTGATACATCTCGGGATTTGTCAGTTTGTTCAATAAAACCGCTAAGTGCGACTTTGATGTTCTCAGGGCTCCAAACTTGCCCAGGCTGCCCCAAGTCTTCCGCTGAGTTGATAAGGGTATCAAGGCGGCTGTTGTGAATGACCACCAGCGCACAGCCCTTCAGAGCACCTTCTTGGCTTGCGATTTCATCACGCAGGTGAGAAATATAGTTCTCGGTAAACCCGCTTTCTCCGTCTTCTTCGCCATGAAGCACAGGAACCACTTTGCAGCCTTGGACGCTCACGTAGCTCAACGCCACCTTGTTACTAACTATAATCTCACCGTCCTTACGACGGAGTAACGCATCAAACAAACGCTGGCTGTTACCGTGATCAGGTGAGTTAAACTGGTAGCGATAGCCTGCGCGTATGTTTCCTTCCGCATGCAGTAAAAACTGCTCAACCAGAAACGATTCAAATTGTTTTGCGCACATACACTGCATCTCCACTATCACTCATGCGTTCAACGTTACCAATTCGTTCATAGAACTTGATAAGCTCTTGCTCTGTCTGCTTATCAACAAATATTCCCCTATCCTGAAAGCCGAGAACTAGCTCATGGAAGCGGAGCTTCTCTTCTTTGCCCACCACCAGGTTGGTCAGCAAAATAATATGGTCCTGCGTAAGGACAAGCACTCGGCCTGAGCGACCGCGGGCTTGCACAAAGTCAGCGGCCATATTCTTCTCAACCTCAGTCATGTACTTTTTGATAATGGCTGGTCGGTCTGTTTTCGGGTCCCGGAACTGCTCTTCTGCTAGCTTTAACGCGTATTCCAGCCAATCAATGGCCGTTACTGCGTCCCTAGGAATATCAGTGTCCAGTTTGCGGTTGGCTCGGAACATCAGCGCATAGTTTTTAATTTGATCAGCCAGGTCGCTTCTTTGCGAGTTTTCGATATCTCTCGCCAGCTGCCATAAAGGCTTCTTCGTTTCGTCCGGATTGGGCTGGATGTTTTCCAACATAGAAAGGACAGGAAACAGCTTGAAAGAAGACTCACTAAAGAGCTTGTAGCCGTGCTTTTTCACATGAATTCGCTCACCGCTGGCGCGTTCATGATCCATGATGAAATAGAGCGGTTTTGCTTTGGGGGCTTCACCGGTTTTCCAATCAGATAGCGATAGACTGAGCTGAGCCGTGTAAGCAAACCCGTAAAATGCCAAGAATTGTTCAAACTCATCCAGCAGGTATTTGGGATACGTGGTTAAAAATTCGAGATCACGTTTAAATGCCTCGGCCATGTATGGCAAATAGGGCGCTTCCGAAGCACGTAGTGATTTGTCGGTATCTGGTTTGGTTTTGGAACGCAGGGTTTCTAACAGCTCTTGTTCGATGAAGTTCAAGTTGGCATCAAACTGCTCAATTTGTCGACCATTTAACAGGTTGATAAAGAGAGATGCCACACGTAGATCGCCTGCTTTGCACTCACTTTTCTGACTCTTAAACAACAAAAATTCTGGGCTTACCGAGAAGATGTCTCGGTTGGCAAAATACATATCTTCCAGTACTTCCCAAAAATCTTCCTCGCCCAGTTTGCTTTGTAAGTTGGCTTTACAATCCGCTGCGAAATCTAGGTAGGTATACTTTTCGATTTTTTTACGAAGTAATCCGCGAAGCACCAACCCCACAACAGAAGACCAATCAAAGTCGTTGCCTTTGGTTCGAATGGGGATGTAACTGTTCAAGATGTTCTTGTTTTGGAACTTGTCGGCAGCAGTTTGTGGCAAACCAGCCTTTATCGGTAATGTAAAATTATCGGTCGTCATTAGCGCATACCACTCACTTCAAAATAGTCACTTTCTTCTTTCACGATTTTGTAGCGCTTATCACCCTTCAGGATAAACAAGGTCTCTTTTTGCTTAGCGACTGTCAGCATCTGCTCCAGTGCTTCATCAAGTAAAAGCACTGCATTTTTGTCATGCTTGTTAGGGCGGTACCCTTGACCAATTTTCACGAGCAGCTCTAGCAGCCTGACACTAATCGGCATTGGCTTAAGCGACTTATCACCGACTTTCAAATACGCATTGAAGGTGCCTATTTTTTCGAGTACGTTGTTTTGTATTGCTGAAAAATCTGGCTTAACTTCAAGAGACACCGCCGTTTTGTAGCCATTAAGCTCAGAGACTAAATACTCGTCTTTATCGAGTGTTGGTGCATGACGGTTGCAATAGCGGTGAAGCGCTGAGATCAGGGTTTCCTTATAGAAACTACCAAGCTCTTTACGCATCTTTCCTGAACCATCGAAATCACGATGTAACATCCAAACAGATGCATATGTTTCTACCAGATTGTTTGTAAACTCGTTTTGGATAGGCGTTACAAACTCATTGCTGAGCTCGTTGTCACCCCGAAGCAAATAGAAAAGGCGAAGGAAAGACGTTGCTTCGGTTAACTCGTAAAAACCAAGCTCGTTAATTTTTGACCTAAATGCACTGAACCGCTCATCTTCAATGCCCAGCCCATGCTGAAGCACAAACTCATCGACTTTACGCGTGTGCAGATTACTTGGGTCAAAACCCTGAATGCGGGATAGCAGCTCGTTATCGCTGCCTGAAAACAAGTTGTCGAACAAGTAGCCATCAGCTGCAAGCAACTGGAAAGTGAAATCCAGTAACGCTCGAGCCGTGAGGAACTGATCTTTGATAAGGCGAGCTTTGAGTAGTAATCCAATCAGGGATTCCTGAACTGCTGGCCGACTCAGCAGCGCATAATTAGCGGTCAGGCGATTATGTCCTCCAGATTTACGCTCATTGTCGTAAAGCACATAAAACGGGTTATCAAGCGTCTGCGCAGTCAGTCTTTTCAGAAACTGCTCAGCAAAGTCTGATGCACTACCCTCTGCATCGAAGGTGAATTTTGGATAGTCTTCAAAATCCAAGAACACGTACTGCTCTGGAATTTTCGAAAGCTTGCGGGAGAGAAAGTCTCTAACCACCTTTTTGATGTCGCTATGTCCTTCAGAGCCTTCTTCTGCGTAGTTACCCAACATACCCACATTGATACCCACAACGAGTGGTTTGTTGCTTTGCTTGAACTCGGAGAAGCGCTGATCGAGAGCTTGAATGGCAGTCTGACTCGGATTAAAGCTGTGCGTTGCATCCAAATGGAAGTCATGAGTCACTTTGTGCTTTTGGCTGTACTGCGTCAAGATCTCGGATTTGCCATCACCGCTACTTCCGCATAGGAAGATGATTTGATTGGGCTTGGCCGATAAGAGAGCTTTCTTAAAATCCGCTTCTATATCTGTCTTGATGTAGATGTAGCGCTTGTATTCAGCGAGGTAATCTTGATTCTGCTCTCTCTCAGTACTGACCGCATACGGTGAAGACTTTGAGAGAATGCTGAGAGCTTGTGCAAATTTCAACGGTCATTATTCCTTCAAATAATCAATAGGTTACATATTACTAAAAAATGTACTGTATTACTGTGATTTCAATACGAATATAGAGTGCCTTCATAATGGACAAAAACCGATGAAATGCTATCTAAGGATAGCTTTTCAATCTATTTTTTCATGTACCACTTCTCTTTACTTACCGAAAAGCAACCCAAAAGCACTCTTGCTAACAGCACACCGCGTGCAGCCCCATGGGCTTTCACATGTGAAAGTCCATGGGGCATCAGCAATAAAATCCTCCAACACCCCACAATAATTGGATTACCACTCATCAAATCCCAGAACAAACAACAATCTTAAGCCATCTCCCACAAATACTGGACTGTGAGTAACAGCATCCCAACAACCGTCATTAACAAGTCATGGATTATTAGCTTAGACCTCCCACAAAGATAGAGATCTGGAAAGGAGGTGCTTGGCTCCCAGGGAAGGATACGCTGCTATTGCAGCTTTAGCTGCTGGGATATAGGGCAAATACTAGCGCCCAAAATGGGCAGCTTCGCGTGCTATAGCTAAAGGACGTCTGGGTTACGGTAATTGGTGACGAACAAGCAAAACCATGGAGTAACCTAACGATGTTAGATGAGAACAGTGCAGCTTATCGCTGGCATAAAATGGCACAGCAGTGCAAACCAACCGAAGAGAAGCAAGCTTTCGAGCTAGCACTTTCACAATCACTCAATGCTCTGGCACAAGTCGAACGCTTTACTGATCAAGAGCCTTATCTGCTGGAGTTTTTAGCAAGTTGCTACGCCAACAATTTCTGGCACATCCACCGCTCTTATAGAGACATAAACCCCGGTCATTTCGCCTGTCGAGTCCGCAACCGTGACAACGCGTTCGAGGCCGCATGGCACCATAACTGGTATATGAGTGAGAACCAAATGGCGCAGCGACACAATAAAAAGTACCGCGTTCGCTCTACACATATCCGCAAAGGCAAAGGTTTTCGCTACCCAAAGGGACGGTTTTCAAAGGCCAATAAGGAGTGGGAGTCGGATCTTATCGACTACACCGAAGATGGCTTTGCTCTCGTCCGTGAAATACGCCATGAAATTCTAGCCATCAAGAAGAAGGCCCAAACCTGTACAAAACGACTTCACAAGCTACATAAACACTTCAAAAAAATGGAGGTGCTACATGACTAAAGAACCTGCCGTTGGCATCACAAACTATTGCGAAGAGCTAGACCTGTCAGATTTTGATATTGCACTGCCAGAACAATCACCACAGCCAGAAGTAATAAAAGATTTACCTCTATTTGTCGCCGATGAATCAAAGATACTAATGGTTGCGGCCAAAGACCTTGAAGCACGATTGGAAAAGCTGTGCAAAGCTCTGACAGCTAAGTACAAAGTGAAATATCCAATACGCTACAAATTCAAAGTCAAAAAATCAAAAGGCTTACCAGAGATCACATGGTATCGCCTCATTCTTCATCGCTATCCAGACGAAGAGCTTGAAGAAAAAGAAGTATCCGAAGGGGTATTGAGACGTTTTTCAAACGCAATGCCCTGGGAGATCCCGCTGTATTTGCATTTGCTCGATGAGTTAGAAAAGCTGGATCAACGTGTCATCCGTATAACCACACTGGCCGAAGCCATTAAAGAACTCACTAAAGCCACTAAGAAATACAACACTTAATGTATTTGCTTGCTCCACATCGCTTGGTGTGGAGCTTTGTCGCTTGGGCTTGCATTTGCAAAATAGGTGGTAAAATTAAGGTAGTAGAGGCTTAGCAATACTAAGCTAAAGAGAAACAAAATTAATGGAGGTTTTATGGAGCTTTGGATTTGGCTGGGTGGTTTATTACTGACAGTCGCCGCAGTCGGTGGAGTATTTTGGTATTCCGGACGAGAGCGATAACTTTATTGCTGGTCGATGTTATCGAGCTCCTGCCTGAGCTGCTCAATAAGCGCCTGCTTTTTAGTTTCACTGAGCTTTTCAATCAAACATGCCAGTTCTGCTGAGCTGTCGGAATCTGAAAAGAAATACGCAACAGGCACACCGAGCTCCTGAGCAAGCTTTTGTAGCGTACCGATATCGGGCATATGACGCCCTTTTTCATAATGATTCATACGGCCACTCGCTGAACTTGGGTCCATACCCAAACGGATACCAAGCTCCCTCTGGCTGATACCAACGCGATTTCTTGCCTGTTTAAGGCGCTGTGGAAATGGATTTGTTTTAGACAAGTGAGAATCATCATCAACCTACGATGCTTAGATTTTCTAAGTTTTAATTATACCTGTATACTTAGGAAAACTAAGCACGAAATGGAGACTAAGATGAAAACACTAAAAAAGTTCGCACTATTTTGCGTTTTTTGTCTTGGTGCGTTAGTGACTGTATATCAAAGCTGGGGAGTGATGTTGATGGCCTTCCCAAGCATTATTTGGCTACATAAGCCACTGGATGTTATCCACAAAAATAAGTACATCGCGTTGTTATTTTGGTTTGTACTCTTTTATATAAACTGGCTATTCGCCACTGCCGCCGCCCTCACCTATTTCTTCATTCATGTCTGGCATTTGCACCAACAGAACATTCCGCTCAATGACTCGTCCTGCACCAAGCGAACTCCTCGACGCATCAACCCAAGCACTGGTTTGTTGATGAAGAACAGGCACTTTGATATCGCAGGTAATGCTTATGGCTGGAAGAATGATTGATATGGGTAGGTGATGATCACCCTCGCCCCGACAGGAAAGGATCGTAATAACAAAATGATCCACGATCCATAGCAAAAGCCTCCGATCAATAACTGATGAGTTTAATGATCAAAAGATATCTCCTGCTTATCCACAATGAGTCAACTTGGTGACCAACCGATAAATAACTGCAAAATCAGATTGTTTTGAAAAGGAAATTTCTCATGAAACCGAAGGCTAGGTTCACTCAGTTATCGTTACTAATTTTGCTCACTGGATGTGCCTCTACATCAAGTCCTATCCAATATGACAACAGCCACAGCCGTGCTCATAACATTGCTCATGCAGGTGGGCTCTACCAAACAGAAGACAAAGTCATTCCAATGAGAGACTTTGAAGCATTTAAGCTCGCGAAAGCTGCCGCAGGAAATACATTGTTGCTCACGTCTTCAGTAGGTGTGGGACTTGAGTTAAGTGAAGGACTGGGCCTTGGTTTGCTAACGTCATTACTGGAACAGCCTGATACCGCTTCGCGAAACAGCATTATTGCTTGGATGCCTATACAAGAAGCGACATCCGCTCGAGACGCACAGCAAAAGTTGCTCTACCACTTCAACACAGCCATCGAAACCGTGCTTCAAGAACAATCTATTCACTATGAGCGCACGAATGGCAATTCAGAACAAAAGATAGAGTTCTACTTCCATAGTGCAGACTACCAATGTTCAAAATACCAAGCAGGTATGACAAACCAGGACCTATGCTACATCACCGCTGAAGTTTTCGAACCGAGAAGAACGATGTCACCATCTTTCGTCAACGATGGACAGGAAAGTTTTGCATTTGAATCCAACCATCACGTCTACTACCAGAGATTTAGAATTTCGCCAGACAAGAATAGTGACATCCCCACTGATGCACTTTACGCTGCTATTAGTAGTAAGTTACCCGATTGGATCTTCATCTATATAGCAGAAGGGAACATTCACTTTGGTAAACAGACGATCACCGCACCTTACCTGCTAGAGAGTGGAAAACCACTCTTGTTTATCGTTGCTGAGGAGAAAGAAGGTGAAAGCTGATCCGGTTTCCCACCATTCCCACTTTTCCCATCCTGATCTATGATGGAAGTCATCTTGGGAAGTAAGTATTTGACCATAAATTGCAATTTGGTCCCCAATCGGTCCCCAAGACGTCGCGCGAGGCCAGCTATTATGGGAAACTTCACTTTCTGTATCGGGAAGTGAAAGAGGCACGCAACGACAAATAACCAACTGATTTTATTAATTTATTATTTATCATCTGTGTTGTCTCTAACTTTATCAACGTTAATATTGAATCACGTATCCGATAATGAAAATAGGTTGATTGAATGACAGATAATATTCCCCAAGCCCCTCAAGGAGAGTTTGTTCTCTTTACCACTGCTGATGGTCAAACTCGCGTTGAGTGTCGTTTTGAGTCTGACACCTTGTGGCTGTCACAAGCTGCGATGGCTGAGCTGTACCAAGTGAGCTCACAAGCAATAACTCAGCACATCAAGGCTGTCTATTCTGAAGGGGAGCTTGAGCAAATTTCAACTTGTAAGAATTACTTACAAGTTCAACTAGAGGGCGGTAGAGAAGTAAAACGCAACATTCGTCACTACAGTCTCCCGGTGATTCTTGCTGTAGGATACCGAGTTCGCTCGACACGTGGTACCCAGTTTCGCCAATGGGCAACTCGAATGTTACAAGAGTATTTGATCAAAGGCTTTGTAATGGACGACGAGCACTTGAAAAATCCGCCCGTTGGTCACTCTGCGGTGCCAGATTACTTTGATGAAATGCTGGAACGCATTCGCGATATCCGGGCGAGTGAGCGTCGTGTTTATCTGCGAGTCAAAGAAATCTTTACCATGGCTGCCGATTACGAGCCATCCAACCAAGAAACTAACCGCTTCTTTCAGATCATTCAGAACAAGCTACATTATGCCTGTACACATATGACGGCCGCTGAGCTGATTGCTAGCCGTGTGGATGCCAGTAAGCCAGATATGGGGCTAACCAGCTATAAAGGCGATGAAGTGTCACCATCGCCAAAAACTATCTGCGTGAAGACGAAATCAAAGAGCTTAACCGCATCGTCAATATGTGGCTCGACTTTGCCGAGGACCAGGCACTACGCCGCAAACAAGTGTTCTTGCAAGACTGGGCCGATAAGCTAGACCAGTTTTTAAGTTTTAATGATCGGGATATTCTGAATGGCGCTGGAAAAATCTCCAGAAAAGCGGCAGATGATAAAGCCAAACAGGTGTTTGATAACTTTGCAGAGCAACGTCGCCGCTTGAAAGAAGCAGAGGGTGAACAAGCCAATATAACTGCACTCAAGGCAATACTTAAAAAAGACCAATAGCAGCAACGAAGAATAGCGCTACGCCTCTATAATTGACCATAAATTGCTCTCCGATAAGTCCCGCGAGACCAGCGATTGTGGGAAATGTCACTTTCTGCATCGGTAAAATAAAGTGGATAAATCGCAAGAAACAACGACAAATAACCAACTGCGTTTATTTGTCGTTGTTTTTCCATAACTCATCACTGTTTGCTCTTCTGGAACAGTCCCTTCCGATGAAGTTACTATTTTCCTTCAAGCTTCCCCTGAAGCCCTTTATACCAGCTGAAAACAGCTGCGAATACCTTGCTCACGCAGTGGAATCAATGCTTGATAAGCGGCGCTGAAATACCAGTTTTTCGCACTTTCTTTATCGGGGAATTCTATAATCGCTTTCATCACATGCCCGGGCTCACCATGCAATGTTTCAGCTTCTCCCTTGACGATGAATCGCCCATTGAACGGGGCCAATGTTTCCCCTGCGAGCGCGCTGTACTCTGCAAGTTTTGTTCTATCTATAACGGTTGAATCAACAATCACTAAGCTTGTCATATGGTTTATTTCCTACGGTGAATGGATTGACTTAGCTTAGTTTTATGTCGAATATCAAACAATACCCAATTATTTAACGAAGTGTTTATATATATGAACAATGTAAAACTAGCCCCTTTGCTGCTCATTTTTGCCGAGGTGGCAGGTAAACGTTCCTATACCGCAGCAGCAAAGAAGCTTGGTATCAGCAAGTCGGCTGCCAGTCAGCAAATCAAACGGTTAGAGGAAGCCATTGGTCAGCAACTACTCATACGCAATACCAGAGGTGTCGTGCTCACCGCTGTAGGCGAAGCCTTGCTAATCCGTAGCGAGCTGTTGAGTGAACAATTGAATATGGCATTTACCGAAATCAACAGTAAAAAAGAGCAGCCCAGTGGCCACTTTAAAGTATCCGTACCGCCTTTTTCTGAAAAAGAGATCGTTATGCCAGCAATCAAGCAGCTGTGCTTGGAGTTTCCACAGCTAATACCGGAAGTCGTCGTGACAGAGAAGTGGCATGACCTGATTGAGCACAAGCTGGATGCTGCTATTTTTGGCGGGGATATTAAAGACTGTGACTACCGCGCCCTATCCGTCGGTAAAGTATCCGAAATATTCTGTGCTTCTCCCCGCTACATTGCACAACATAGCTCCCCGAAACAAATCGAGGATCTTTCGGCACATCAATTTATTGCGACGGCTTGGCACCGGAAAAAATTAGAAATTTTCGACAATCAAGGCACGAACAAAAAACTCATATCAGTTAAACATTGTGTCAAAGTAAATACCCTAACCACAGGGCTTGAAGCGGTATTGCATGATATGGGGATCGCTCTATTACCTGAATTTCTTGTGCGAACTCACTTTATTGATCATGGGTTACTCCGCGTACTGCCTGACATCAAAGGCCGGGAGTGGCATTTCTACTTTTTACATCAGTATAAAGGCGAGAAGCCGCTTCATATTTCTCGGTTCTATCAGCTTTATCGCCATTATTTTTTAAAGGCGAGTACATCAACGATCGATTGAATGGCCTAGAGCGAAAATCTTGGTGAGGCCGATTTAGCCGCCACGGTTCAGTATTGCTATATAAACAAGCGGCTAGATGAGGTGAACCTTAATCCCAAAAAGAAGCAGATTATATTGAAAAATGTCAATAATAATAAAATATTACACGATGTTGGTGCATCTTATGGTGTTAAAAAGCTGAAAAGTGATGCCCCACACTGGTCATATAATGGAAGATAAAATGAAACAATTATTACGCTTCAGTACTGTTTTGTTACTAACATCCTGTCATCTAATGCTATCTGAAAACAGTCATCGCTCTGATTTTCGTGATATTGGCTGGATGCATGGTAAATGTCTGGCAATCAAAAATTCAAAACTGAGATTACCTGTTAAAGTCACGGTCATTCACTTAGAAAACAGCAACCAAATCACTCAAGGCGATGTCATCAATAAAACCACCTCGGCTGACAACTGTTATGCATTGACTGAAGACAGAAAACAAATGAATATCGACAATGGCTATAGTTTTTATCAAGTCAGTTCAAAAAGTGATATTGGCTTGGCAATCGGACTTATTCATATGCCTGAGCCCAAAAAGTATCGTTATCATTACTGTACAACCAGCGAAGGAATTCAATACTCGATGACACTGAAGGGAAACAGCTTCTGGCAAGGATATTACTATCTTGGCTATGATTCAGAAGAGACCTGCTCAGCCGAAACCAATCAATAATAATACCTTTAAAGCTACATATTTTGCATCTGTCCGTAACGTAAACAAACAGGCGCAAAAACTTGTCTATTTCAACCAACCACCTTGATCCCAGTTATCATAGCCCATTGTTCCGCTTACATTATGACGCCAGGTAATTTCATCAGTATGAGTTTCCTGATATTTATTTCCCATAGAATCTTTGGTGTTACAACCACTGGAAATAATCCCTTGCTTCTCACCTTTAATCGTCATATACGCTATATGTGCCATGTGCCCATTACCATGTAAATGATCGAATATGATAACTAACGGATGTTCTGTCTATAACTTCCTTATAAAATTAATTGCAATTTGATTCTGTACTAAAATCCCACTCAGATAAAACTACTTTAATATCAACAATATTTTCTGATGTTTACATGTCCATTGGGCAGCGATAATAAAGGAGAGCTTCGCTCTCCTTTGATTTGCCCACCGATATTAGTCCTCTTGCTGCAACTGCATTTCATCATAGGTAATCAGATTATTGAGATACAACAGCACTTCGCGCAGCTCATGTTGATTGGTCTGTGCATCGGTACACAAGCCAAGCAGATCGATCAGATAACCACGGGCAACCAGCGGCAGATAGGGCGTAAATTGATTCAAATCGGACATATTCCTCTCCTTTGTGACTGTTAAATACCACCACCAAAGAGGTTCGAATCTCGGCAGGTGGTGAGCTGAACGGGTTCGAACTGCCGCCACAAAGGAAACGGCCTGACCGAAGCCAGCCTCATCCAGCCCACCATAATTCAATATGATGAAGCCCACATAATAAAGCCAGCTACTGCTGTCGTCTATGCACCTTTATGATCTTATATACGGGGTTCGAATCCCGACGCCGGAAATCACCGGCACCCGTGCAGACTAAATGACACCAGCCTTTACCACGAGTCACAGCAACAAAAAATCCGAATTGAATCGAAGCAAACCATTCTTTCGTAACTGGTTTGTTACCGAATCTTACGAGTGACTTCACGGTTTTGGCGCCCATAAGGGACAAATCAAAGCGACGAACATTCGATCCGATAAGAACATATACAGACAAACGGATCATGATATTGATCGACTAAACCTGAGCAAAGTGATCTTTGATTGTTACCCACATCAAACACACACAAGTATACAAATGATGATCATGATCGGATATCACGTTCATACACGGGTTAGTCTCATTCTATCCACACAATATACAAGTTGTGTCTTTCTTTCCCGCTTCGGTTTGATTACTCTTATGCTGAAAATTTGCATCTCGACACATGTTTCTGATGAAATTTGGTGTCAATACGCTTTATCTAAAGTAATCAAAGCATTCCATTTGTGAAATGCCATTGTGAAGAGGATGAATATGATCCATATCATTACGGGAAGCACGCTAGGCAGCGCTGAATATGTCGGTGATCATCTTGATGAGCGACTCCAACAACAAGGACATGAAACCGAGATCCATAACCAACCGGATTTAGCGGATATCCCGGCAGAAGGCATCTGGCTGATCATTACATCGACACACGGTGCCGGAGAATATCCTGATAATATTCAGCCGTTTATTCGGGCAATTCAGGATACTCCTCCCAGAACCGACCAATTATCATTTGCTGTCATCGCAATTGGTGATTCCAGCTATGACACATTCTGCGCCGCAGGAAAACATGCTTACGAACTGCTGCTTGATATCGGTGCAACGCCTCTGACTGACTGTTATACGATTGATATTACTGAGCATCCGGTTCCGGAAGATGCCGCCGGGGAGTGGCTCACCCAGCATATTGAACAGTTCAATTCGTCATCAGATTGTGCATAAGTAGTTACCCACAGGGTGGTCAAACTGCCCTGTGAAATAACTCCCAAGCTTTCCACACCATCAATAACAGCCAATTGCGTTAAAATTGACGGGAATAGCCTTTGTATTGTTCACAAGGAGTAGCGCTGTCTTTTATTGAAATAACGAATTGATTTTATTCATTTAAATTATTTTTTATCCGCTGATATATATCAAACAAGGGTATTTTCTCTGGGAGCAGGTTGAGTGAGACCACGATTGATATCTTTTCCTGAAAGCGAGAAGGAGAGTCAATATGTTCAGCTCAACAACATTAGCAGCATCTTCGGGTTGAAACGTTAATCGCACGCTTCTTACCTCTTTTCACTTCAAAAAATCTGTGGATAAATATAGAAAGATCCAGTGGAGAAGCTATAGTTATCCCAATAATAACTAAGTACCTCCCCGCACCCTGTGCATAAGTACCATTTTTGATCCCAGCTAATCCTTGGGTTGATCAATGCTTGATCACAGTAAGTGATCGTTCTGAAGCTGATGATCATGTTGATCATTTTGACGTTATCCACAAAGATCCGCTTCCTTAATAGTAGATCTAATAAAAAGATCTATATAAAGATCTTATATATTTATAAGGTTCAAGGATCATGTGTAAAAGCACAAAATCAATTTTCTATCGGAGATAAAAAAGGTAGAATGCGGCTCTTTTATTTCTTACACAGATCTGAATATCTGAGGTCGGTTC